>JAFMIU010000161.1 GCA_017853835.1 Pirellulales bacterium | reverse complement strand
CCCTCCTGCGGCACGCTTCCCGACTTCGGCAACTTTTATGACTACGACCGCTATCGGGGCGTCGAGGAGCTGATGCCATTTGCGAAGGGCGTGAGCGCGAAGAGCCACGAGTTCGACGCGGACGGCAACGAGGTGCGGACCGACTTCCGCCGCATGATGAAAATCGTGCTCGATGCCGGCTATCATGGCTGGGTGGGCATCGAATACGAGGGGAAACAACTGCCCGAACCGGAGGGGATTCTGGCCACGAAGAAACTCCTCGAACGGGTTCGAGACGAACTCGCCTGACTCCGCGTGCCGCTGACAGTCCAGACAGGGTCATGCCGTGCTGCCTTCTCCACGGGGGCCATTGACCCTTTCACCGCCCGATCGGTAGAGTTCGACGCCTGCGTCGTCACCGCAACGCCTTCGGCCCCTCCCGCCTTTCCCCCTGCGTCCCATTTCATGCCCACGGATCATGCCCGGACGATGTCGTCCGCCCCCGCCCGCCCTTCCCGCCTGAGCCGCCTCCTCCGAATCGACGAAACGCCCGTGGGAAAGGGTGTGTTCGCCCGCCGACGGATCGCCTCCGGCGTGGTACTCGGAGAGGTGACCGGTCAGATCCTGGACGACCACCCGGAAGACTCCAGCTATGTCATGGAACTGCCCGGCGGCCGGCTCCTCGATCCGGCCTCGCCGTTCCGTTTCATGAATCACAGTTGCGAGCCCAACTGCGAACTCTTCTATTGGGAGGTGGAACCGGGTGAGGTCGAGGAAGAGCGGCTTTGGGTGCAGACGATCCGCCCGATCGAAACGGGCGAACAACTCCTGATCGACTACAGTTGGCCGGCCGACGCGGCGATCCCGTGCCGGTGCGGATCGGAAGCGTGCCGAGGCTGGATTGTCGATCCCGCCGAGCGGCACCTCGTGGACGAGCAGCCCGAGGCGTGACGCCGCCGCGGCAGTGGCATCGGGCGGGCTGGATCGCGGTCGCGATCCTCACGGCGGTGGCCGGCGTTGGCTTGTCGCGACTCCGCATGGACGACGATCTTCGGTCGATGGTTCGTGATTCGAGCGCGGATTTTGCGCTGATCGACGAGTTGGCCGCCGTGTTTGGCCCCCCCGATCGCGACTGCATCGTTCGGGCCACTGCCCGGTCGGGTGACATGTTCGATGCCGGTCCCCTTGAAACCCTCAAGACCCTTGCGGATCGGCTGCGAGCGATCGACGGCGTTTCGGGCGTTCGGAGCATTTTCGATGTCCGCCGGGAGGGTGCCGCGGGGGCGATTCTGCCGGTCATCCCCAGACACGCCGAGCCACTCGATGCGACGTCGCGGGCGGAATCGAAGGCGCGGGCAGAACGCCATCCCCTGGTGGCCGGCCAGCTCCTTTCCGCCGACGCCACGTCGTCGCTCCTGCTGGTGCACCTTGCCGCCGATGCCGACCGTCCTCCTCGATCCTCGGAGGTGGTGGGCCGCATCGAAGATGTGCTGGCCACGACTGTGACTGAAACCTCGCCCCTCGTGGCCGAACTGACGGGGATGCCGGCCCTTCGCGAGCAGGCCACCCGTGCCCTCCGTCGTGACATGGTGCTGTTCAACTCCATTGGGCTATCGCTCGCCGTGATCCTCTCGGCAGCGGTGGCCCGAAGCCTGCGATCGACCATCGTCGCCTGCGTGCCACCGTTCGTGGGGGCCGTCTGGGCCTTGGGCACCCTCGGCCTCCTCGGCGCCCCCGTCACGATCCTCACGAGCGTGGTGCCGTCGCTGGCCCTCGTGGTGGGCACGTGTGACTCGATCCACTTCATCGAGGACATGCGCCGCAGCGTCCGCCGCGGCCTCGATCCTCTGGCCGCCTCCACGGGGGCGGTGAACCGGATCGGTGCGGCATGTGGCCTCACCAGCATCGTCACGGCGATCGGATTTGCATCGCTCGCCGTGGCCCGCATCGAGGCGGTTCGAAGCTTTGGAATCGCCGCGGCCATCGGCGCGTTGGCCAGTTTTCTCGCGGTGACGCTGCTCACCCCCCTGCTCGCCTCCATGCCTTTCTTCAGCGGGCTTCGGCTGGGACGGTCCTCGCGGCTCGCCAGCAGGGCGGCGGCGCTGCTGGCGACCCTCTCGGTGCGCCACGCCCGCCCGTTCGCCGCGGCTGCCTGCTGCCTCACGCTCGTCATGGCGGGAACCGGCGCCCGGCTCGATGCCGACAACCGCATCATCGACTCCCTTCCGCGGAATGCCGGTGCGGCCAGGGCGCTCAGCCGCCTCGACGAGGAGTTTGGGGGGGCGATGGGGATCGACGTGGCGGTGGGGTGGCCCGCCGACATCGACTGGCACGATCCGCGGGTGCTCGAGGCACTCGCCCGCACGGAGGAGGCGATCGGGCGCGAGGCGGCCCTATCGCGGCCGATCTCGCTCTCGACGGTGGCGGCGAGCCTGCCACCGCGTGCTCGGCGACGGCTCGATGCCGGCAGCGTCAGCGACCTCGTGGCACCGGATGCCCAGATCGCGATCGTGCGGGCACGGGTTCCCGACCTCGGCTCCCAGGCCCTGGAAGCGATCTATGATCGGATCGACACCTCGCTCGCCGCCCTGGAGAGCCAAAACCCAGGATGGTCGTTTCGCCTCGCCGGGATGTCGGTGGTGTCGGCCCGCAACATCCGCCAGCTCGTTCGCGACCTCGGCTCGAGCCTGCTGCTCGAGGTGCTCGTGATCGGGGGAATCCTCGCCGTGGCGTTTCGTTCGCCGTTGGCCGGTCTCGTGAGCCTGCTGCCCAACGTGTTTCCCCTGGCGGTCATCGCCTCGTCGCTCGTGCTGACCGGAGGGTCGCTCAACCCGGCATCGGTGATCGTCTTCAACGTCTGCCTCGGTCTCGCCGTCGACGACACGGTGCATGTGCTGGCCGCTCTTTCGCGCCACCGACGCGAAGGGCTCTCCATGGCCAGCCGGATCCGTCGTGCCGTCACCGAAACCGGCAACGCCGTGATCATCGGTGGCACCGTCCTGACCGTCGGGTTCGCCACGGTCATGGCGAGCAGCGTGCCGTCACTGGCATCCTTCGGCGTGCTGGCCTGCGCCGCGGTGACGGCGGCCACGGTCGCCGAACTGGTCTTCCTGCCGGCGCTCCTCGTCGTCACCGACGGCATCGTCCGGCGGCACTGGCCGACCTTCCGCGACGGCGTCTTCGGCGACGACTAGCCGGCCGTTTCGGCGACGACGCGGGCGAGGGTTTCCACCGTGTGCACGATCTGTTCCTCGGTGTGCTCGCTCGTGATGAAGAACCGCACCCGTGCCGCCGCCTCTCGCACGGCCGGATACAGGATCGGGCGGGCGTTGATGCCTTCCTCCAGCAGCCGCTGCGACACCAGCATGGCACGCTGCGAACTGCCCAGGATCACCGGGATCACCGGCGTGTCACTGCTCTCGCCGGTGTCGAGGCCGATGTCATTGGCCAGTTTGAGGAAGAGGTCGGATCGCTCCCGCAGTCGGGCCAGCCGCCAGGGCTCGCGGCGGATCACACGGATCGCCTCCAAGGCGGCCGCAGCATTGGCCGGCGAGCAGGCCGTGGAGAACACGAACGACGGCGTGGTGTGACCGAGGTAGCGAATCAGGCGCTCGGGTCCGGCGAGATAGCCTCCCTGGGCTCCCAGCGCCTTGCTGATCGTGCCCATCCAGAGGTCACCCTCGCGGGCATCGACGCCGAAGAAGTCACAGATGCCACGCCCCTCCGGCCCCATCGTGCCGATCGAGTG
>JAFMIU010000018.1 GCA_017853835.1 Pirellulales bacterium | reverse complement strand
TCGGCGGCTACTACACGAGCCGCGACACCCAGAAGGCCCGCTACCGCGACTGGGAACAGGCCCGCGACGCCGCCAGCCTCGCCAAATGGTCAGCCGTCAATCGACTCGACGTGCTGCTTCCGCAGTTTGTCGCCGCCTTTGAAGCCAACGGCGGAACGGTGCATTGGGCACGCGATGCCGATGAGGCACGGGGAATCGTGCTCGAGCTCCTGAAGGCCGCCAAGGCCAAGGCCGTGATCAAGAGCAAGTGCATGACGAGCGAGGAGATTCATCTCAACGCCGCCATGGAACGCGACGGCTATGGCGTCGTGGAGAGCGATCTCGGCGAGTTCATCCAGCAGCTCCGCGGTGAGCCTCCCTACCACTTCGTTTTTCCCTGCATGCACGTCCGTCGCGACGAGATCAGCGACCTCTTCGGCCGGCACCTCGGCTCACCCCCCACCGACAGCCCGGAGGAGTTGACGATGATCGCCCGCCGGCACATGCGCCGGCTCTACGTCGACGCCGACGTGGGCATCACCGGCGGCAACTTCCTCGTGGCCGAGACGGGGCAGATCTCGATCACGGAAAACGAGGGCAACGCCCGCCTCACGGCCGCACTGCCACGGGTTCACATCGCCCTCGTCGGGATTGAGAAGGTCGTGGCCAACCTCGACGACCTCTCGGTCCTACTGCCGATGCTCGCGACCGCCGGAGCCGGCCAGCCGCTCACCTGCTACAACACCCTCTACTCCGGCCCCCGGCAGCCAGGCGAGCCCGACGGCCCGGAGGAAATGCACGTCGTGCTTCTCGACAACTCGCGCACGGCACTTCTCGCCGATCCAGAGCAACGCGACGCCCTCCATTGCATCCGCTGTGGAGCGTGTCTCAATGTCTGCCCGATCTTCAAAAATGTCGGCGGCTTCACCTACGGCACCACCTACCAGGGACCGATCGGGTCGGTGATCACCCCCCACCTGCGCGGCCTCGCCGACTGGAATCATCTCTCCGGCGCCAGTTCGCTGTGCGGAGCCTGCACCGACGCCTGCCCGGTGCGGATCGACATTCACCACCACCTGCTCCACAACCGTCGCAATGCCGCCCGAACGACCCCCAGCCGTCTCGAGCGGCTCGGACACCGTCTCTTTGTGGCGGTCGCACGCCGTCCGTGGCTCTTCGCCGCCGGCGGGGCCATGTTCCGTCACACGCTCTGGCTGGCAAAGCGGCTTCGGCTGCCGTTGCTCCGGGCGTGGCTCGCCACCCGCGATCTGCCCCCGGCTCCGGCACAAAGCTTCCGGGCCCAGTGGAAGGCGAAAGCATGAGCCGTTCCAACCCGCCGCCATCCGCCCGTGACGTGATCCTCGGGAGGGTTCGCGAGGCCCTCCGCTCGGTCGCACCGCTGCCCCACATGCGGTCGCAGGCGGCCGTCTCTGCGGCTGCCGCGGGCCCTGGTGGCCTCACGATTCTTCCGGCCGAGGCGGCCCGTCCATGGCTGCCCGACGGCGGGGAGACGCTCGGCGAGCAGGTGGGAATCCTGATCGGCAACCTCGAAAAGCTCCGGGCACAGGTGCACTGCACCCTCGACCTCGAAGCGGCGGCTGACCTCGTGGCCACCATGGCCCGCGACCGCGGCTGGAAACAGGTGGCCTGGCACGATCATCCCGCGGTGGCACCGGTGGCCTCGCGCTTGCCCTGCGAATCCCATCGCGTCGATGAGTCGGGCTTCGAGAAGAACAGGCTCGAAGCGTGTGATGCCGGGATCACCACCTGCGATGCCGCCGTGGCCCAAACCGGTTCGATCGTCGTGTCGAGCGCTACCTGCGGCGGCCGTGGCCTTTCGATTCTGCCGCATGTGCACGTGGTCCTGGTTCCCATCGACCGTGTCGTCGGCACCCTCGCCGACGCGCTCGACCAGATGCGTGAGCGGCATGCCGGCCGCATGCCGAGCATGGTGTCGTTCATCACCGGACCGAGCCGCACAGGCGACATCGAGCGAATCCTGGTGCTCGGGGCTCACGGCCCGAAGGAACTGATCGTCATCATCGTGGGCTGATCCACGTTCGTCCGCATTCGTACGCCACAGGGAAGGCCATCCGCATGAGTTCCTGCCGCTGCCCGATCTGCGCCGGTGAGACTCACGAGATCCGCGCCAAACTCGTCTGCCGACAATGCGGAGCCATTCTGGAAACCTGCTGTGAGGGAGGGCCGATGGCCTCGGGCCCTGATCCCGATGCCGCACCGCCGGCACGACCGTCACAGTGTGAAAACGATCACGACCATTGAGTTTTCCGGTCGCGAAAGATCGATCTTCTGCGTGAGGTTTGCCGGCAGCGCAAGCCGGGCTGTTTGCGGTGTCCCTACGTACCGGGTCCGCCAACGTCCGGAATGCCGTCACCTCGCCCGCCCGTCCTGCGTCGAACGCCACCACTGGGGGTGGCCTCTTCCCGTGAGGCCGTGCGGGCCTGTTTCGCGAAACGTGAAGAACAGTTCCTTTCCCTCTGGAGGTTTCCGTGAAGAAGCGTCTGACATTCAGTTTCCTGCCGTGGGCGGCTGCCGCCGGCGTGTGCGTGGGCAGCTTCGCCCGCGGCGCCGATGCGGTTCCTGCTGCGCCCACTCCGGCTGACGGCTCCGTGGCCGCCGCGGCGAGCGAGGATGCTCCGGCCAGTGGCGCGTGCACGAAGACGGTGAAGCGATGGGTGATGGTCCCGGAGATTCGGGACGTGGAATGCACCGAGTGGACCACCGAGGTCCGCGAGCGTTCGTTCCAGGTGAAGAAGAAGGTTCCGAGGATCGAGGAGAAGACCCGGAACTACACCGTGATGGTTCCCGAACACCGAACGAAGACGGTGGAATACACCGTCAACGTCAACGTGCCCGAGACCAGGACGGTCGAGTACAAGGTGAACGTGCCCTACACCGAGCAGCTCGAGAAGAGCTATACGGTGATGGTGCCGGTCAAGGAAGAGCGGACCAGAACGTGGAAGGTGAACGTGCCCTACACCGAGCAGCTCGAGAAGAGCTACACGGTGATGGTGCCGGTCAAGGAAGAGCGGACGGCCACCTACAAGGTGAACGTTCCGTACACCGAGGAGATCCAGCAGTCCTACACGGTGCGGGTGCCCTACACGGAGGAGATGACGGGTTCCCGGACGGTGTCGCGTCGCGTGCCGGTGAAGGGCACCAAGACGGTCACCTGCCGTGGCGGTCACTGGGTGACCGAGGCGAAGGAGATTTCGGCGAACGGCAAGTATGACGCCGCCGGCAATCCCTGCTGCCCGAAGGTCGTCTGCTGCCGGAAGTGGGTCCCCACGTGCGAGACCAAGGAGATCGAGGTCACCACGTGGAAGACCGAGTGCGAGCAGGTGCCCTACACCTACTGCGTGAAGAAGTTCCGCTGTGAGGAGCGGTCGCGGACGGTGTGCGTCCGTAAGAGCCGCTGCGAGGAGCGGACTCGCACCTACTGCGTCACGAAGATGGTTCCGGAAACCCGGACCAAGACCATCTGCGTGGCCAAGTCGCGGTGCGAGGAGCGTTCGGGCACCTACTGCGTCACCAAGATGGTTCCGGAAACCCGGACCAAGACGGTGTGCGTCAACAAGTGCCGCTGTGAGACTCGCACCCGCGAGATCACGGTGAACAAGTGCTGCCCCGAGAAGCGGACCCGCGAAGTCGACTACACGGTCATGGTGCCCGTGCAGAAGACTTCGACCTACAACGTGTGTGCCTGCGACACCGTCTGCGAGACGAAGACCGAGTCGTACGTGGTGCGCGTGCCAAAGAAGGTCACGAAGCAGGTCTGCGTGAAGGTGAAGAAGTGCGTCGAGGAGCAGGTTCCGGCTTGTGACGCCTGTGGTTGCGGCAACGGATGCTGCGACGACGGCTGCAAGAAGGGCTGCCTCCGCGGCTGCAAGAAGGGCTGCTGATCCTTCATCCGGCGGCGTGCCGCCGGACGGCTGAGCAAAGGTGCGGCGGGTCGGGCGAACAGGGTCGCCCGGCCCGCCGCCTGCGTTCCGGCACGCGGCGGCCATCCCGTCGCCCCCGGCTCCACGACGGTAGACACCTTCTTCCCGGAGGCCGACACTGACGACCGACGGGTGTGCCCACTTCTCCTTCGAGGCTTTCCATGGCGTTTTGGCTGATCAAGAGCGAACCCGATGTCTTCTCCATTCACGACCTCGCCGCCGCCCCACGAAAGACGACCCACTGGGAGGGCGTTCGCAACTATCAGGCCCGAAACTTTCTCCGGGCGATGAAGAAGGGCGATCGCTGCCTTTACTACCACTCCAATGCCGAACCGTCCGCGGTGGCCGGCGTGGTGGAGGTCGTCCGCGAGGCCTATCCCGATCACCTGGCCTGGGATCCCACCAGCGACTATCACGACCCGAAGGCGTCACCCGACAACCCCATCTGGTCGATGGTCGACGTCAAACTCGTCAACATCCTTCCGAGGGAGATTCCCCTCGAGGAACTTCGCCACGTGAAGGCCCTCGCGGACATGGAACTCCTGCGCCGGGGCAGCCGGCTGTCGGTTCACCCGGTGACAGCGATGCAGTTTCGCACGGTCGTCGCACTCGGCTCCAAGCGGCCCGCCAAACCGGCATAATGCCGACATGACCTGCCGCACCGATCCCGTCGCCCACCCTCCGCCAAGGCCGGTCCAGCCGTTGCCGGAGCCACTGGCCTGGGTCTCCGAGGCCCTTGACCACCTCACGGCCGACGGCCTCCGGCGCCCGCACAGGATCCGCTCGGGTCGCCAGGGAGGCACGGTCGAACTCGACGGACGGTCGCTCATCAACTTCGGATCCAACGACTACCTTGGCTACGCCGGCGATGTGCGCCTGACGAAAGCCGCCTCGAAGGCCGCCTGCTCCGAAGGCTTCGGCGCCGGAGCGAGCCCGCTGGTCAGCGGCCACTCCCAGGCCCACGAGCGGCTCGAACACGCGATCAATCAACTCCTCGACGTGCCGGCATCCGTCGCCTTTCCCAGTGGCTTCGCCGCCAACTCGGCCACGATCGCCGCCCTCGTCGGGCCAGGTGATCTCATCGCCAGCGATGAACGAAACCACGCGAGCATCATCGACGGCTGTCGGCTCTCGCGCGCCGACGTGGTCATCTACCCGCACCGCGATGCCGCGGCGCTCGAGGCGCACCTCGCCGCTGCCCGTGGCCGACGTCGACGACTGATCGTCACCGACACACTCTTCTCGATGGATGGCACGATCGCGCCACTCGTCGACCTGTGCGAGGTCGCCCGTCGCCATGGGGCGATGCTCATGGCCGACGAGGCTCATGCCACCGGTGTCTTCGGGAAACGAGGCAGCGGGCTCGTGGAACTGACGGGGTGCGAGCACGGGGTCCACATCCGCACCGGCACCCTTTCCAAGGCGATCGGTGCGGCCGGCGGATTCGTGGCAGGCCATCCCGATCTCATCGAGTGGCTCCGGCACGCCGCGCGTGGATGGATCTTTTCAACGGCCCATCCACCAGCCGTGGCGGCGGCCGCCACGCGGGCAATCGAACTCATCGCCGCCGAGCCCCACCGACGGCAGGAACTCCTCGGCCGCGCGGCCGTGCTTCGCGATCGTCTGCTGACGGCCGGCATCGACATCTCGGCCGCGGCGGCGCAGATCGTTCCCATCGTCGCCGGCACAGCCGAGGCGGCCGTCGGCCTCTCGGCACACCTCGCCACGCGAGGCTTGTTCGTTCCGGCGATCAGGCCGCCGAGCGTGCCTCAGGGCCGCAGCCTCGTGCGTGCCAGCCTGTCGTGGCTCCATTCCGACACCGACCTCGACCACCTTGCCGATGCCATCATCACCTGCCGACGCTAAACGCCTCCCCTGGTGCGTGATCGGCGCCGGCCCCTCGGGGCTGGCCGCCCTCAGGCGGCTTCGTGAAGTCGGGATCGAGGCCGAGTGCCTCGAGCGCGAAGATGGTTGCGGCGGCAACTGGTATTTCGGGGCCGCCACGTCGAGAGTCTTCGCCTCGACTCGGCTGATCAGTTCTAAGTCGCTCACCGAGTTCACCGACTTCCCGATGCCGAAGGCGTTTCCTGCCTATCCCGATCACCGCCAGTGCCTCGACTACCTGAGGTCCTATGCCCGAGCCTTCCAGCTCGAGCCGCACATCCGGTACCGCACCACGGTGGACCGGATGGAGCCTGAAGAGACCGGCGGCTGGACCGTGCAGGTCGCCGACGGATCAGCCCGCCGGTATGGAGGCGTGGTCATCGCCAGCGGCCACAACCACGTTCCACGCTGGCCATCGATCGAGGGATCATTCTCGGGCGACATGATCCATGCTGCCGACTACAAGTCGCCGACGCACCCCGTGACCATCGCCGGTCGCCGCGTGCTGGTGATCGGGGGAGGCAACTCGGGATGTGACATCGTCGTGGAGTGCAGTCGACACGCCGCCCGCACGCTCCATTCGACCCGCCGCGGCTACCACGTCGTGCCCCGCGAAGTGTATGGCCGGCCGGCTGACCTCCGCGGCGAAAGACTTTTGCGGATGAACGCACCGGCATGGCTGCGGAGGCTCGTGGGGCTCGGCATGATCGATCGCACGATCGGCCTGCCCTGGCGACACGGCCTGCCCCGCCCCGATCACCGGCTGTTCGAGACGCATCCTGTCATCAACTCCGACCTGTTGTCGTTGATCGACACCGGTCAGATCGAACCGACGGGCGACGTTGTCCGATTCGACGGCCGGACGGTCGAGTTTCAGGGTGGCCGCCGGGCCGAGATCGATCTCGTCATCTGTGCGACGGGCTATCGCATCAGCCACCCGTTCATCGACGCGCGACACCTCGCCGCAAGGGAGCCGGAAGGTGTCCCCGACCTCTCCCTCCACCTGTTCCATCGCACCCGCGACGACCTGGCCGTCGTCGGCCTGATCCAACCCGATAGCGGCCAGTGGGGGATCACCGATCTCCAGGCCACCCTTGTCGCCCGCATGGCACTGGCGGGCCGCGTCTCCCCGCGGGCTGCCGCCTGGCTCTATGCCATCCGCCAAAGGCCCGATCCACCTCGGTCCATCCGCTACCTCGACACGCCGCGACACGCCCTGGAGGTTGAACACTTCTCCTATCGCCGCCGGCTTGAGCGACTCATCGCCGCCATGGATCGCCGCCTTCGGCGGCCGCACCAGGCCTGACTACCGCTGGGCCGGCAGCGTGAGCGGCGGTGCGGCGGGCACGGCGGGCTCGGTTGCCTGCGATGGACGGAAGATCGCTTCGAGCCCACGACCGATGCCGTCGCGAACCACGGCCTCGGCGGTGTTTTCAACAATCCGGCCGAGGATGCGATCCATCGCAGCAGCATCGAACTGGGGCCTCGAGACCGTGCCCTTGAGCGGCACGATGAGCGGCGTTCGGAAAAGCTGTCCGATCACCGGCGTCTGGCCCACCAGATCGCCCCGGAAGGCCACCTCCAGTTGCATGTCGAGCGTTCCATCCTCACCGGCGCTTCCTTGGGATCGCACCACGAGCTGTCCCGAATCCATCACCAGCCCCTCGTGGTAGATCCTCCGGCCCGCCAGCTGCACGCGGATCGGATCGGGACGCACCCGCAGCAGCACTGCCTTGTCGCCGAAGGCGAATCGCGGATCGACGACGCTCTGAAGCTTCACCAGAAGGTTGGCGAGCGGCTGGGTTTCGGCCGCCGGCATGACCTCGAAGTTTTCAAACAGCACCTGACCCGCCAGTTCCCCGCCGAGGGCATCCCCCATGGGGAGCCTCGCACCGGCAAGGTCGATGCTCATCACGCCGCTTGCCTGGGCGGCCCGACCGAGAAGCGGCGACAGGGCCACGGCAATCCTTCGGCTCACTGGCCCCGAGATCGCAACCCGCTCGACGAGCCTGCCCGGTGGAATGACCAGTTCGCCGGGCCATGGCACGAACCGAATCCAGGGAGCCCCGCGCACCCGCCCTCCCGCGACTGCAAGGTCGAAGGGGCCGAAGGCAAGCTGCCCCTCGAGCAGCCGGGCGGCAACCTCGCCGGCGGCGAGCGAAACGCCCTCGATCTCTCCCGAGGTCCAGCCGATGGATGTGTCGATCGCCAAGGATGCGAGCCGTTCATCCACCAACGGATTCGTCGCCTTGACCGGTCTCGTCACCTGCGCCGACAGCCGACGCTCGTCGTCGGCGCCGCGGGTCGCGGCCAGCCATCCCTCCGGAAGCGGAACGGCCGCCGTGGCAGGCTGGTGGGGAGCCTCGGCGGCCCGTGGCGATGATTCGGCGAGCTGGCCGCGCAGGGCGAAGGGACGACCGCCCCCGCCCGTCAGCTGCACCTGACCGCCGGTCCAAGGCGCGATCAGCCGCGACACCTGCTGCCAGTCGTATGCCACCGTGCCACCCAGATCGAGCATTCTTCGCGAGGACCAGTCGTCGATCCTTCCCGATGCGGCGATCGCCAGCGTGCTGGATTCGACGGCAAGCCGGTCAATCCGCACGGCATTCTCGATTCCCGCCGCCGTCCTCGGCCTGGTCACCTCGAGGGTGGCAAGAAGCCTTGGCTCTCCCCAGACCGGCCGTGGCTGCTCCCCCGGCCTGCCACCTGGTGCCGTGGCCAGCACGAGCTGGCTTCCCGTTGCCTCGACCAGCAGGTTGAGGCCAGCCTGCGTATCGACGATTTCGCAGGTTCCCCAGGCGCGGCCTGTCGCCGGCCAGCGTGCACGCGCATCGACTGGAACGAACCATGGCTCGGCGCGACCGATGTCGGCCTGCCATTGCACTCGACCACGCAGTCTGTCGAGGAGATCCGTCGACGCGGTCGTCGGCGGGATCCAGGAGAGGCCGACCGTGCGGACCGAGATACTCGTCGTGAGCAGTTCGCCTGAAGAGAGATCAACCTGGCCGGTTACCGCATCGGCCCGACCGGCCGTGGCGATCACGACCCGCGGCTCGGTGATCTCCCGACCCTTCCATCGCACAACGAGTTTGTCGATTTCGGCACCGGCCCTCGGCCACTGCCAGACATCGCCGCGCGGCGACATCGTCGCGGCGGCCGTCACCCGGCCGGCCACCTCGAGCCCAGGCGAACCCACGCCTGGCACCACCGCTGCCAGCCGCGGATACCACCTCGCCAGATCCCCAACGAGTGAACACTCCGCCGTGACATCCGTCGCATTGGCGGCCGGGCGAATCCGAGGCACGTTCGTCGCGGTCGACAGCCCGATGAGTGCCATCAGATCGACCACGGCGCCGCCGTCGAGGGTCGCCTCGAGGCGATCGTCGCCGGAGGCCACCACGCAGCGGGCACGCTCCACCGCAGCGATACCCGTGCTGAATCTCCCGTCGGCCTCGGCCTCGATGGCGAGCTGCGCGTCGGACCAGGTCATGCGACCAGGCACCGTCAGCTCGACGTCGCTGAGGCTGGCCGCAAGGACGAGGCTCTGGACCGCGGTGCCATGGCCCGCTCCGCTTGCATCGAACCGACCGCGGCAGTGCCCGCGCACCGTTGCGTCGCCCGTTTCGAAAACAGCGGCGACGGATTCGGCCACGGCACCAAGATCGGCGTCCCACTGCACCGCGATCGCGGTCGGGGTGCCCGACGCTGAAATCTCGGCCGCCGAAGACGAGATCCGTGCCTCTTCGAGCACGAGCGGCGCGCCACCACCAGGGCCACGACGGGCCGTCATCCATGCGGTCAGCGGCTCCTTCCAGGCAATGCGCTCGCCCTCCGTCCCATCCGTCCCTGCTCGCTCAGCCTCCACATCGGCAGCGGAAGCCCTCACCTCCACCACACGGTCGCCGCCATCCCCGCGAGAGGCCGCAGCCAGCCGCAGGCTTCCTCCGGTGATCCGCACACCACGCCGCACCACGATGCCGTGGGGCAGCGCGGTGGCGGCCGCAGCCAGATCGATGTCGATCGACCCGCTGAAGTCGTCGGCCACCACGGCTTCGAGCCAGCCTCCCTGTGCCGCCGCGAGCCCGATGCTGCCAGTCGCCTCCGCGCGAACCACCGGTGACGTGGCCTCCAGTCTCCTCACGACAACCCGTTCACTGCCTAGCGTCATGTCGAAGGGAATGGTGCAGCGATCGATCGCCAGGCGCTCCTCGAGCCCCGCCGCGTCGCAGACGGCGAACTGCTCGAGGGCGGCGGTGCCCTCGAGATGACGACCCTGGGGGCTGCCCGACACGTCGAGCCGCAGGTCGGCGATGCCGTCGAGGATGTGGGACAATCCGAAGCGGGTCGCCAGCACGCTCGAGACCCCGAGGGGAAGCCGATGCGTGGCCACGGTGAACGTCCGCGCCGAGGCGTCGGCCGAGGGGGGCGACGCGATCGACCATCCCCCGTCGCGAGCCACCATCGCCGAAGCAGCGGCCGGGATCGTGGCGCGATCGAGCTGAACAGGCCCAGAGGGATCCGCCTCGCCGGCTGGCGGCGGCGTCACGATCTCCGCAGCGTGAGCTCCTTCCGAGTGCCGAAGTCGTCCCGCCGCCGTCCATCCCGACCACGAGCCATCGGCCGCGAGGGTTCCAACAGCCAGCACGTCGGAAAGCCGCCACGCATCGTGTCGGGAGGTGTCGACGAGCTCCACCGTGCCGCCGATCACCTCGAGCTCGAGGGCCACCGGATCCGTCGCCGCCGCCAGCCACGGCGCGAGGATGTCTTCCAGTGAACTGCCGTTGGTCCGGACCTCGACGATCACCTCCGGGTCGACGAGCCGCACCGTGCCGATCGCCTGCGGCCGAACCGCCAGGCCGAGAATGCCCCGATCGAGAGCAATGCGTCGTACCAACGCCACCGCACGACCTTCACGATCCCGCAGCATGACGTCGTGAAACTCGACGCCGCCGACCCATCGCCAGGTGGCGCCCGCACTCGTGACGCTGCCATCGATCCCCGCAAAGATCCATTCCAGCGGCTTGTCGCGGAGCGGGGTGCGCACGATGACGTCGGGCGCGAACCAGACGGCCGCGACGAGCCCGATCAGTGCAAGGAGCCACCGGAGCCGACGCCGGGCCCGAGGTGCCGCTCCCTGACGGTGTGATCGCCGCGCCATGAGGCGGAGTATAGGAGTGGCCGCTTAGTGCCGCGAAGGCGGGATTTTTGAGAAACGCTGCAGCCTGGCCACATCGTCCGGGACGTCGATGTCGTCAAACGACCGCAGGGCCGGATCGATGTCGATGAGATCATTTTCGGGCACGAGCCGCACGGCATCCGGCCGGCTCGCCGCCAGATCATCCAGGACCGCCCGTGGCCCGCGGCCAGCGGCGGCAGCGGCGGCGACTCGCGGCAGGAGGTCGCAGGCCATCACCGATCCGAGTACCTGCGGGTGTCCACCCACCACCGGCACCACGAAGGCCGCCGACGTGTCGGAAGCCACCTCGAGCAGCCGAGCGACGATCGACGAGGAGAGATGGGGAAGATCACAGGAAGCCACGAAGGCCCATCGGGGAGGCGTCGAGCCGGCGACGGCATGCACCAAGCCGTCGCGAATGGCGGCCAAGGGGCCGCCGTCTGGCGTCGTATCCCGCACCACCGCCACGCCGTCGGGAAGCGGCGGCAAGGGCTGGCCCTCCGCCGCCACCACGATCACCCTGGCCACCGCCGTCCGCACGGCCGTGCAGACACGTACCACACACGCCATACCGTCGACCTCGAGCGAAGCCTTCCCGCCTGGGCCGAGGTTCAGCGGTGCCATCCGTGACGACCTTCCTCCGGCCAGCACGATTCCGACGCTGTCGATACGCACGTGGCGTCCTCCAGAAGCTCGATCCCCTCCATCGTACCGCCGGTCGCCCTCGGCGTAGACTCACCGAGATGACCAACCAGCCCCAACGCTTCGCGACATGCCCAGACCGCCGCGGCACCGGCTCCGAAAAATGGGATCGGTATGCAGGCCGCGACATCATTCCCGTGTGGGTCGCCGACATGGACTTCCAGGCGCCGCCGGAGGTGCTCGCCGCGATGCACGACCGTGTCGATCACGGCGTGTTCGGCTACACGCACGAGCCACCTGGATTTCGTGAATCGCTCGCCGATCACCTCGCCACCCGGCACCGCTGGACGATCGATCCTGACACCATCGTGGCCACACCCGGGGTCGTCAACGGACTGGCGATCACCGCGCGGCTGCTCGCTCGGCCCGACGACGAGATCCTCACCTTCACGCCGGTCTACCCACCCTTTCTGTCGCTGCCGGGCCTCGCGGAACGCCGGTGCATCCGTGTGCCCCTAGCCACCTCATTGGATCGATGGGTGATCGACTGGGACGCGCTCGAGCACGCAGCCTCGCCACGCACCCGGCTTCTCTGGCTGTGTCATCCGCACAACCCGACCGGCACGGCCTTTGGCGAGGACGATCTTTTGCGGATGGCCGAGTTTGCCGAACGGCATCGCCTCGTGATCGTCAGCGATGAAATCTGGGGCGACCTCATGCTCGATGGGAAACGCCACGTGCCGCTGGCCAGCCTCGACCATCCCTCCGCCAAGAAAGCGGTCACGCTCGTCGCGCCCTCCAAAACCTGGAACCTCGCCGGGCTCGGCTGTGCGGCCGCGATCGTCCATGACGATGCGATCCGACGACGATGGCGAGCCGCCGGCGGAGGGCTTGTTCCCATGGTCAATCCGATCGGCTATGCCGCAGCCATCGCGGCGTGGCGGCACGGCGAATCCTGGCGTCAGGAACTGCTTGCCTTGCTCGGCCGGCATCATCGACTCGTCCAGGAGGCCGTGGCGTCGATCCCGGGCCTGACGTGCCGGCCGGCTGATGCCACCTATCTCGCCTGGATCGACTGCCGCGAGAGCGGTGCGATCGATCCGCAGGCGGCCTGCGAGGCCGCCGGCCTGGGGCCTTCGGATGGACGTGACTTCGGTGCTCCGGGATTCATCCGCATCAACGTCGCCTGCCCCACCGATCGGCTCGTCGAGTCTTTGCGTCGCCTGGCTCGCGCGTTCGCCTGATCTTCCATCAAGCCTCACCGTCTCGATGACAGTGCCGCCGCGGCCGCCTCCTGAAAGGCCTGTCGCACCCCGCTGCCGTCACTGTTGGGAAAGTTCGAACGCTGCACCATCAGGATGTAGGCGACGCGTCGCCGGGGATCGATCCAGGCCTGGGTGCCCCACGCGCCACCGTGACCATAGCTCCCCGGTGAGAGCATCGCGGCCACACCTTCATGCGGCTCCCGCAGCACGCAGGTGCCAATACCCCAACCGTAGTTGTGGCCATGGCCCCCCTGGGACTCTCTCTGAAAAAAGCCCGTGGGCATGGCTCCTGTCTGAATCGTCGACAATGTCCGAACGGCATCCTCGCTGAGCACGCGGGTTTCCTCGAGCACGCCCTGCCCCAAGAGCATGCGACAGAAGCGGGCATAGTCATGCCCGGTGGAAAAGAGTCCGCCGTTCGCGAGGGGCGGGCGGTCGCGGTCCCCAAATCCTGCACGAAGCGGCACGGCCGCCAGCCCGCCGTCGCGATCGCGGGCGTAGGCGGTTGCCAGGCGCTCCCGCTGAGCTGCCGACAGAACGAACGTGGTGTCGCTCATGCCGAGCGGATCAAAGAGCCGTTCCCTGACGAACACGTCGAACGACCTTCCCGACACAACCTCGACCACCCTGGCCGCGGCGTTGATCCCCGACTGCGTGTACACCCACTTCTCACCCGGCTCAAACTTCATCGGTGCCGCCAGCCATGCGGGCACCAGATCGGCAAGCGTGCGTGCCGCCTTCGACGACGCTTCATCCGCCTCCCCAAGGCCCGAGGTATGGCTGAGGAGGTGGATGATCGTCAGATGGGCCGGCCGGAGGGCATTTTCAACGCCGCGAACTCGGGGAGGTGTCGCTCGACGGGGTCGTCGAGGGCGATTCTGCCCTCGTCCACCAGGATCATGACCGCGGCGCCGGTGATCGGCTTCGTCATCGAGGCGATCCAGAACATCGCATCGGTGGTCATCGGCCTCGAGGACGACACATCGGCCAGGCCCACGCCTTCCTCGTGAAGCACTCCGTCGCGATCGACCACGAGGGTCACCGCGCCGGCGATCTCATGAGCGTCCACCATCGACTGCATCGCCTCACCGATACCTGCCAGCCGCTGCTCCGCAGCCATGCCCCGCGCCGACACGATGCCGATCGCCATCGTCGCCGCGATCAATGCTCCCGTCCTCCATCGCCCGGCCAGAATCCTCATGATGTCACTCCCTCAGGGTCACGATGCGCACGGATCAGGGCCCCCTCGCGTCCACGACTGATCAACATATCGCCACGGGCGGCCGGGCGGCGGGGCGTCGCGCAGGATCGCCGGGAGGCGATGGTCACTCCAGCCGTCGAAGCAGATCCTTCGTGCAAATCGAAGCATCGTCCATGGGAAGCCCACGGAGGAGAAGAAGGGAGGGCCTGCCGACGGCCATGGTCCGCCATGCTGCATCGAGGGCACGATGCCGAGCCCGGTGGGCATGCGATTCTCCACCACTCGACCCGCTCGTGCCATCAGCAACGGTGCGATCGCGCCAAAGGCCTCGTCGTCGCGACCATCTGTCGCAGTATAGATGCTTGCTCCGAGCGAGCCGTGCACGCCTGCGACCACCCGCTCCACCTCGGCGAGCGAATCGCACGTCACCACGAGCGTGGCATTGCCAAAGGCTTCAACGAGAAAGTCGTCGGGCCGCTCGAGCAGGATGCGGCCCGACACCGACAGGAGCGTGGGCGCGTGACGCGTCGGGCTCGATGCCGATGCCGCACCCGCGATCACCGAGGCCCCGGCCTGTTCGATCGCCGAAACCGCCGCGACGAGGCGATCGCATGCGGAACGCCCCAGGAGCACCTGAGGCCCCATCGACGCAAAACGCCTCGCGATGGCAGCAGTCAGGGCCTCCCCGGCCGGATCGCGCACCAGCACCACGAGGCCGGGCTTCGTGCAGAACTGCCCTGCGGAGCCGGTGACGCTCGCCGTCAGATCATCGGCCAGGGCATCACCCCGCTCGGCTACGGCACCCGGCAGGAACACCACGGGATTGATGCTTCCCATCTCCACCCAGATCACGCGACCGGCGGCACTGGCGGCGCGAAAGAGGGCCTCCCCGGCCACCTGGCTCCCGGTGAATCCGGTCGCCCCCACACGCGGGTCGGCGACGAGCCTCTCGCCGTCGTGCGGATCGAGTCCGTGGATCAGCTGCACCGTGGCGTTGGGAAGGCCCGTCTCGGAGAGCGCGGCAACGGCCTCCTCGGCGGCCACTCTCGAGACCGACGGCGACAACTCGTGGGCCTTGGCGATGACGGGGTTGCCTGCCGCGATGGCCGAGGCGAAATCGCCACCCGTCACGGCGCCATAGGCCAGCGGAAAGTTGGAGGGAGGGAAGACGACCACCGGCCCGAGGCCAAATGCCGCCGCGCGAATGTTGGTGCGGGTGTCGATCATGGCCATGCGCCAGGTCTGCTCGCGGGCGCTCGCCGCGGCCTGACGGAGCTGGAGCAGCGTTCGGGGCATCTCCACCTCGGCGAGCCTCGGGGCTCGGGCGAGGCCGGTTTCGGCATGCGCGAGTGCCACGAGTTCGTCGCCTCTCGTCTCGAGGCGATCGGCATACCGTTCGAGAAACCTCGCGACCGCCTCGACCGGCAGACGGGCAAGTTCTTGCGCCGCGGCGACGGCGGCGTCGAGCGCCTCCTCAACGTCGCTCCACCCGCTCACCGGCCAGATGTCGTCGCGGCATTCCCCGCGGGTCGGATCGACGGCGCGGTAGGTGCGTGTGGCCGACGCAGGACGCCAGCTTCCGGCGATCAGAACGGGAACGTGATCGCTCATACGGTCGACTCCGGCAGGTCACAGATGCGATTCGGAAGTCTAGTCGCTCCCATTGCCTTGCGACGCCGGCGAAAAGCCCGACAATACGGCTGCCTTCGAGGAAACCTCATGCGCCACGCGCCGATCGATCCCGCCCTGTTCATCGCCAACCGCAGCAGGCTCGTGCAGCAGCTCCCCGCCGGGGCCGTCGCCGTGCTTCATGCCGCCGACGTGCTCCCCACCACCGGAGACGGCACGCTCAAAATCCACCCAGCCGGCGATCTCTTTTGGGCCACCGGCATCGAGCAGGAGGAAAGCGTACTGGTGCTTGCTCCCGGTGCGAACGACCCAGCCAACCGCGAAATGCTTTTCATCCGGCAGCCCAATGAGCATCTGGCGACATGGGAAGGAGAGAAGCTCACCAAGGAACGGGCCATGGGTATCTCCGGCATCGCCAAGGTGCGGTGGGTCGCCGACCTGCCCGCCGTGCTGCACGCGCTTCTGTGCGAATCGTCGGCCGTGTTTCTCAACGCCAACGAGCATGAGCGGGCGGCGATCGAGGTTGAGAGCCGCGATGTGCGGATGGCTCGACAGCTCATGCACCGCTATCCGCTTCATCGCTTCGAACGGCTCGCCCCGATTCTGCGACGGTTGCGCGCCGTGAAGACTGCAGCCGAGGTGGCACTGATTCGACGTGCCGCCGACATCACCGGCGCCGGCCTGTCACGAATGCTCTCGGCACTGCGGCCCGGCGTGATGGAATATGAACTCGAGGCGGAACTCGCCGCCGAGTTCATTCGCCACCGTGGCCGGATGGCCTACGAGCCGATCATCGGCTCGGGCAAAAACGCCTGCGTGCTCCACTATCTCGACAATGACCAGCCCTGCAGCGATGGCGAACTGGTGCTCGTCGATGTAGGGGCCTCCTACGCCAACTACGCCAGCGACCTGACTCGAACCTATCCCGTCAACGGTCGGTTCACGCCGCGCCAGCGGGCCGTGTACGACGCGGTGCACCGCGTGCTCGTGTCGTCGATCGCCCGCACGACGGTGGGCACGAGCCTTCGTGAGTGGAAACGCGCCGCCCAGGTCGAGATGGCGACGGAACTGGTCGGCCTTGGCCTCATCACATCCGAGCAGGCGGCCAGCGACTCCCCGGACGAGCCCGCATGCAAGAAGTATTTCATGCACGGCCTTGGCCACTCCCTGGGGCTGGGGGTGCACGACATGGCGCCGGTGGACGGTCCCTTGGAAGCTGGATGGGTCATGACGGTGGAACCGGGCATTTACATCCCCGAGGAGGGGCTGGCCGTTCGCCTGGAAAATGACATTCTCGTGACAGCGAACGGCCCGATCGACCTGTGCAGCCACATCCCGATCGCCCCTGACGAAATCGAGCAGCTTTTGGCCCGTCCCCTTGGCGGCGGCGCGCGGGTATGATGGCGGGGCATCCGTTCCCTGTCAGGAGCCTCCTCGTGCGTCTTGTCCCGGCCCTGGTCCTCATCGCTCTTTCCCTTTTCACTCTGGAGTTCACCGTGGCTCAGGAAGTTCCCCATCCCTCCCTTCCGAAGGGTGCCGGTGCCATCGATGCCGACGCACCGAAGACGTTCACCACCACGCTGTCGGGCCTCCAATACCGCATTCTCCGGAAGGGGGCCGGCGCCTCCCCCAAGGCCACCGATGAGGTGAAGGTTCACTACCATGGCTGGCTCGACAATGGGAAGGTGTTTGACAGCTCCTACAACCGTGGCGAATCGATCGAGTTTCCGCTCAACGGTGTGATCAAGGGCTGGACCGAGGGCATGCAGCAGGTCGGCGAGGGTGGAATGATCGAACTGATCATCCCCAGCGACCTGGGCTACGGCCGGCGTGGCACCCCAGGCGGGCCGATTCCGCCCGACGCCACGCTCCACTTCCTCGTTGAGCTGCTCGACGTCCGATAGTTCGGCGTCCGGCATGAATCTCAAGCAGGCCGGGAGGCATCTCATGGACGCCTCTCAATTTGCGGTCAATACTTCGTCTCCTTGGGTTTATCTCCTGCGAGGCTCTTGATTTCATGGCTGCATCTGGATCGTTCCGTCCCGTCCGCACCGCCATCGTTGGCCTCGGCTTCGGCGCCGAGTTCATTCCGATCCACCAGCGTCATCCTCACGCGGAACTCGTGGCGATCTGCCAGCGTTCGCAGGAAAAGCTCGATCAGGTTGGCAAGGCCTACGGCGTGGAGCGTCGCTACACGAGTTACGCCGATGTTCTGAAAGACAAGGAAGTCGACGCCGTCCACATCAACTCCCCGATTCCAGACCATGCCTCGATGTCGATCCAGGCCCTCGAGGCCGGCAAGCACGTCATGTGCACGGTGCCGATGGCGACGAGCGTGGATGACTGCCGAAAGATCGTCGAGCTCTCGGAAAAGACCGGCCTGAAGTACATGATGGCCGAAACGGTCGTCTACGCCCGCGAGTTCCTGTTCATCAAACAGATGGCCGACCGGGGCGAACTCGGCAAGATCCAGTTCGTCCAGGCCAGTCATCAGCAGGACATGGACGGCTGGCCAAACTACTGGCCAGGCCTCCCTCCCATGCACTACGCCACGCACTGCGTCGGCCCGTGCCTCGCGCTCGAGCGCAAGGATGCCGAGGAGGTGAGCTGCTTCGGCTCCGGTCGAATCCGTGCGGAACTGATCGCGAAATACAACTCGCCATTCGCGATTGAAAGCGCCCATGTCAAGCTTCGCAACAGCGACGTGGTGGCGCGGGTGATTCGTTCGCTGTTTGACACCGCCCGGCAATACCGCGAAAGCTTCGACGTCTACGGCTCGAAGCAGAGCTTCGAGTGGCAGCTCTGCGAGGGCGAGGAACCTGTGCTGCACACCGCCAAGGTGCCCGAGCCCGAAATCCCGAAGCGGGTACCCGTGCCCGACTTCGCCCACCTCCTGCCGGAACCGATCCAGCGGTTCACGACTGGCGGCGTCTATGACGCCGACGAGCACCAGCACCTGTCGTTCACCCAGGGTGGCGGACACGGCGGCAGCCATCCGCACCTGGTGCACGAGTTTGTCACGGCGCTCGTCGAGGGCCGCGACCCCTATCCGAACGCCCGGCAGAGTGCCAACTGGACCTGCACGGGCCTCCTGGCACACGAGTCGGCCATGAAGGGGGGCGCCATCATGAAGCTCCCCGAGTGGTCGTTCTCCGGCTGATCTTTCCAGTTTTCCCCGGTGGTCCTCACATGCACGCCCCCGCACGGTTTGTGTTCGTTGCTGCGCTTGTCCTGGCTTCCGGTGCCGGTCTCTCGCCGGCATTCGGCGGGCCGCTGAAGGTGCTCTTCCTGGGTGACCGGGGCCACCACAGGCCGGCCGAACGTTTCGCCCAGCTCGAGCCCGTGCTGGCCACCCGTGGCATCGACCTTGACTACACCGAAAACGTGGGTGATCTCTCGCCCGACGTGCTTGGCCGCTACGACGCCCTCGCCGTGTTTGCCAACATCGAATCGATCACGCCCGCCCAGGAATCGGCCATCGTCGAGTATGTGCGGAGCGGCAAGGGAATCGTTCCAATCCACTGCGCGAGCTTCTGCTTCCAAAACTCGCCGGTCTGGATCGACCTTGTGGGTGCCCAGTTTCAGCGGCACGGCACCGGCGAATTCACGACGGTGATCGTGGCACCCGAGCATCCCGTCATGAAGGGCTTCGGTGGGTTCCGCAGCTGGGACGAAACCTACGTCCATACCAAACACAACGAACGTGGACGCACCGTGCTCGAGGAGCGGCTGGAAGGCGATCACCACGAGCCGTGGACTTGGGTGCGCACCGAGGGCAAGGGGCGGGTGTTCTACACCGCCTGGGGTCACGACCAACGCACATGGAGCAATCCCGGCTTTCACAACCTCATCGAACGAGGCATTCGCTTCGCGGCTGGTGGTGATCCCGCGGCCGCAGGCCCCTCTGTGCCACATCCCGAGATGACGACGATACCCGAGGAACTGAAGCCGTTCGAGTATCAACCGGCGAAGGTTCCCTTCTACATCCCCAAGGCCGAATGGGGGAAAATGGGTGAGCCGATCACCGAGATGCAGAAGCCGCTCGATCCACCAGAGTCGCAAAAGCACGCCATCACACCGAAGGGTTTCTCGGTCGACCTCGTGGCCGCCGAGCCCCTATTCCTGGCCAAGCCGCTCGCTTTCGCCTTCGATCTCGATGGCTCGCTCTTCGTGTCCGAAAGCGTCGACTACCCGAATGGCATCGTCCTACCGGGCGAGGGCGAGGGGCACGACCGCATTGTTCGGATCGATGACGCCAACGGCGACGGCACGTTCGACACCCGCACGGTGTTTGCCGAGCCGCTCTCGATCTGCACGAGCATCCTCGCCCACGACGGGGGCCTGATCGTCACACAGGCGCCCCACACGCTCTACCTGAAGGACACCGACGGCGACGGCAAGGCCGATGTTCGCAAGCAGCTTTTCACGGGCTGGGGCACCTACGACACCCACGCCGGCCCGAGCAATCTCACCTGGGGCATGGACGGTTGGGTGTATGGCATCGTCGGCTACTCGGGCTTCAAGGGACGCGTCGGCGGCGAAGATCTCGAGTTCAAGCAGGGATTCTTCCGATTCCGTCCCGACGGATCGAAGCTCGAGTTCCTCCGAAGCACGAATAACAACTCCTGGGGTGTTGGCTTCAGCGAGGAAGGGGTTCTCTTCGGCTCGACGGCCAACGGCAATCCAAGCGAGCACATGCCTCTGGCCAACCGCGTCTACGAGCGGGTGCGCGGCTGGAACGCCGCCACCCTCGGCGGCATTTCCGGCAGTCCTGCCATGGAGGTCGCGCCGCGAAAGGGTGGTCCCGACGGCCTCGCCCCGGTTCGGCAGGTCGACCATCACGGCCACTTCACCGCCGCCGCGGGTCATCGCCTCTACACCGCCCGCGCCTATCCCAGGGAGTATTGGAATCGCACGGCCTTCGTCTGCGAACCGACCGGACACATTGTCGCCACCTTCGAAATCACCCCGAGCGGTGCCGCCTTCCGCAGCCGTATGGCGTGGAGCCTGGTCGCCAGTGACGACGAGTGGACGTCGCCCATTCAGGCTGATGTCGGTCCAGACGGTCAGGTGTGGGTGATCGACTGGTACAACTTCATCGTTCAGCACAACCCGACGCCCGCCGGCTTCAAGAACGGCAAGGGCAATGCCTACGAAACGGATCTTCGCGACAAGGTTCACGGTCGACTCTGGCGGGTCGTTCATGACTCCTCCGCCAAGGCGTCGCACCGAACGACGCTCACCGGCGCCTCGGCTGAGGAACTGGTAGCGACCCTTCGTGACACGAACATGTTCTGGCGGATCCGCGCCCAGCGAAGGCTGGTTGACCGGGCGACAGGCCGTTCCGACGGCGGTCGAGACGTGGTGCCGGCGCTCGTCGCGCTCGTCCGCGACCCGTCCGTGGACGACATCGGGCTGAATCCCGCCGCGATCCATGCGATCTGGACCCTGAACTCACTCGGGGCCCTCGACGGGCCGACGGCTGATGCAACGGCCGTGGCGGCCGTTCATGGAGCCCTCCGTCACCCGTCGGCCGGTGTTCGGATGAATGCGATCCGCGCGCTGCCGCGCGACACGGCCTCGCTTGCCGCCGAGAACGACGCTGGCGTGACGACCGACGGGGCGCCGCTCGTGCGGCTGTGGCTGCTCGATGCGCTGGGTGAGAGCGCCCCGTCGCCCGAGGCCACGGCGATGGTGCTTGCCCTGCTCGCCGATCCCCGCACGGCGGCTGATCCCGTCCTTGCCGATGCGGCGACGAGCGCCGCGGCCATCCACGCCGTCGGTGTGCTGCCGGCGCTCATCTCCACCATGATGCAGGCCGCGTCGCCGCAGCCAGCCCCGGCCGATGACCGCTCGCCCGCCAGGCTCGCGTTGATCGAACGCGTGGCCGAGCACATCGCCCGGGGTGGTGACGCCGCCGCGGTGAGCGCGCTCGTGTCAAAACTCGCGGCGTCGAAGCCGCCGACGGCCGCCGCGGCGATCACCGGCTTGGCCCGCGGATGGCACGCCGGCAAGAAGATCGAATTCGACGACACCAGCCGGAAAGCCCTGGTCACGCTGATCGGGGCGTTGCCGGCCGAGGCTCAGGGCCAGCTCATCACGCTCGTGCAGCGCGCCGGCAGCGACGCTCTCGACTCCCAGATCGAAGGCGTGACCACGTCGCTTCTCGCCACGGTCGACAAGGCCGACGCCGCCGACCGCGACCGGACCGAGGCCGCGAAGCGTCTCGTCCTTCTCAGGCCGGCTGATGTCGGTGTCGTCAACGAGCTTCTCGGACGAATCGACGCCCGCGCCACGCCCGAGTTTTCGAGCGGCCTGCTCGCCGCCGTGGCCCAGTCGAACGCCTCGGGTGCCGCCAACGCGATCCTCGACAAGGCCACGGCACTGCCGCCGGCGGTGCGCGAGGCGGCCTTCCGCACGGTGGTCAACAACAGGGCCTGGACGCCGATTCTCGTCGACCGACTCGAGGCCGGCACGATCCGGCTCACCGACCTCGCCCTCGTCGAGCGGAACCGACTCGCCGAACTGCCCGACAAGCGGCTCCGCGAGCGGGCCAAGAAGCTGATCGCCGCCGGAGGAGGGCTGCCGAACGCCGACCGCCAGAAGGTGATCGATGAGGTGCTGCCCGTCGTCCTCAAGGGAGGCGACGCCATCCGGGGCAAGGCCCTCTTCAAGGAGCATTGCGGCAAGTGCCACACCCATTCGGGTGAAGGCGGGAAGGTCGGACCCGAACTCACCGGCATGTCGGTGCACCCGGCTCAGGAACTGCTGATCCACATCCTCGATCCGAATCGGTCGGTGGAGGGCAACTATCGCGCCTATTCGGTCACCACCGATGACGGCCGCGTGGTGAGCGGGCTGCTTGCCGGCGAGAGCAAGACATCGATTGAACTCGTCGATGCCGAAGGCAAGAAGCACGTCATTCAGCGCGACGAGATCGATGAGTTCGTGCCCTCGACCAACTCCCTCATGCCGGTCGGCTTCGAAAAACAGATTCCGCCGGCGGGCCTCGCCGACCTGCTCGCGTTCCTCACCGCCCGCGGCAAGTATGTGCCCCTCCCACTCGAGAAGGTGGCGACGGCCTCCAGCACGAAGGGGATGTTCTATGAGTCCCAGAGCGAGACCGAACGACTCGTCTTTCCGGACTGGGGGCCGAAGCAGGTGGATGGCGTGCCCTTCGTGCTGATCGATCCTCGCGGCGACACGGTGCCCAACGTCGTCATGCTCAACGGACCGCAGGGGTATCTGCCGCCGAAGATGCCAAAGAAGGTGTCGCTGCCGCTGGGAAGCCCCGCAAAGGCGATCCACATCCTGGGGGGCATCTCGGGTTGGGGCTGGCCGCACTCGGCGAAGGGAAGCGAATCGATGATCGTTCGGCTGACCTACGACGACGAGAGCCAGGAGATTCACACCCTCGTCAACGGCGAGCACGTCTCCGACTACATCGCCCGAAATGATGTTCCAGGAAGCACCTTTGCCTTCGACCTCGGTGGACGGCAGGTGCGGCACGTGGTCGTGATCCCCAAGCAGCCGAAGACCATCACCTCGGTCGAACTGGTGAAGGGAAGCGACGACACCGCCCCGATTGTGATGGCTGTGACTGCCGAGATGCCGTAGGATCGCCCTCCGGCTCGTGTTCCGCGGGCCGAGAGGCTCCTCCGATGACAGACCGGCGACCCGTCGGAACAGGCGCAGGCATTCTCCTCCTGGTCGTGGCGGCCGCGGTGGCCAGGGGCCAATCCTTGCCTGCGTTTTCTGGTGCCGAAGGCCCTGGGAGCACGGCCACCGGCGGCCGCGGTGGTGATGTCTATCACGTGACCACGCTCGCCTTTGACGTGAGCGGAACGGTCCGTGGGTCGTTTCAATACGGCTTGAAGAATGCCCCGTCGACGGGCCGGACGATCGTGTTCGACGTCGGCGGCACGATCTATCAGCCCGGCGGCGGAACAGCACAGTGGTTTCGGGCCGATGCGGGCAACATCACGGTGGCCGGCCAGACAGCGCCAGGTGGCATCACGATCGCCGGCATCGGCACGAAATGGACCGGCGACAACGTGATCCTTCGCAACATCACCGTTCGTCCCAACAAGGACCCCGTCAACCCGTCGAATTCCACCTACGACGGCTTCAGTCTGCAGGTGAAAAACTCGATCGTCGATCACGTCTCAACCTCGTGGTACACCGACGAGGGAATCTCGATTACCGATGCCGGAAAAACATCGACGGTTCAGTATGCCACAATCGGTGAAGGGCTTTCCTATGCCGGTCACGCCTTCGGGTCGATCATCGCCACCGAGGTCGACGGCACCGAATACTCGTTCAATCACAATCTCTACGCCCACAACTCCTCGCGGCTCCCTGCCATCGGAAGCGAGCTTGGACAGACCGGTGCGGTGCTCAGCTTCACCAACAACGTGATCTACAACTGGCCACGCACGAAGGCGGGCTATTCAGCCACCGACCAGCACAGCAGCAGCAACTTCATCAGCAACTACTACATTACAGGCTACGACAACGGGGTCGTCGTGTTCAGCGGCGGCGACGGCGCCGCGTCGGTTGGCTTTACGCAGCTGTTCCAGAACAAGAACGATCCCAGGCTCGCCAACAAGGCCGACTTCAATAAGAACGGAGTGCTTGACGGTGTGGCCTTCGGCCCCGGCGACAAGATGCCCGACAACCAGAAGTTCTATTCGGGCTCGATGGCGTTCGTCTCCACGCCGTTTGCCGTCACCGGCGTCACGACCCCCGACACCGCCGACACCGCGCTCCAGCGAGTGCTCGCCTATGGCGGAGCCAACTGGCAGAGCCGCAATCCGATCGATGAGCGAATCGTCGATTCCGTCGCCGCGGGAACCGGCCGAATTATCGCCGATCTCTCGGGCGGCACGCAGGCCGCGGAGTGGGCCACCGTGCTGGCCCAGAGGGCCGACGCGAAAGGAAATGCGCCATTTTCCAGGCCGGTGAACTTTGACACCGACGGCGACGGCATGCCCGATGCCTGGGAGCGGAAGCACGGCCTCAATCCGTCGGTGGCCGACAACAACGGCGACTTTGATGCCGACGGCTACACGAATCTCGAGGAATACATCAACGAACTCGGCGCCTGGCCCGCCCCCGGCCCGATAACGTTTACCAGTTCCACCAGTGGCCGGTACGCCCAGATTCGCAACTGGGATGCTGATCCGAGTGCAGGGGTCACGCCGTGGCAGCCGTCGTCGTTTGACCTCGCCGTGATCACCGGCGGTACGGCAACCGTCGATGCCCCTGGGCAGTATGCGGGAAGGCTCACGGTTGGTGGCCAGTCAGTGGCCACCGCCAGACTCGCCGTGACAGCAGGCTGGCTCGAGGTGGCTGATGGCATAACCATCGGCGACGCCGGCTCGGTGGTGGTCAGTGGCGGGCGGCTCCTCGCGAGCAACCTCGCCGTCGGATTGAGCGGCACCGCATCTCTCACCATCGGTGGCGGCGGCGTGACGATCAGCGGCACGCTCTCCCGAGGGCAGACGGGCTCGGTGACCCTGGCCCCTGGGGGCACGCTCCAGATCGGTATCGGCGGCACCACCGGTGCGCTCGCCACGGAACTCACCGTCAACGGCACACTCGTGGTAGATCGCACCGGAACAGCCATTCATGGATCGCGGCTGCTCGGCACGGGCACCTTCATCAAGGCGGGGCAGGGGACCCTTGCGCTCACGGCAGCCAATCCATTTGCCGGCGCTACCACCATCGAGCAGGGCGTGATCCGGCTTGATCAGGCCGGGGCGCTTGCCTCCAGCACCGTGACGCCGCTGACGGGTGGCATGCTGGCGCTCGCACCGGGCGTCTGGGCATCACTCGGCAGCCTACGGCCGCTGGCTGGCGGGCTGGTCGATGTCGGTTCAGGAAGCATCACTGTCGCCCAAGGACTCTCCGAAGCCGACGTGACAACTGCACTTGCGTTTGGCCGAGGAGACGGCCGATGGAACGGCTCCCGCGGCATCACGTCATCGGTGGCCGCTGCCACGAACGGCGCGTTGCGGACGCTTGGCTGGGAGAGCCACACCGATGGCTCGATCCGCATTGCCCTCGTCGCCCCTGGTGATACCAATCTTGACGGCGTGATCGACCTTATCGACCTCGCAAACATGGCCTCCAGTTGGGAAAACGCCTCCGGCCCGGTGGTGTGGGCCACAGGTGACTTCAACTACGACGCCCACGTCGATCTCCTCGATGTGGCAGAGTTCATCGGAACCAGCCTCTTCGATACCGGTCCCTATGCCACCTCGTTTGCGGTGGTCCCTGAGCCGGCCGGGCGTTTGCTGGCAGGGCTTGTCCCAGGCGCACTCGCCGTCGGTATCGGTGCGAAGCGACGCCGTCGCCATCCGCCCCTGGAGTCCTCAGCGAAACGCGGGCAACTCGACGCCCCGTGACTTCGCGTGAGCCAGGAGCGCCTCCTCGTACCGCTCGGCGATCGCCCGACGATCCGCCTCCGCCTTGGCGGCCGCCTCGTCCTGAGGCTGAGGCTCGGCGTTGCCGCCCCGCCCACGACGACCGCCCCGCCCACGCTCCCGCGGCATCCAGGGCGTGCCGTTGGGATCCGCATCCGGATTGAGGGCCAGCATCAGTTCATGCAGGGATTCGAGCCTCGCCATCTCCGCATCGAGAATCTGCGGCTTTTCGGCCGCCGTGGCGCTAAAGTAACGATCGATCGACTCCTGTCGAAGCCGCCGCCACTCCTCACCGACCGCTCGGTAGAGGGTGAACAGTTCTGCGCGAGGCATCCGATCGACGTTTTGGATCACCTGACGAATCGCGCGTTTGTCGGGCGTCCCTCCCGAGTCGAGGAGGCTCTTGGCGATCGTGGCCGTTTCGGTCACACGGCTTGTCCTCGGCCAGAACCACCAACCCGCGACGACCAAAAGGCCCACGACGAGCCCGGCACCGATCGCCAGACCACGGGATGACGACGACTTTGGTTCGGGAGCGGAACGCGTCATGCGACGACTTCTCCTCAGGTGGGCATCTCGATCACGGCCTTGATCACGCCGCTCGTCGGGACGAGCAGATCGGCAAATCTCGCTGAAACGTCGACGAACGGAATGTGGTGCGTGATCCAAGGGCGGGTATCGATCGTACCATCCTCGATCAGGGAAACGATTCTTGAAAAATCCCGTGACAGGGCGTTGCGGCTGGCGAGAATCGTGAGTTCCCGGCGATGCATCACCGGTGCGTGTGGAAATGTCACGTCGCCCTGGGTGATTCCGACATACACCAGCCGGCCCCCAAAACTGCACCAGGCGATGGCGGCGGCCATGCTGGTGGCGCTGCCGGTGGCATCCACCACCACCTCAGCCATCCGCCCATCGGTAAGCTTCGCCACCGCCTCGGCATCGGCGGGTGTGCCCGTGGCCAGCACCGTGTCGGTCACTCCCATGGACGACCGCACGAACTCGAGGCGGGATTCCGCCATGTCCATCACGATCACCCGGGCACCCGAGACCTTGGCGAACTCGAGGGCTGACAGGCCGATCGGGCCGGCACCGATGATGAGCACCGTTTCACCGGGCTTCGGGCCGGCGCGATCGATGGCGTGGCATCCGATGGCGAGCGTTTCCACCAGGGCGTTCTGCTCGTGGGTGAGCCGCGGCGAAGGGTGGAGCTTGCGGGCAGGCACCGTGAAGAGCGGCCGAAGCCCGCCGTCGCAGTGCACACCGAGGGTCTGGTGGTGCTCACAGCAGTTGGTGAGGCCACGCCGGCAGGAGTGGCACTGCTGGCAGTTGATATAGGGCTCGACGCAGCATCGATCCCCCGGAGCGACGCCCGTGACTCCCTCCCCCACCGACACCACCTCGACGCCGAGTTCATGCCCCGGGATCCGTGGGTAGCTGAAGAAGGGCATTTTGCCGAGGTAGCCGCCATAGTCGGTGCCGCAGATCCCGACCGCCCGCACCCGCACCACGGCCTCACCGGCCCCCGGCACGCCGGGCTCGGGCACGTCGATCAATCGAAACTCCCTGGGTCGTTCGAGCAGCAGCGCCTGCATGGTCCCTCCCTGCCCGCCGGATCGGCGGATGTGCATCACGTCAGTCCGTAGAAGGTGGCGGCCGTGCCGCCCCAGATCATCGCCTGTTCATCCGCCGAGAGCTGCTCGGCATAGTCCCTCACGATCGCCACCACGTCGGCATACTCCGCGGCCAGGAGACAGACCGGCCAGTCACTCCCAAACATCAGCCGACGCGGTGTAAAGGCCTCGAACACCACGTCGAGATAGGGCGCGAAATCTGATCGTTTCCATCCCCGTCGGGCCGCCTCGGTCACCATGCCCGACACCTTGCACCAGACGTTTGCGTGACGGGCGATCGCGCGGATGTCCCGCTCCCAATCGCCACGGTCGCCCGCCGCGATCCGCGGCTTGGCAAGGTGATCGACCACGAACGGCTGATCGGGCACCAGACCCACGAGCTCGATCGCGGCAGGCAGCTGCGGGGGATAGAGCAGCAGATCATAGGTGAGACCATGCTGATGAAGCTGTCGCACGCCACGGACAAAGGCGTCTCCCAGCACGAATCGAGGGTCGGGCTCATCCTGGACGACATGCCGAACGCCGACAAACCTGGGGTGCGCCGCGAGCTCGTGCAGGTCGTGGGCCACCTGCTCGCGGCGAAGATCAACCCACCCCACCACGCCCTTGACGATCGGGTGATCGTCGGCGAGCCCAAGCAGCCATCGACTCTCCTCGAGGCTCTGGCGGGCCTGCACGACGACCGACCCGTCGATGCCCTCCGCGGCGAGCAGGGGATCAAGATCTGACGGCAGGTAGTCGCGCGCCAGACGCTCCATGCCCGGCCCGATCCACGGATACTCCACGGCGGAATAGTCCCAGCAGTGCTGGTGGGCATCGATGCGCATCGTGATCAATTGTTTTCCGGGAGCCCTTCGAGGTGTCCGATGTTTTTTACCGGCGCGAAGATCGCCTGAACGTCCCGGAGGAGATCCTCGTCGATCGGCTCGGAAGCCCAGTCCACCCAGCTCCGAATGTTGACGGGGCTGGCACTGCCCGCCACCGTCGTGGCGATGTCAGGATTGGCGATCGAGAACTGCAGGGCCAACTTCGCGATCGAACTTCCCCGCGACGCGCACCGTTCCGCTGCCCGACGTGCCGCTGCCTTCACCTCGGCCGGCTCCTTGAGCCACGCGGGCAGGGGTGCGTCGGTGAGCAGCCGGGCACTGAACGGCCCGGCATTCATCACGCCGATCCCCTTCGACACCAGATACGGAATCGTCTCGTCGGCGAACCGTGTGTTTTGCAGGGTGTATTGGTTGTAGTTGAGCACGCAATCGACGTCGGCCTGATCGGCAATGAAACGAAAGATCTTCTGCGGATAGCCACTGAAGCCGATGAACCGCACCTTCCCCTGATCCCGAATCGCCCGCAGGGCGGGAAGGGTCTCGTCGACAATCTGCTGCATCGGAACAAACTCGACATCGTGGCAGAGCACGATGTCGAGATGGTCGGTGCCGAGTCGATGGAGCGACACATCCACGCTTTCAGCCACCCGCTTCGCCGAAAAGTCAAAGTGCCCGAGGTCGTAGCGTCCGAGCTTCGTGCAGAGGAGGTAACGGTCTCGCGGCACCTTCTTGAGCGCCAGCCCCAGCAGCACCTCGCTCATGCCCCGACCGTAGAACGGGCTCGTGTCGATCAGGTTCAGGCCCCCGTCGAGCGCCACGTGCACGCTCGTGATCGCCTCATCGAGCGACACCGAGCGAAACTCCTGCCCGAGTGAACTCGCACCGAACGACAGGATTGGCACCTCCAGGCCGGTGCGTCCCAGCACTCTGGTTTGCATCACTCCGCCCTCACGAGAAAGTCCGGCAGCCAATCGAGAGCAGCAGATTCGCCCACGGCTGCGTGTCGGCGGTCTGGATGGTCAGCACGTGATCGTCGGAGGCGACCGCCGCGTAGAAATCCCACTTCACGATGGGCACCAGTTCGCATGAGGCCGATGAGGCCTCGAGAATCCGACGGTAGTGGGACCACACCGGCGGGTCTCCGGGGGTTGCGGCGGCATAGGAATCCGCACGATCCACCCCCATGGTGAACACCTCGTCGACCCGAACCGCTGCGAGCACCGCTTCGAACACCTGCGCCACGGTCGGCACCCCCGGCATGAGTTGGAGCGACACGAGCTCGGCCCGCGGCCCTCGTTTGTTGAGCGCCGGGTAGTTGCCGTCGGCGATCAACACCTTCGAGTGGTGACCCGAGCGGGCAAGCACTCGAAGAATATCGGGGTGCAGCAACGGGCCATTGAGCATGATCTCTTCTCCTTCGCGTCAGCTCGCGATACCCCGCCGCAGGCTATCGATCGTCTGGGAGGCCGCCTCGGCCGGCGTCGGCCATGGCAACACCTCAGCCGACAGCCAGCCTTCATACCCGATCGCCTGAAGGGCTGCCACGACCGGCCCGATCGACGTGTGACCAAAACCGATCGCGCGCCGATTGGAATCGGCCCAGTGGATGTGCCCAACCCGGTGACCACATTGGGCAATCGCCCCGGCAAGACTCTCCTCTTCGATGTTCATATGAAACAGATCGCACAGGAGCCGTACGTTGGCAAGTCCATGAGCGTCAAGAAACGCCGCCGCCTCGGCCTGCCGATTGAAGAGGTCGGTCTCGTAGCGATTGAGCGGTTCGTAGAGCAGTCGCTGCCCGTGCCGAGTCGCCCTTGCGCCGAGATCGCCAAGGGCGTCGGCGAGCATGGTGATCGCCAGTTCTCGCGACACCTCGCCACCGGATCGTCCCTGCATCGAACCGATGATCGCAGGTGATCCCAGATCCCCGGCCGCATCGATGATGCCGCCTACGAACGCCCTTGCCTGTGATCGCACCTCGGGGTCGGCATGCACCAGGTGCAGCCCATGCTTCACCCATCCGGCCCCGGTGCCGATCGCCGCCACCGCGAGACCCCGCGCCGCAACGAGAGGCTGCACCACAGCGGCCGACACCTCGGCAGCCGTTCCCGGAAAGATCTCGACGCCGTCGAAGCCTATCTCGGCAGCCGCCCGGCAACCCGACTCCAGACTGCCGTGGAATACGAAGGGCCCGCGGCTCGCTTCCGGCACGAGGCAGATCGTGATCGCGGACCGCACGGCCAAGCGCCCCCTTCGTCAGGCGCCGGTCGTGGCGAACAGCGGCCGCAAGTGACGGTCGTAGATGTTCTCGGTGACCTGCTTGGCGACCACATCCCGATTGGCCACAAGCAGATCGGTGTATCGCTTGCCCTGTTTGGCGGCCACTTTGAATGACACATGCACCAACTGACGCATGTGCGGATTGAAGGCGGGATTGGATGGCACATGCCGCAACGCCGCCGCAAGCTGCGGCCCGGTCCACGATGCCACGTCGGCCGGAGCCGGGAGCTTCGTCCGGTCGATGTCGATCACCGTGGCGTAGGGCGCACAGAACTCGTCGAGGTGATCGTAGGCGTAGGCATAGATCTCCTTCGCGAGCACCAGGCCGTCGCCTCCTGCCTCCGCCAGACCGATCATCTCCTCGAGCCACGTCGTGCCGGCCGTCTTGAGATGCAGGCCGGCTCCCATCCGCTCCACGATCCGGCGGATCACGGGATAGAGCGAGAATTTGTCGCTGCCACTGTGCACCGAGAGCTTGAGATTCCTCGGCAGCCCGTACCGTTCCGCGGCAAACGCAAGCACCGCCACATCGTCGGAAAACTCCTTCTCAAAACCGGCCAGATCTCCCACGTAATCGACGCCCTTGTTGAAACGTCCGGTGAACTTGGGCGCGATCGTCTGGAGAGGCACGCCCTCGTCGGCGAGGAGCGCCAGGATCACGAGGAGTACAGGAGGTGTCTGGGCGATGTCGGTCTCGTCCATGCTCACCTCGATCGCTCCGTCGTCGCCGCGACGGCCGTGGATATGCCGGTAGATTTCGCCAGCCTCGCGGCAGGCCAGAAGGTACGTGCGGGCGACGCTCGCGGACGCTTCGGCCGACAGCGGGATCGGCTGCGCGATGCCGGGAATCGTGACGGCGGACGTCAGTTCCGGGTGTCTGGCGAGGAACTCCGCGACATCCGCATCGTTCGCCGGCTTGCCGATCGAGTCGGCAACATCAATCGTGAAGAAATCACTCGAATCAAGAAACCGGTCGACTGTTTCGAGCCGGATGTGGTCCGCATCCACGAACCATGGATGGGGCCACTTCCGTGCTGCCACGGCGGCGGCGGCCGCAGCCCGGACGCTTGGCGGCTCGCTGCCGATAAAGGTGTGTTCGCGGTTCGACTTGTTCCACACCGGAGCGACGACGACGCCGTCTGCGGCGAGCCGCTCGAAGGCGGCCAACTGAGCCTCGGCCTGGTGGGCAAACCGGTCACCAACGCCGAAGGTAAAGCGGGGGAGTGTACGCATGCGGAGAGGATACCCAGTTTCCGGTTTCACGAACACCTTTCCCTGCCATGTCCGGAATCCATGGCACAGCCTCCCCTCCGATGGCGTCAGCCTTCAATCGGATGGGTCGGTGTGGGAAGAATGAGCTGCCAGAATTCCAGGTCAAGCCAACGGCCAAACTTGTAGCCCGCCTCGCGTACGGTGCCACAGCACCGGAAGCCGAGGGAGCTGTGGAGCGCAACGCTGGCAACGTTTGTTGCATCGATGCCAGCGACCAGCATGTGGATCTCGCTCGTCCGCGCCGCCGCGATGATCGCCTGCATGAGTTGACGACCGATCCCCTCCCCGCGAAACCGCTCGTCAACGTAGACGGAATGCTCGACGGAATACTTGTAGGCGGCCCGAGGGCGAAAGGGGCCCCAGGTGGCGAACCCGGCGAGCACACCAGGCTCCCATTCGATGCCGAGCACCGGAACGGCGTCTCGCTCCCGCTGGGCAAACCACTCCCGCATCACCTCGTCGGTTCGAGGCTCGTACTCGTAGAGTGCAGTCGACGTCAGGATCGCTTCGTTGTAGATCGCCTTGATCGCCGGAAGGTGGGCGGCGGTGCAGCGGATCACGTCGCGGCGGGGCGGAGCTGGCTTCTTGCGGGCCATCAGCGATTCAACGGCGGGAAGGGGAGGAAACGGGGAGCGGCGGAGGGGTGAGAAGCGACACGATCACGAGCACCAGAAAACCGAGCGGAATCGTCACGAGCCCTGGCTGGCTGAACGGCGTCACCGCCATGTCCTTCGACAGCCCATACACCTTTTCGAAGGTATCGGCCGATAGGAGGATCCATGCCAGCGACGACAGCATACCGATCGTCACCGCCGCCACGATCCCCTGCCGGGTCGTGCGGGGCCAGAACAGCAGCATCACCAGCGCGGGAAGGTTGGCGCTCGCGGCGATGTTGAACGCCCAGCCCACCAGAAAACTGACGTTGAAGTTCCGAAAGAGGATGCCGAGCACCATGGCCACGATGCCAAGCCCCACGGCGGCCAGCTTTCCGCAGCGGATCTTCTCGTGGTCGGTCATCTGCATGCCGCAGACGTTTTCGAGCAGGTCGTGGGCCACTGCGCCGCTGCCCGCCATGATCAGGCCGCTGACGGTTCCAAGAACGGTCGTGAAGGCAATCGCGGAGATCACCGCGAAGAGCGTGTTGGAAAAACTCTTGGCGAGCAGCGGGGCCGCCATATTGGTGTCGGTCGGATCGAGGGCACCTGACGTCATCGCACCGAGGCCGAGAAAAAGCGTCAGCACGTAGAACACGCCGATCGCCGCGATACCGACGACCGTACTTTTCCGCGCGGCCGCGCCGTCCTTCACGGTGTAGTAGCGGATGAGGATATGCGGCAGTGATGCCGTGCCGCAGAAGAGTGCCAGCATCAGGCTCGCGAAGTCGAGACGGTCGGCAAGATTGCCGGTGGTGAGTCCCTTGAAGTAGCCCCCCGGCTTGAGCAAATCGCCTCCTCGTCGCTCCACGGGGGAATAGGTCGTGTGACGCCCCGCGTCGTCGGCATGTTTCTTCGCGCTCCACGTCACCACCGTGGAGTCTTCCAGCGCCGCAAGATAGGCAAGGGGCCCGAGAGGACCCGTTGACCTCGCCTCACCATACCGCTCGGGGAGCTTGAGGATCGTGCCAACCGGCCGCAGGTCATGATCATCCGTCTGTGGCTCGCCATCGATGAGCACCCTTCCGTCAGCCGCGACCGTCCGCACCTGGGGAGCGAGGTTTTCGGCCCCCTCACGGCCGGCGTTGACCTCGAGCCCACGCCCGAGGATCAAGACCGTGAGGACTCCGCAGAAGAACACGAGAAGCGAACCCTTGATGAACTGCACCCACGTGGTCGACACCATCCCCGCCGTGACGACGATCAGGGTCACGGTCACGCCCACCAGCACCACGCCCACCTCGTGCGGCAGACCGAGCAGCGGCGTGATGAGTGAACCGGCTCCGACCATCTGCGGAATGAGGTAAAAAATGCTGACAACGAGGGTCGAAATGGCGACGGAAAGCTTGATGCCTCGGCTGTTGAACCGGCTGTCGAGCGCATCGGCGAACGTGAACGTCCCGAGCGCCTTGATTGGTTCGGCGATCACGAACAGGGCCACGATCCACCCGGCCAGGAACCCGATCGAATAGAGGAATCCGTCGTACCCCGAGAACGCGATCATGCCGCAGATGCCGAGAAAGGACGCGGCGGAAAGATAGTCGCCGGCGAAGGCGATGCCGTTGACGAACCAATGGATCTGGCCATGGGCGGCGTAGTAGCCGCTGGCCGATTGACCCTTGCGCCCCAGCCAGAAGGACAGCCCGAGCACGCCCAGAACGAACGTGGCGAAAATGGCGACGGCGATGAACGAGGTGTGATGAATCATGAGGCGCGGCTCCTGGTCAGCGTGCCGACCGAAGGAACATGTAGGCGACGGCCAGCACAAAGGCCGCCACGATCAGCCCCATGCCCGCAACGATCGCCAGATTGACCCCGCCGAAGGGCCGCAGCGCCAGAAGGTCAGGACGCACGAGCACGAGGCCCATGAAGCCACCGTAGAGCAGCACGTACACAAAAAACAGCGTCAGCCCCACCGGGCTGGCAGCGGTGCCGTCACCTCCTCGAGGATCACGATCTGTCACGCTGTCACTCCCTGCGAGGCTCCCGCCGCCAACCGCCCGAACGACGCCGGCCCAAGGATACTCTCTTTCACGCTCACCGCGCGGAACCTGCCGGGACAGCCACCGGAGTGGCCGCAACTCGCCGCGAGGCGCTGTCGGCGAACGGGAGTGGCCAGTCGGGGTGGGGCACGTGCTCACGGTCGAGGATCGTCTCCATCCGTCGCACGATGTCGGGCCGTCGTTTGGCCACATCGACCGCCTCACCGGCCCCCGCCGACAGGTCGTAGAGTTCCGTCGGGCCAGCCTGATCCGGCCGCTCGGCGCCCGCCCCCCTGCGAACGGCCTTCCAGGTTCCGACGACGGCCGCCTGCCATCGGCCCTCGGTCAGTTCGCGGTAGAGCATGCGATCCTCGGGCACGTCGTCCTGCCCCCGCAGCGCCGCGGCCAGGCTCATGCCATCGAGGTTCGGTGGAATCGCCGTGGCAGACCCGGCGAGATCAAGAAGCGTCGGCAGCCAATCCTCGAAGCCGGTCGGCGAGGTGATGCTCCGTCCGGCCGCGATCCGACCGGGCCAGACGGCAACCGCCGGCACTCGAAGGCCACCTTCATACGGCGAGCCCTTCCAGTCACGAAGCGCGCCGTTGCTTTTGAGCCTTGCCGTATCGATTCCGCCAGTGCCCGGCCTGGTGGCGCCATTGTCGCTGGTGAAGACGATGATCGTGTCATCCGTGAGCCCGTGGTCGTCGAGGAAGCGCACGAGCCGCCCGACCTCCCGGTCCATGCGGGTGATCATCGCCGCATACGTGGCCAGCGGATCCCGGCAGGGAACATAGCCCTTGTCACCGAGATAGGGCCCGTCCTCGGCGAAGTGCTGCCGGTAGCCATCGAAGGATGGCTCGTCGGCCGGCACCTGCAGGGCGAGATGAGGCACGGTCGTCGGCACATAGAGGAAAAATGGCCGATCGACATTGGCCCGAACGAAGGCCATCTGCTGTTCGGCGATGAGATCGGCCGAGTAGACGGTGCCGACATAGGGACGGAACGCCTCGGCGTCGGGTGGAGGCGTGGCCGGAATCCTTCCGGCTCGCCGCACGACAGGGTTGTCGAGCATGATCCGCTCGCGATCGCTCCAGAGATGCTGCGGATAATAGCTATGGGCCTCGCGCTGACACGTGTAGCCGAAGAAGCGGTCGAATCCACAGTCGAGCGGGGTTGAGCGGCTCTCGGGCCCACCAAGACCCCACTTGCCAAACACACCGGTCGCGTAGCCCGCCTCTCGCAGAAGGGAAGCGAGCGTTCTCGTGCCGACCGGCAACGGCATCTGACCCTCGGGCTTCACCTCTCGATTGCTCCGCACGGCCGCGTGACCGGGATGCACGCCCGTCATGAGCACGCACCGACTCGGCGCGCACACGGCGCTCCCTGCCCAGTGTCGCGACAACCTCGTGCCACGGGCAAACAGGGCATCGATGTTGGGGGTCTTGATGTCGGCCGACCCACCGCACGACAGATCCCCCGTGCCCAGGTCGTCGCAGAGGTACAGAACGATGTTCGGGGGGCGTGATTCTCCGGCGTTCCCATCGCCGGCCGCCACCATGTGACAGATGACAACCGCGATCAGGGCCGTCGTCATCGTGCACCTGCGATCACCCACCGCTCTCTCCATGATTGCTCCGATGCGAACGCGTCTCGACCATCACCGCTTCGGTGCGAGGGCGTCCCGCAGATAGTCCTTCACGGTCGCATGCGTCGCGGCTGCGCCAGGGTACGCGAGTTCACAGGCGACGCCTACCGCGTCGAGCCGCTCCTTGAGAAGCACGCCGAAGTTCGCCGAATGCGTCGGATCCTTGGCCGGCTTTCGGGGGGCCGGTGGCGCGGGATAGACGAGATAGACGGGGGGGTCGTCTGCCGTCACGAGCGAGACGGGTGAAACCTTCTCGATATCCGGCAGCAGGCGCTTGCGGGCGGCGAGAAACGCGGCAAACGGACTGCCTGTGCCGTCGCTCGCCCTAGTGATGCCGAAGGCATGCCCGCCATACGTGCTGTTGGGAATCCACTCCTTCATCTGACGCGGATCGAGCGTCGTCTGGGCGGCCATGACCGCGGCCGTCATCAGTCGCGTCGAGTGTCGGGCGACGGGATCGTCGCTCGTTGGATCGGCCATGTCGTCGTGAAAGGCGAGCCAGAGGCTCGAGCACGCCCCTGCCGAACTGCCGCACGCAGCGATCCGATGCGGATCGATGCCCCACTCGGCCGCGCGATGGCGAACCGTCTGCAGTGCCCGCGCCGCGTCGCTGAGCGGGCCCATCACCGGCGGCGTAATGCCGTCGGCCTCCGCCTCCTTGATGAAACGATACTCTATCGAAACCACGGCCACACCATCCTCGAGCATCGCCGGCACGACCTCGTTGAGCCGCTTGAAGGGATCACCCGACTGCCAGCCGCCGCCATGGATGAAAAAAACGGCCGGCGCCGGCTTCCCGCGAGACCTCGAATCGGTGAGCCAGGCATGCATGATCTGCTTCGGATGGGGCCCGTAGCTCACGGAGGCATGCGTGGGGGGCGGAAGAGGAGAGGCAGGAGCCGTCGTCGCCTCCTTCTGCTGAAGGCGGTACGCGACCTTGAACGGATTCTCCGGAGGACCATCGCAGTCTTCATTGACGAGGTCCTCCTGGACGCTCGCCCACCAGCGGCCATACCAGGCGGCCATCCGCGCCACGATGTCGGGATGCTCAGCGGCGACGTCGTGCGACTCGGCAGGGTCGCTCACGATGTCGTAGAGTTCCCACCGATCCTCACGGTTCTTGACGTTGACGAGGCTCCATCGCCCCTCGCGAATCCGGCAGTTTCGATACTGGCTCTCGGCGGCCTTTCCGCGATCCCAACGGCCCTGGTGGGTGACGAGCGGTCGATCGGGCCAGGACGCGTGCGGATCGTGAAGGAGCGGCACCATGCTTCGGCCATCGAGGCGGTCGGCGACACGGGAGGGGATCGAGACTCCGGCGATCTCGCACAGCGTCGGAAGCACGTCGAGGTGCGCCGTGACCGCCTCCACATCGACGCCCGCCGGGAGCACGCCAGGCCATCGCCAGAACGACGGCACCCGCGTGCCACCACGCCACACCGACCCCTTCGCGCCGCGCATCCCGGCGTTGAAGACCGGGGCGCCGTTGGCCGTGCCGTTGTCGGTCGTAAACACCAGGAGCGTCTCATCCGCGATCCCGAGCCTGTCGAGTGTGTCGAGCAGCCGGCCCATGTTCGTGTCGATGTTTTCGATCATTCCATAAAACTTCGCGATCTTGGCCCGCTCTGCGGCATTGGTCACGCCGAGCGCATCGATGGCCTCGCGATACGGCTCGTCAGACCCAGCGGGACAATCGAGCGGCTCATGCGGCGCGTTCGGGGTGAGGTAGCAGAAAAACGGTTTGTTCGCCCGATGCCGGGCTTCGATCCACCGTGTTGCCTCGGAGAAAAACACGTCGGTGCAGTAGCCCTCGGTCTTGACGAACGTACCGTCGCTTCGGATCACCGGATCGACATACCGGTTGCCGTCCACATCCCCACAACTTCCGGGAAAGGTCTGGCCGATGCCCCCCGCGCCGTGGATGAACGTTCGCTCGAACCCACGGCGACCCGGCTGGTATTCGTCTTCATCGCCGAGATGCCACTTTCCGAAGATTCCCGTGGCATATCCGGCCGTCCTCAAGAGCTGCGGAAGCGTCGTCGCGGAGAGAGCCAGCCGCTCGCGCTCGTTGATGGTGTGGGTGACACCCGAGCGAAACTCATGACGCCCGGTCAGCAGGGCCGCCCGAGTCGGCGCACACGTCGGGCTTGCGTGAAACTCCGTCAACCGCACGCTCTCCCGCCAGAGGCGATCAAGGGTGGGCGTTTTGATCACGGGATTGCCGTGCATGGCGATGTCCCCGTAGCCCTGATCATCGGTCATCACATAGATGATGTTGGGGGGGCGCTGACCCGCCTGCGCCGCTGCAGGAGGTGACGCCGCGACGCCGGCCACGGCAAGCGATCGCGCCTCGGCCGCGATCCGATTCCACGTCTGCTCGAGCATGGCCGCTCTGGCCGGATCCTCGGCGGCCAGATTCTTCGTTTCGCAACGATCGCGGGAGAGGTCATACAGTTCCCACGGGCTTCCTTCGAGTGCCACGAGCTTCCAGTCACCGACGCGGACGGCGCGGTGACCATCGTGACACCACCACATCGACTCATGGGCAGGCGGCGCGGAGGCATCGGAGAGGGAGGCGGCAAAACTCCGACCGTGCGGCGGCGGCACCGGACTCCCCTCACGCTCGACGGGAAAAGGGACCCCTGCGAGTTCGAGCACGGTGGGCACCACGTCGACGACGTGCACGGGTTGATGCCGAACATCCCCCTGGGTGGCGATCCCCTTCGGCCAGTGCACGATCCAGGGTGTGGCAATGCCCCCTTCGTGCAGCCATGTTTTGTGACGGCGCAGAGGGGCATTGCAGACACTCGACCAGCCGGGTCCGAGGCAGAGGAACGTCGCGCGTGACCCTGCGGGAGCCGATGGATCATGCCCCTCACCTCGCACCATGATCTCGGCGGAGGCGCCGTTGTCGCTCAGGAACATCAGCACAGTGTCGTCGAGCGCATTCATCGCCGTGAGCTGCGCGACGATCCGACCCACCTCGTGGTCGAGGGCCTCGACCATCGCGGCATGGATGGCCATCTTCTCGCTCTGAAATGCCCGCTGGTCGGGCGTGAGATCGGTCCAGGGCCTGGGCCGGTCGACTTCCCCGGCCCCGAGACGGCGAATGGCGTCGGGAAAGGGATAGGGCGGGCCAACCTCCCGCTCGATCGCCGAGGCAGGCGTCGTGACGATGCCCAGCCGGGCGACGCTGGCGACACGCACCTCGCGCACGGCATCCCAGCCCGACTGATACCGGTCGCGATACTTTGCGATCAACTCCGCCGGTGCCTGCAGCGGAAAGTGCGGGGCCGTAAACGCCACGTAGTGAAAAAATGGTGTGGCGGAGTGATCCCGTGCGTGATCGGCGAGACAGGCGACGGCGTGATCTCCGATGGCCCGCGTGGCATAGAAGTCGGCGGCGTCGTTTGACACGACATCACCAACCACACCAGCGGCGTTGAAGTAGTTGCTCTGACCGGTGGCGTTCACATCGAGCGACCGCGCAAACCCCTGCGCGGAAGGATCGCCGTCGATGTGCCATTTGCCGGAATGGTAGGAGCGATAGCCGGCCGGCGCGAGGAGTTCGGGCAGGAGCCTCGCCCAGGCCGGCCGCGTGCCCTTCGCCCCCCCATCCACACCGTCCATGCCGTCGCGCCGAATCGCCTGGGCGTAATACCCGGTGAGGAGGGCCGCACGCGACGGCCAGCAGCGGGCGGTGTTGTAGCCCTGCGTGTACCGCACGCCCGCGGCGGCGAGCCGATCGAGGTGCGGTGTGTCGATCTCGCCGCCATGGCAGCCAAGATCGGAGAACCCAAGGTCATCCGCGAGGATCACCACGACGTTGGGCTGGGCCGCGACCGCAGCTTTGTCGAAACCCACCGCCGCAGCCAGGGCGACAAGAAAAAAGGCCGGGCTTTGCATGCGTCTTCTTTCCTCGTGTCACGCGCGCGGTCCTCCGCGGGTCAGGGCGTCTCGATCGCCGCGATCACCCTCGCATACAACGTTGCCCGTTCCTCCGGTTTCGTGCCACGAAGTTCCAGGAGCATCGGCCGCAACTCGAGCGGCCACACGGGATTCGCGGCGATTTTCGCGTCGGCCTTCGCCCGCAGGGCATCGGCGTCGGCTCCGGTGGCCGCCGCAGCCGCTGCGACCACGCTCCGAAGGTATTCGGCGGCCTGGACCTCAGGATTCGGGGCGGTCGGGGCGTCGAATCGCCCCAGCGCCCAGGCCATCCCTTCGAGCATGTGTTTTTGAAACATCGGCTCGTTCCAGGTGGCGTCGTTGTGACCGAAGTTGGTCGAAAACACTCGCCCCTTGCCGTAGTCCCGAACCCATGCCACGGGAACGTGCCACGGCTCCTTGGGCGTGCTCCCTTGCATGTCGAGGCTCACGAGCACCCGCAAATTCTCGGGCGTGTATCGAAGGTCGTATTGGTAGATCTCTTCTTTCCAGCGAAATCGCTCTGGAAACATGGCCACCACCCGGTGCCCAGGCTCGTGGACCACGAAGGCGTGTTCGCCGCCGGCGCCCCATGGATGACCGGCGAAGTGTCCTCCGATCATCTCGCAGTACGCGTCGGAACTCTTGAAGGTGTCGGTCGCGGCATGGAAGCCGATGAACGCTTTGCCCGATTTGACCCACTCGAGGAAGGCTTCGAGGTCGGGCACCGGCAGTTCGCCGGTCGTGCTCAAGAACACGACGCCATCGAACTGCCCGAGTGACTCTGCTGAAAACACCTTCGCAAACTGATCGCGAACGGTCCTCTGCCAGGCCGCATCGTCCCGGCGAAAAACCTCTTCCTCACGCTCAAACGCCGCGCGCTGGGCCTTCCACTGTTCATCCGACACGCCCTTGCCCCGTTTCGGAGCCTTGGGCTGCGGCAGACGTCCCGGCGGCATCCGCAGGTGGTCGCAGTGGAAAAGGCCCGACGATCGCCCGAGATCTTCGAGGACGGGCTCGGCCGTGGCGATCGAGGCATGGCGAAAGCCGGTCGTCACACTCACGACGAGCACCCGAGCGGGTGGTCCGTCAGCGGCCTGCACCGCCGCAGCACCCAGTGCCGCCACCACCGCTGTCGCGAAAACCCAAGATCGACGCATCACTTTTCTCCTATGCACCAGAGGGAATCGTGCGTCCGTAGAAACATCCTGCCATCGACGCAGACGGGGGTGGCGACGGTCATTTCGCCGACGGCGCCGCCCCCCACCACCGTCACCTCGCCACCATCTGACGCTGGCCATCCGAGCACAACCGCTTCACCGTCCTCACGCACGACGATCACACGGCCGTCCACGATCACCGGCGAGGCACTGTAGGCATTGCGGTTCTTCGACAGTTCCTTCCGCCACACCGTGCGTCCCGTGGCCGACTCGAGCCCCTCGACCACGCCCTTGTCGGTGCAGACCACGATGCGGCCTTCGTGAAACGCGGGCGTGGGAACGTCGGCGCCGATGTCCTTCCTCACCCAGGCGACGTGCGTGTCGGTCACGTCACCAGAGCCGCCGCGACGGATGGCGGTGATCGTTCCGCCGCGGGCGTAGGGGGCGATGACGAGATCGCCCGCCAAAACCGGCGAGGCGATCGATCGAAAGAAGCCATTGGCCTGCGGATTGAGCCCACCCACCCGCCACATCTCCCGGCCGGTGGCCGCGTCATGCGCGGTGACATGATCTGCGCCAAGCACGAAGACCACCTCGTTTGGTTCGCCCTTCGTGCCATCGCCCGCCACGACGATCGGCGTGGAGTAACTCTGCGCCGCCTCCTCGGGCGCCGGCACATCCCGATCGTGTTTCCAGACGAGGTCGCCGGTGCCGCGGTCGAACGCCGCCAGATACGACGGCCCCGACTGCATCACGGCAACGATCACCGTCTCCTTCGCCAGAACCGGCGATGTGCCGAGATCCCACCAGAGGGTGTCTTCGCCGAACCGCTGCTGCAGATTCGTCCGCCAGGCAACCGCCCCGGTCGCCAGGTCGAGACAGGCCAGTTCGCCGCTCTTGAAATACACCCACACCTGCTCGCCATCGGTCACGGGCGACGAGTTCGCACCGGTCGCCTTTTTGTGCTTACCGGCCCTGGCCTCTCCGAGCGTCTGTCGCCATCGCTCGCGCCCCGACCGGTCGAGGCCGATGACGGCGTCCTTGCCCTCGATGGTGCAGGTCACCACGAGCATGTCGCCCCAGACGGCGGGCGTGCTCGCCCCGAGTCCCGGCAGCGAGACCTTCCAGACGACATGCTGATCAGGCCCCCATTCGGCCACGTATCCCGTGCCTGCGGCGGCACCGTTGAGCGACGGACCTCGCCAGTTCGGCCAGTTGTCGGCCCAGGCGGTGGTGGAGAGCATCACTGCCGCGACGGCGAACAAACGCATGACGATTGCTCCGAGACTGCGCCTACGACCGGGCTGGAATGAACAGCCCGCCAGTCTACCCACCAGATGAGGCGGCCTGGCGACCGGAGGTCGATTCCTGGTCGCCGAAGGGCTCGACCGGTTCGGGATTCGGCGTGGCGAGCGTCGCTCCCACGGTGTCACGCCACGTCTCGAGTCGCCGCCGCAACGCTCGCGCACGCTCCGGCCGTACCGAGGCCAGATCCTGCGTTTCTCCCTCGTCGGCGGCGATGTCAAACAACTCCACGCGGCCATCTTCGTCGTGCAGGACAATTTTTTCACGTTCCCCGGGTGCCGAATCGCCCGCCATCAGTGAACTCGAAGGACGACCGCCCTGATTGGAATAGTGAGGGTAATGCCACACGAGGTCACGATCGGAAAGCGATCCCGCCCCCGCGAGCAGCGGCCGCAGCGTCTCTCCATCGAGGGCCGCGCCGTCCCGATCCAAAGCCCCCGCCGCATCGAGCAGGGTTGCGGCGATGTCGAGTGTCGTCACGGGAACATCGCAGGTGGTGCCGGGCTTCACGACATGGGGCCATCGGACAAGCAGGGGTACGCGAACTCCCCCTTCGTAGAGATAGCCCTTTCCGGCACGAAGAGGCAGGTTCGACGTGGGTGATCCTTCCGCCGTCGAGAGCCCGCCGTTGTCGCTGGTGAACACCACCAGCGTCGTGTCGGCCACGCCCTTGGCTTCAACCGCCGCGAGCACCGTCGCGACGGCCCTGTCCATTTCGGTGATCATCGCCGAATAGACCGGATGATCCTGCACCGCACGAGCGACCCGATCTCCTTCGGGAACGCTCCTCGCTCCATCGGCCGAAACACGCCTGGCGCGCTGCCGCTCCTCCCGCACCAGCCCCTCCGACGACCGAAGCGGAACATGGACGGAATGAAACGGCACGTAGCAAAAGAAGGGGCGGCTCCCGTGCTCGGCGATGAACGCCGCCGCCTGGCGGGCGATCGCCATGGCATGGTGCGGATCATCGGCGGGACCACCGCCGGGCCTCACGTCGATCGATCCTGTCACCTCGAAGCCATGCGCCATCACGTCGGCCGGAGGCCCGAGGTGCCATTTGCCGAAGATGCCCGTCGCGTATCCGGATGCCTGAAGCCGCTCGGCGATGGTCACCTCCTCGGCGGGAAGTGACCGCCGGTACTCCGCTGGAAGCAGGCTGCCGCGTCGCTCGCCACCGATGTAGTTCGTGATCCCCACACGGGCCGGGTGGCGGCCGGTCATCAGCGCCGCCCTCGTGGGCGAGCAGACCGGCGCAGCGGCGTAGGCTCGCGAAAAAACCATCCCATCGGCGGCGAGGGCATCGACGGCGGGTGTGCGATAGAACGAACTCCCCGTGCAGCCAAGATCATGGGCGCCGAGATCGTCGGCAAGAAACACGAGCAGGTTCGGCTTTTTCGTCGCCGATGTCGTGGAGCCTTTCGGCTCCGCATCGGGGTTCCACCAGCGATCGATGTCGGCGCTAAGCCGATCCACGATCGCGGGATGCTTGCCGGCGAGGTTTTCCCGCTCATCGGGGTCGGTCACGACGTCGTAGAGTTCCGCCTCACCCCGCTCGAACATTCCCCGCGACACGTCGTCGACGTGACGGCCCTGCCATGCCGGAAAGACCTTGTCGCCCGATGGTTTGGCAGGAACGATCAGCTTCCATTGATCCTGCACGGTCCATCGCCAGAGCAGGCTGCGGGCAGGATCGTCGAGGTCGACGATCGTATGCGTGTAGCACTCACCGAAAACCTGCCGACGCGACGCCGTCGCGGCGTCGTCGAGCAGATTGATTCCCGGCAGTCCCGCCGGCGGGTTGACGCCACAGGCGGCCATGACCGTTGGCAGCAGGTCGATCGAGGATGCGAGGGCATCGCTCGTACGAGGCCGGATCGTGCCAGGGCGGCGCAGCATGATCGGTGTGCGGAGCCCGCCATCGTAGGGCGACAGCTTCGACCGGGGACCAAACCCCTTCGATGCCGGGTTTTGAATCCATCCATTGTCGGTAACGAAGATCACGAGCGTGTCTTCGGAAAGCCCCGTGCGATCGAGATGGTCGAGCAGATCACCCACCGTGCGATCGAACCGCTCGACGTTGCCCCAGTAGCGGGCCACGTTCACGTTGCCGGCCTTTTCGGTGTAGTGCTCGACGAGATCCGCCGGCGGATCGTGCGGATCGTGTGGCAGCATCGGCGCATACCACACAAAGAACGGCACTCCGTCAGACCGACAGCGTTCCGTGAACTCCTCGATCGGTTTCATGGTGCCACGGCCGATGGCGAGCCCGCCGTCACCATGCCGTTCGCCCCGGGTCATCCCCTCGTCAAACCCGCCCCGTGCAAAATCACCCTGCCACCACTTGCCGGTCTGGAGGCTTCGGTACCCGGCGGTCCCCAGGAGTCTCGGCATGGTGGGCCACGCATCGAGATGCGCGTTCATCCGCTCGCGGCCTCGCTCGAAGGCCTGCTTGCCTTGGGGGCTTTGTCGTGGCGCCGAAGGGGTGTCGGGGGGATCGTTGCCGACGATTCGATGCTCGTGGGGGTAGCGCCCGGTGATGATCGACGCCAGGCTCGGACAGCACAGGCTGCTCGTCACGTATCCGCGAGGAAACACGAGGCTCTGCGCGGCAAGACGATCGAGATTCGGAGTCCGCAGGTGCTCATGGCCCATGAAGGCGAAATCGTGCCAATGCTGGTCGTCTGAAATGATCAGCACCACATTCGGTCGCGACTCCCGCGGGACCGGTTCCTTGGCGGCGATCGCACCCGTCGCCATCCCGGCAAGGATCGCGATCGCCATTGGCTGCCATGTCATGACACTCCCCCTTCGATTTCCATGCCACGATCGTGACGCCGGCCACCGCCGCTCACGACGGTCGGGCGTTCCCATCATCCCTCAGTATGATTGCGTTCACACTCCCCTGCATCACCCGCCCCTCACCCCTTTGGAGGCGTGTCCCATGAACTGCCTGCGTCGGCTCGCCGTGTGTGTCGCCCTCTCCATCGTATCCATGAACGGTCTGGGGGCGGAGCGACCGCCCAACGTGATCGTCGTGCTCGTCGACGACCTCGGGTGGAAGGACGTCACCTGCCAAGGGAGCGAGTCATCCCAGACGCCCCACGTCGACCAGCTCGCGTCCCGCGGGGTGCGGTTCACCGCCGCCTACGCCGCCTGCACCGTCTGCTCGCCCACGCGGGCCGCCATGATGACGGGCCAGTACCCGGCCAGGCTCCATGTCACCGACTGGATCGCCGGCCACGAGCGGCCTCACGCCCTGCTTCGGATTCCCGACTGGCGCAAGCATCTCCCGGCCGAGGCCGTCACGGTGGCCGAGCGGCTCTCCGGCGCCGGATACGCGACCGCCCTGATCGGAAAGTGGCACCTGGGCGAAGGGGCGTTTTCACCCGAGCACAGGGGCTTCGACCACAACGTGGGCGGCTGCCAGATCGGTCATCCGCCGAGTTATTTCTCGCCGTATCGGATTCCCGCGCTCGTCGACGGCCCGACAGGCGAATACCTCACCGATCGCGAGGCATCCGAGGCTGTGGCCTTCGTCGAGTCGCATCGCGACGTTCCGTTCTATCTCCATCTCGCCCATTACGCCGTTCACACGCCGATCCAAGCGAAGCCCGAAGCAACCGCACGGGCCGTCGCACGATGGCCGAACCTCTCCCCACAGCGCGCCGCCTACGCGGCCATGATCGAGAGCGTGGATGAATCGCTCGGCCGCATCCTCACCACGCTCGATCGCCTCGGTCTCCGCGATCAGACGGCGATCGTGTTTACCAGCGACAACGGCGGCCAGGCCTCGATCACCGATATGAAGCCGCTCCGTGCCGGCAAGGGCTCGGCCTACGAGGGGGGCGTGCGAGTGCCGCTCGTCATCACATGGCCCGGCGTCACGTCCGCCGGAACACAGTGTGACGAGCCCGTGATCACTCCCGACATCCCCGCCACCATCCTCGATCTCACCCACGTCGGCACCGTTGCCGACCAGCCGCTCGACGGATGCTCTCTCGCTCCGCTGTTCGAAGGCGGCACCCTCGGCCGTGATGCGATCTTCTGGCACTACCCTCACTACCACCCAGGCGGCGCCACACCCTACTCCGCGGTCCGTGCCGGCCCGTGGCGGCTCGTGCACTTCTACGAAGATGGCCGCGACGAGCTCTATCACCTCGGAGACGATCCTGGTGAATCCCGCGACCTCGCGGGGGCACGGCCCGATCAAACGTCATCGTTGCGGGCCAGGCTCGATCAATGGCTCAGCGATGTGGGCGCCCAGCTGCCAACACCCAATCCCGAGGCGGATTCCACACGTCATGCCCGCTGAACAGGCGACCTTGCCGAGGCAGCACGATGGTTTCCCTCGCCCTGCCATCGGAAGTAGCATGATGGCGTCGTGATCCCCCCACCCCGTGGAGACGTTCCGTGCGCCGATGCCTGCACGTCTGGTTGGCCGGCGGCCTCAGTGGCGTGATGTCGATGAGTGCCGTCACCGAAGGAGGCCCTGTCGGCCGCTGGACGATCGCCACGCCGTCGACCCCCTGCGAGTCGCGATGGCTCGTGATCGCCGTCGATGCTGCCCCGTGGGAGTCCGTGGCACCCGCCGTGGCCAGCCCGGAACCGGTGGCAACCCCTCCGTCCGCACCGGTCGCGTCGGCGCCGGCCAGGCCACCCGTCGTCACCCCTGCCGCCGAGCCCGAGCCTGCGGCCATCCAGGAAGACGAGCCGCACCAGGCCACCATCGTCGACGAGACTCCGGAGCATCCTGCCGCCGCGGCTCCCATCCTCGATCCCACCACGCCACACGACGAACCCAACTGGTTCGAGGAAGAAGACGAGTCTCAGGCGGCCACGACGCCGGCCGAACCTGGCCTCGTCGATAAAGCCCCGACCGCGAACGATCCTCCAGCCCCGACCGAGCCACGCCGGCGTTGGATCGATCTCACGGGCTCGCACGCCATGGTGGGCCACCTGATCGAGGTCACGTCCGACGGCAGCTGCGTGATCGAGGGCCCACGAGGCCGGGTCGACGTTCCGCTCGAGAGTCTCAGCCCACACGATCGAGCCTACGCCACCGAGGCAGCAAAACGCCTCGCGGGTTCCCCTGGTGACGCCACTCCCTGATCAGGCGTCGTCGAGGACCGCCACCGTGTCAAACGCCTTGCCTTCGAGCATCTCGAGCGAGGCCCCGCCCCCCGTTGAAACGTGGCTGACGCGGTCGGCGTAGCCGAGTTGCTCGACGGCGGCAGCGGAGTCGCCTCCACCGATGATCGTGACGGCCCCCTTGGCCGTGGCTTCGGCGACGGCATCCGCCACGGCCTTGGTCCCGGCATCGAACGGGGGCAGCTCAAACACACCCATGGGCCCGTTCCACACGACGGTGCCGGCGGCTCGAATGATGTCGGCGTAGATCCTCGCCGTTTCAGGCCCGACATCGAGCCCCTCAAAACCATCCGGAATCTGGCCTGCCTTCACGACGAGTTTGTTGGCTGTTGCCGAAAAGGCATCGGCGCAGTGCGTATCGACCGGCAGCACGAGCTTGTCGCCCCCCTTGGCGAGCAGCTCCTTGGCAAGCTCCACCTTGTCGGGTTCGACGAGCGACGTGCCGGTCTTGCCACCCTGGGCAAGGACAAACGTGTAGGCCATGGCGCCACCGATCAAGACGCGGTCGCAGATGGACAACAGGTTTGTGATCACCGCAATCTTGTCCGACACCTTCTTGCCGCCGAGGATCGCCACGAAGGGACGCTTCGGCCGGGCGATGGCATCCGACAGATACTGGATTTCCTTCTCCACGAGAAAACCCACCACGGCGGGCTTCCCGAGTTTTTTCATCGCCACGGGCACCGCGTGCATGCTCGCCTCAGTTCGGTGGCAGGTGCCGAAGGCGTCGTTGACGTAGGCGTCGGCGAGACGAGCAAGCCCGTCCACATAGGAGGCGTCGTCGCCCTTCTTCTCCCCCTTGTTGAACCGGACGTTTTCGAGCACGAGCACGCCACCCGCGGGAAGGGCGGCGGCCTTCGCATGGGCATCGGCTCCGCCCGTGTCAGACGCCAATGCCACCGGAATGCCGAGCAGGTCACCCAGACGAGTCGCCACGGGCGCCAGCGAATAGGCCTGTTCGAAACCCTTGCCCGCAGGCCTCCCGAGGTGCGACATCAGCACCGCCTTGCCACCCCGGTCGATGATCGAGCGGATCGTGGGCAAGGCCATCCGAATTCTGCGGTCGTCGGTGATCGCCCCCGAGTCATCCTGCGGCACGTTGAAATCCACCCGAACGAGCACCGTCTTGGCGTGAGGATCGAGGGCGGCGACGGACTTCTTGGCCATGTCAGAAAGACTCCTGCGAGGTAGGTGGCGGGGTGCAGCAATCCGGGGAGCGGTATTCGACACATCGAGGCGGCCAATGGCAATGCCCGCCAAACGACAAGGGCCGGAGCGGCGATTGCCACCCCGGCCCTTCGTGGATCGAGCCCGTCTACCGCCTGCGAACGGGGTAGAGCAATGCGAAACTGACGCGAATCGCGGCCGCGAGCGAAATCGCTCAGGGCCTCAGGGGATTCGGGTCAACGCGAAGGGGTTGGCACCTCCGACGGTACGCGGCGACGGGTCGAATGTCGTAGAAGTGACTTCGACCGCGTCGCCCGACCGCCTGCACCGAATTCCTTGCGTCCCGCTACAACCCCTCCATCCGTTCAGGAACAGCCCATGCTGTTGCCACAGTTGTGGCACAGGTAGCAGTTGCCGTTCCGAACCGTGATCGATCCGCAGTTGTCGCATACGGGCGCATCGATCTGGAAGTTGGCGAACTGGCTCTGGCGATCGACCGGGCTCGCGGTCGGATCGACAGCCATCTTCACCCCGGCCCGCTCCAGGATCGCCGCCGTCGACGCCTTCGCCGTCGCCCGAGCGGGCGTCGTGTGACCGTTGGTGCCACCCGGATGCTTGCCCCGGCTGCCCGTCACCTCGACCGACTTGGCCTTCCCTTGGCCATCGGCCTGCCCGCTCGCCATCGTGGCGGCGGGCTTGCGCTCACTTTCCGTGTCGCCCCCGCCCGACGATTCGCCTCCCGAGTCTCCGCCATAGCCGCCGGGGCGATTCGCCTCACGGTAACCAGGGATGAACTCCGTTCCCATCCATCGGAACAGGTAGTCGACGAGGCTCTTCGCCACCGGGATGTCGGGGTTCTTCGTGTAGCCCCACGGCTCGAA
>JAFMIU010000017.1 GCA_017853835.1 Pirellulales bacterium | reverse complement strand
GGCTGATTGAACGGTGCCGGATAGGCCCCGCCTGACGACCACCAGGACGTCTTGGTGGCAAACAACGTCCCATCGACGTACCACCGGATCGCCGGACTCCCGACAAAATCCCACTCCAGGGCATACGTGTGAAACCCCGCGATCGTCTGACCAGCCGGAAAGGTGTACGAGGAACTCGACCATGTGTTTCCCGGCCAGGACCCTCCGTAATGGATCGTGCCTTCCACCCGGCTGGGCTCCTGCCCGCGTGCCTCCATGATGTCGATCTCGCCCGATGACGCCCATCCACCGTAGGTCGAACTCGTCGGCATCATCCAGAGGGCCGGCCAGATCCCCTGCCCGGTGGGAAGCGCGGCACGGATCTCGAATCTCCCTCCCGCCTGGCTGAACAGACCTTCCGTCTTCAGACGGGCTGACGTGTAGTCCTGGCCACCAACCTTCTCCTGCCTGGCCGTGATCGACAGCATGCCATTGCCCACGGACGCGTTGCGGGTGAAGTCGGTGTAGTACTGAAGCTCGTTGTTGCCCCAGCCCGTCAGGCCGTATTGCGATCCCGTGCCAAGGTCATACGTCCACCGGGATCGCTCGATCGACGCCCCGTCAAAATCGTCCTGCCACGAGAGATAGGGATAGTCGTTCGCCGCCGACAGCGCGATGGCCGGCGTCAGCCCCAAGGCACCAGCAAGAAGCCACGACACGACACCCCACGTGACACACGCCCGCCCCACCCTGCCTCTCATGCATGTCTCGGTCATGCACCAAGCATAGGCTGAAGGTCCGGCGGATGCACGCGTCGGGACCATGCCACGGACCACCACTTCAGCGTGCGAGACGACGTTCCGCGAGTTCCACGCGCATCGAATGACACACGTCCTCGGTCAATCCATATCCACAGAAGCCGGCAGCGAGGGCGAGCAATCCACCCGCAGGAATCAGGCTCATCATCAACAGGATGCCCTGCCGAGCCGACTCGGAGAGTTCCGCGTTCGCCACATAGCCATACCGATCGAGCAGGAGTCCTGCGGCCGCAGCACCAATCCCCATGCCCGCCTTCTGCGCACACGTGGTGGCGGAAAACACGATTCCCGTCGTCCGCACTCGAAACATCCACTCGGCGAAGTCGGCGGTGTCGGCCACGAGCGTCCAGTAGAGCGTCGCATTCACCCCGGAGGCCACCATGCCCAGGATGTGGAACGTAAACACACCCGCGGTCTGTTCGGGGGTCATCACATAGAACGGCACGGCCGTTATGGCCACCACCAGCATGCTGACCACGAACGCCCACTTCCGGCCGAGGAGTCGCACGGCAATGGGAGTTGCCATCGCACCCGCGATCATCGCGAGGCCACCGACGAGGAAATACAGCCCAATGCGATCGTCGGCCCAGTGAAGGTAACTCTTGAGGTAGTAGATACCCGCAGAGCCGCGCACCACCGCGAGCGTGATCGTGACGAGCCCGGTCACGAACATGGCGATCCAATGCCTATTGGCCAGCAGCATTTTGATGTCGTCACGCACCTTCGTGCGTTGGGCCGGCGGCGGATGAATCCGTTCCCGGGTGGTCGCGAAGCAGATCAGGAACAGCACCACGGCGGCGACGGCGAAGATCGCGACCGTGGCCTGGGCGCCCCGCTGCACGTCACCCTTTCCCAGGGTGCCCACGAGCCAGAGAAAACTCGTGTTGGCGATGATGCCACCGACCTGTGCCAGCGACATCCGGTAGGCGTTGAGGCTCGTTCGCTCCATCGAATCATCCGTCATCACGCCGGACAACGCACCATAGGGGATGTTGATCGCGGAGTAGGTGAGCATGAGCACGTTGTAGGTGATCCAGGCCCACGCCAGCTTCCATGCCGGCGACACGTCGGGCGTCGTGAACGCCAGCACGAAAACAACCGCGAGGGGCACACAGAGCCACAGGAGCCACGGCCGAAACCGTCCCCAACGGGTTTCGGTGCGGTCGGCCACGGCGCCCACGAAGAAGTCGAAGAATCCATCGGTCGAACGGGCGAACAAGAGCATCGTTCCCGCCGCGGCGGCGGTGATGCCGAAAATGTCGGTGTAGAAGTACATGATGAAGTTCATCATGAGCGCCCACACAAAATTGCTCGCCGTATCGCCGAGCCCATAGCCGAACTTCTCGGCCTGCGAAAGCCTGGACGACTCGCCTGCGTGCGACATCACGACCGCTCCTTGGTGACTCCCACCTGAATCGACACCACCCGCCCCGTGCGTCGAAACACCTCGCCGCTCACGCTCACGGGCAGCGTGTGGCCGTCGATGGTCTCAACTCGATCACCGCCATACACGATGCGGATGAAGCTCGTGGCGGATGGCTCATAGACGACCGGCACCTGGCAGACCGTGAAGGCCAGCCCGCCCTCGGGCACCGCGATGTCACGCCGACGGCCCGTGACGTCGATGGCGTGAAACCTCGATGCGGGGCCAAACTCCGCCGTATCGACGAGTTGCGGCTGAAACCGCAGGGATCCCGCCACCACGTCGACACCAAGTTCGCCAAAGCGAACCAGGATCTCCTCCTTCACCTGTCCGGTCATGCCGGGTTGCTGTGCCCCGAGATGCCGCGGCGTGTGCGAATACGCATCGGTGGGAAAGGCACCGTACTCCGCAGGAGCCTTGCGGAAGCCGAGCCCGTCTCGGATCGTCGCGAAGGCGAGGGAAAGCGAACGTCGGTCGGACGGAGCCACACGATCGTGGCACTCCTGCACCGCAAGCAGCAGTTTGGCGACCATGTGCCAGTAGATGCTGCCGAGCCCTTCGAAACCGAAAAAAGTGGTGCTCCGTCCGGTGAACGTGGCGTGATGAAACACCTGCTCCCAGAGCGCGAGCACCGCCTCCCGCTCGTCCTCCGGGTATGCCTTGGCATCGTATCGGCGCAGCACGTCGCCGGCATGGGCGAAGTCGGCATGGAAGTGGGCATCGCCCGCCACGTCGAGCACGATGAGATCGCTCTCGCCGGCCGCCACACGAGCGGCGACGCCCGGGCACCTCGATTGCCAGTGATCCGGCAGTCGATTCCGCTGCAGGAACGGAGTCTGTCGCTGATCGGGCTGGAGCATGTAGCTCCGTTGATCGGCACGATAGAGCGGACTCGACCGGAGTGCCTCGAGCATCGAGGTCGCCCGGTCGTCGAACACGCCGCTCGACAGCGCCGCCACCTGACCTTCGAGCATCAGGCCGAGCCGACCGATGTCGAATCGATCATCGGTGCACTCGAGCCTGTTGTACGAATGCACCAGGCCGTCATCGCGGATGTTTGCACGGATCGTGTCGTCGAGAATCCGTCTCGCCGCCGACAACAGCTCGCGAATGTCACTCACGGAAACCGCCCGGCGGTGATCCGATCCTCCCGCGTACACATCGCGGCGATGCCGCTCTCCGGCGCGGCCCAGCGACTCAAAGACCGATCGCCTCCCTCCATCGGGCCAGCTCGACAAGGCCGCCGCCAGATCATCGACGAGCGTGGCCACGGGCAGGGAGAGCGCGAGCGTTTCTCGATCGCTCGCCCCGATCAATCGATCGAGCACGTCGCAATGGCGTCGCAGGTGGCACGCCGTCACCACCGAAACGCCCCAGCCCGCCAACGCGTTGTTGGCGTCGTTCCACTCCGGCCGTTGGGTATTGAGCCAGATGCCCCCCTCCGGCACGAGGTTGGAAAGTTTTACGAGGGTCGGAACAAGGAGTTTTTCGGCGAGTGTGTGGAGCCTGGGCGTTCCGTCGGCGGCCTGCACCAGCGCCGCATCTCCACCTTCCGAGGCCATCCGCTCCCGCAGCCGCCGATCCTCGGCCGGATCGAACTCGATCGTATGACGGGGATCCGCGAGGAGGTCGTCGAACCCACGAATCCGGTACGGCACCACACTGGCACCGTAGAGCGGTTCATCGAGCTCGGAGGCGAGCCGTCCTGGCCAGTACCGTTCGCAGGCCTCGAGAAGCCTCGTGAGGTAGACGATCTGATGATCACCCCAGTAGCCGATGTGGCTCCAGGGATCATTCGGGTCTTCGACCTCCCAGTCGATGCTGTCGCGGGTCACGCGATAGGGGTTGTAGCCATCGGCCGTCGACGCATTGAGGAAGGCGGCAATCATCGCAGGCAGGCAACACGGGTGACTGACGGCGAGGGCCTCCCAGTTTTGAAAGAGATCGCGCCAGTTCCCCGCATACCCCAGCACGGGCTCGCCAGACTCGTCGCGGGTCGCGATCGAGAAGCGGTTCCATGGACGGCTTGGGTCGCCATGCCGGCGGCTGAAACCGATCGGCAGGTATTCGCGAAGAATGCGCCGCAGTTGGGGATCTTCGACCGCCTTTGCTGCCTCGTCGATCGACGAGAGATCCATGTCGCCCTGGGTCGCCAGCCATTCGCGATGCCGCTCCCACGTCGATCGACTTCGACGACGCACGAAGTGAGAGACATCGCCGGCGGGGCAGCGGTAGCCATCAACAGGAATCCCCCCCCTCATGATGTTGAAGAGGGTGTTGGAGAAATGATGGACCGTCGTGCCGCGTTCCGCCGACAGCTGAAGCCCATCGGCGGCGGCAACCTTGCGACGAATGCCAGACGCATCACGATCGAGGCTCGCGACCACCTCGTCATGAATGGAGGCAGACTGCAGCCGTCGTTGAAGAGCCACGACGGCCGCGTGATCCAGCCCCGTGTCAGCCACCGTGATCCACTCTCGTGATGCCCCCGGTTCGAGCTCCAGCGTGTCGTGAACGAGATACCAGCCAAACTCGCCGCGGACCTCGTTCGACGAACCGACATCGACGTGCCCCGCCCGAAACGCGTCAACCGCTCGCCTCGCGCCTGTTCGGACAGGGCGTTCATGGCCGACCGACCACGACACGGCCACGCGCAGCGACTCGGCCGGCTCGGGCCGATCGCTGATGGCCGCATTGAGCATCGACACCATCATCCCGGTCTCGTCGAGAAACTCATGGCGGGCATACGCCGCCGCGAGATAGCTGTAGCGCTCGTGCATCGATTGGGAGATGCCCGGTGGCAGCAGCTGCCGCCACCCGTCGAGGAGCTTGATCTCCACCCGCTCGATGCCGATGTTGGTGAGGAGGCAGCGACGAACGATGCCAAACTCCTCACTGCATGCGATGGTTTGGCGAAATCGGAGCCCAAGGAGCTCGTGGATGTCCTCGAAGGCGACGTCCGTGCCGAGTTCGTGCTTATGGAGATGCCTTCGGCACCCGGCGGCGAGCGGTGACCGCTGCCCGACGTCCCACACCGTGCTCCCGACTCGGATGAGCGTCACGGGCCCGCTGGCATCGGGCATCGCGAGGAGTTTGTCGACGGTCTGATAAGGAAACAGCGCCCCATCCGGATCACGCCGCCCGGCTGTCATGCCGCCGTTGCTTCCCACGAACATCCAGGCGTCGCCGTTGCCCACGATGTTCATGAAAAACGGGGGCATCTGATCGACGTCCCTGATCGTGACATGAGGCTCGCCATCGATCGTGGTGAAGGCGAGGGGCGCGGCGGCCGGCGTGCGGGTGCGAGGATGGACTCGAGGGACGAGCAGCATGGAGGTGCTCCTTAACGATCGGCACGAACGAAAAATGGCCAGTTGTCGACGGCCCCACCACCGTGGCCGTCCCGGACCGTCACGAAAAGGCGATACGCGCCAGGCTCCGAAGGCGCCCTGATCTCGACGACCCCCTCGTCCGGACGACAGTGAACGACCGCGTCCCGGACCGCCTCCGGTTTTTGCTCGGCATCCCCTCCCTCGCGCCGATCGGTGCTCTCCCGCACCACCTCGAATGCGTACGAGAGTGGATCACCGTCGGGATCGACGTGACGAATGCCCGCGACCAGAGGCTCTCCCTGTCGCACCTCCCGTTCCGCAAATGGCACGTCTGCTTGCCCCAACACCGGCGCACGGTTCGCCGGCCATTGCCCGCTCCATGACTTCTGCATCACATCGACCCGCGCCGTGCGTTCACCCGTCGGCAAAAACATGCCGAACCAGCTCGAGGTGGCCTCCTGCTTCTGCCCCCACAGAAACGCATAACTGCCGAGGCAGCGAGCATCCTCGCTGATCAGGTCTTGCGCCTGTGCCGTGGAGGCGGCCTTCGAGGCACTCGATGGCTCGATCGGGGCCTTCCAAGGGGTGAGCCCGACCTCCCACGGGCCGTTGAGCCCAAACTCCGTGATGCAATAGGGCCGAGTCCAGCCGGCCTGCCGAAGCCTGTCGGGCACGGTTTCGATGCCGCCATACGCATTCACGCCCAGGATATCGATGTCAGGGGCATGAGCCTCGATCGCCGCGAGTTTCGCCGCATCGAAGTTGGCCACGACGGTCATCACCGGATGGTTGGGATCGAGGTCCTTGATCCGCCTGGCCAGCCAGTTCACTTCCCGCCAGATCGTCGGGTTGTCGCCCCGTCCTTCCATCTCGTTGCCAAGGCCCCAGATCACGACTGCCGGATGGTGTTGGAATGTTCGAACCGCGCGTTCGACCATCTCGCGCTGGGCCGCAATCTGGCGCTCGTCACCGTAATCGAATCCGTGCCGCTCATGACCGAGCCACAGGCCGAGGGTCACGGAGAGGCCCAGCTGATGGGCCCGGTCGAGAAATGGCACGCCGTCGATGCGACGCTCCGTGGCCTCGATGCCCCAGGTTCGAATCATGGTGCCACCACAGTCTCGAAGCGTCTCGAGCGACCCCTCGCCGCCCGCTCCGCGAATCCGAAACGGATGACCATCCCGGAGAAGCGTCCAGCCTGCGTTGCCATCCTGCCGGAGGGCCACGCGGCATGGGTCAGCCCCTGCCGTGGATGCCAGCGTCATGACGGCACACGCCACGGCGATCGTCCGAGGTGCCGACCACACCGATCGGCATGACTGGCCACCCATGGCCAACCTCCTCACGGCACGCTCACAGTTTGACCGTCCTCGCGATGACCGAGGCAGTTGAACGTCTCCGGGTCGATGCCGTAGGCCATCATCGAAACCGAGCCGTCCGCAAACACGGTGTTGATCCCGGCCGGGTGCGCTGCACCGGGGGTCCGGAAGGAGGCATTCGTGCCGGCGATCCGCTGGTTGCTGTCGGCCTGCGGCGGACACATGGTCGTGCGGATGGTGTCGTAGTCCCACCCGGCCGACCACCCCTCATCGTCGTCATCCTCACCGGGCGTATAGGGAGCGATCAGCCGCTTCTCGAAGACCATCATCGTCTTGCTGAGACCGTCGCTGATGTCCTTGATGCGGCAGTTCGGCTTGTAGTAGTCGATCACCGTCGCCGTGCCATTTTTCACCAGATAGTTGCTGCGCACGATCACTCCCTTGAAGCCCGTGTAGCGGGCTTTCAAGGACGACACCTTGCCGGCGTCGAGGAAGTCGCCAACGGTGGTGCCATACCCCCAAAAGCCATACCCGTTGCTGCATCCAACCGTCGTGGCCAGTTCGCCGGCGCCAGCCGTTCCCAGCTTGATGCTGGCATCGAAGAGCGCCGCATTCTCGGCGCGGCTCGGGGCCGGCTGCGCGGCCGCATAGTCGCTGAGCCAATAGGTCACCGGCCCGTTGATCCCCTGGTTCGTCACGCGGGACGACTTGGTGTTGCTATAGCTCGTCGCACCACGACGCGACGGGCAGTTGAACGTCGGCACCGACGTGTTGGCGATCTCAGGGGTGTTCGTGATGGCGGCGATGCTTCCGCCTTCCATGAAGGGCAGAATCTGGAAGCCCCATGACAGGCCCTGCTTATTGGGACCGAAGGCCTTGCCACCCGCAGAGTAGTCCTCGATCTTCGGGTAGGGCGTGATCCCGCCGCTGGGAAACATTCGTGAAGCGCCTTCGGTTTGCAGGATGGCGAGGCCGATCTGGCGGAGTTGGTTGCCGCACTGCGTGCGCCGGGCCGCTTCACGGGCTGATTGCACGGCCGGAAGCAAAAGCCCGATCAGCGTCGCGATGATGGCAATCACCACCAGCAGTTCGACGAGCGTGAAACCATGTCGTCGACCAGACACCTTGGCCCAAAGCGGTTCTTGTCCATTCATTGCCATGAACTCCAGAGAGAGCACTTCCAACGTTCCATCCATCACCACCACCCACCAAGCCCTCGCAGGGCTCAGCCGCGGGGGTATCGCCGTCGATACCTCGCCCCGGCCGCGATCACACAACACGCCCCTGCGGTCAACGCAACCGTCGGCTCGGGCACGGCTGAAACACCAGACGCCGGCGGGTTGTACGTTCCGGCATCGAAGAGGCCGGTGGAGAGATAGAGCCCCACGTCCGTCAGATCCACGACGCCGTCGTAGGTGTAGTCACCCTCCGACCAGGTCGCGAGTTCTCCGGTGTCATATCGGCCGGCAGCGAGATAGCTTCCGACATCGAGGAGATCGATCGACCAGTCGAGATTGGTATCACCGGGCGCGGCATAGGCAAATGACACCGAACCGTCGCCGTGGTCGACCCATCCCACCGCACGCGGAATGCCGAGGCCCACGTCGGTAGCCACCGCCGACGACGTGATTCCTGCCGCACCGTTCCACGTGCCGTCTCCGAGACCGCGAACGATCTGGGTGACAAGTTCGGTCGCTGTCAGCCCCGATGTCACACTGATCTGACCTCGGCCCACGTCGAGCTTCCCGCCCTCCGCAGCGACCGCCAGCGCATTGACGGTCACCACACCCTTCGAGGCCAAGTCGGTGATCCAGACGTCAGGCCCGGTGGTCTGCAAACCCCACTGGACGTGCCTGGCCGGATCGTTCACGGTCGTCATGCTGACGGAGAACGTACCCGTCGTGGAGATGGGAACGATCTGCTCGTTATAGGAGCTGAAGTCAGGGGCAAAATCCCGAATGTAGGCCTTGACGGTCCAGTTGCCTGAGCCACTCAGCAGCGTGTAATCGGAGACATCCCCGCTGAATCGCACCGTCTCTCCGGCGTAGGTTCCGTCGGCCTGACCGTAGACGTTGGCCTCCATGATCTTGTTGCCGGTGGCACCAGGGCCGCCACTCGGCGTGTACCAAAAGGTGCCGCTGTCGGCGACATAACAGGGCGAAAGGGTCACGCTGGTCGGACTCGTAAAGTCCGCTCGCAGATCGGCCACCGCATACGGCCCGCTCGTGGGATAGGGGTTGTAGGCCCCGCCAGCCGACGGCAGGTCGAACACGTTCATGTAGCCGTTGACCATGGTGCCGCTGTCGATCGTGAGCGCCACGACCGAATCGATCGCCAGGGATTGCATCGTGACAACCTGGGCGATGTCGCTCCGCAGCGACATGGTGGCCCCAGTCTGCACCGCGACGTCATCGAGGGACGTCAGCCCCGCCGCTGCCACCGAAAGCGACGCTCCGGCATTGACCGTCACCGGGCTCGCCGACAGGCCGGCATTGTTCGACACTTTGAGCGTGCCCGCGTACACACCCGTCGGGCCCGTGAAGGGATTGGTGCCGTCGAGCACCAGCGTGCCGTCGCCGTACTTGTAGACGGGGCTCGATCCTGAGATCGACGGATATCCGGCCTGCGCCTGGGTTTGGGTGCCGCTCGCGACATTGATTGTGATCGCCGTCGGAAAGGTCGTGACCCGAACGCTTCCGTTGCTCACGAGATTGGTCGGATTGGCGTTCACCCCCGACACCATGAACCCTACCTGAAGCAACTGCCCCTGGTAGAAACTCAGGTCGGACGTGATCGAGAACGTCGGCCCGGTGAGTTCCTGCCGATCGAAAAGGGAGAGCGTGTAGCCGGCCAGCGGATCGAGCACTTTGATGAACGCCTCGGCCTTGTACGCCGAGGAAAGGGTCGCCGAATCGACGCGGCCGCTGAACGTGTACGAAGGCAACGTGATCGACGACTGTGGCTCGACGAACGTGTTTGCCTCGAGCCACTTATTGCCATTCGGGCCCGCCGTCACACCGCCATCGGTGCTGTTTGTCCAATACGCCCGATCGGCGTTGCTGCCGTTGAGGGCGTTGGCGTAGGTGTTGTAGTTGGGAAACAACTCCAGCACGTTGTCGGAAATGGTGGCCCCAGCACCGCTTCCATTGATCACCGTCGTCTTCAGATCGGGCACCCCCCAGAACGAACCCCAGAGGTAGTTGCCTGGGCTTCCGGAGTTGTTGTTGAACACGTTCATGTAGCCCGTCCAGGCGCCCGCGAGCGCCTGTGAGGAGCATCCGATCATCAGGCCAATGGCCACGACCCACGTTCCGAGTCTCATGTTTGCCTCCCTTGAAAGACCTTTTCGATGAACCATGTTGAACCGTTCCACGTCATGAATGGGTGCCGGCACCGCCATGCCCGACGGGTCGGCGAACTGCCTCCGGAGTGGCCGGCGGCGCCGTCGTTCCATTGACCTCAAAACTTGTGGCGATCGTGCGTCGACACGACGTCTTCTTTTCCCGACGCATCAGCGCGTGCGTCAGCCAGATCGTCGCCTCGAACCCGAGGGACGAGGCGTCTTGTGTGACGGCGGTGAGCCTCGGCCAGACGTGCATTCGCACATCGCTGTCATCGACGCCAACGACCGACAGATTCCGCGGCACGACGACGCCCAACTCCTGCGCCCGCCGCATGATGCCGAGGGCGGTCATCGGATTCGTCGCGAAGATGGCAGTCACCGGGTCGGAACGCCCAAGCAGTGAATCAAGAGCCTGCTCGCCGGCCGATATCCCCGCAGGAAGCTCCATGACGAGCGAGGGGTCGAGTTTGATCCCGGCGCAATACAGGGCGTCGTCGTAGGCACGACGCCGGTCGGCGTGATCCGTGTCGGCCACGTTGTGCACCACGATGCCGATCCGTCGGTGCCCGAGGCCGATCAGATGCTCAACGGCCCGGCGGCTGCTGGCATAGGAGTCGCTCCTGATGAAGTTGACCTTTGCATCCTCGAACTCCTCGGCCACGACCACCGACGGGAATCCCTCCTGGGCGATGCTCGCAATCATCGGGCGGTTGTAGCGAAAGCAGCGGAGGATCACCCCGCGAATGCCTTTTCTGAGAAAAAACTGCGTGTAGGTCTCGCCCGGCAGTTTGTCGCGACGAATGCTCACGAGTTTCAGGTCGAACCGATGCTCCTCGAGACCCCGCATGATGCCGCTGAGGAGGGCCGGCTCGAACGCCCCATACTCAGACCGCACAGGCTCGTCGGGATACGCGAGCGCCACGACGTTGGTGAGCCTGCGCCCCACTCGGGGGACGTACCCCACTTCATTGATGCAGGCCAGCACCCGCTCGCGAGTTGCCTCATCAACGTCGGGATGGTTGTTGAGCACCCGCGACACGGTCGCCGGCGACACCTTCAAACGCGACGCGATGGCCCTGACGCTTGCCATGCTTGGTACCCCCCACGGCTCGTTTTGAAAACAATCCCCGGAAACCCTCAGGGCTCGTCTCAAAGACACCTGCCTCTATCAAACCCAGGCTCGACCGAAACTGTTTCAGGAATAGTACCGAAAAAGCCCGGGAGGTCAAGCCTCCCGGGCTCTCGGAGGCTGGGAGGGTGAGCCCCAGCCACATCGAACTTACTTCAAGAACCGCACGCGGCGGCCGCCGATAACAGCGGCCATCAAGCCCCCCGCCGCGAACATGGCGATCGCGGATGGCTCCGGAACCGCAGTGACGGTCACACTGCCCTTCGCGGCGACATCCGTGATCCAGACGTCGGCTCCCTTCATTTGAAGGCCGTACTGAACATGCCTAGCGGGATCGTTGATCGCCGTCAGCGAGACCAAAAACGGGCCGGTCCCCGTAATCGGCGCCGTTTGCTCGACCACCGAGCTGTAGTCCGGCGCGAAGTCGCGAATAAACGCTTGGAACGTGTAGTCAACGTTGGGATTCGTGCCAGTTTGAAGCGTAAACGCTGGGACATTGCCGCTGAAATTGATGGTTTGGCCTGAGTAGGTGCCGTCAGCCGGCTGGGCGTAGAGGTTGGCCTCCATGATCTTGTTGCCCGTAGAGCCAGGGCCCCCGGCTGGCGTGTACCAGAAAGGGTTCGGATCGCCGATCGAGTTGGGGGCAAACGTCACCGAAGAAGCGGTGGTAAACGTCGCACTCAGGTCGGCGACACCCCACCCAGAACCGAAAACATACGCGCCGCCGTTCGATGGAAGTTCGAACACATTCATGTAGCCGTTGGTCATCGTCGCACTGTCGATCGTCACATCGACCGCACGGGCGCTCGTGGCAGCCAGGCTGCCGAGCACAACGACCATCGCCGCCACAAAACCTCGGAACCCGAAACTCGCTGTCATGATTCACCTTTTGCTTGATGCCTGACGCCGAACACGGAGCGTTGCCACTCCCACCCAACTGAAACAGTTGCAAAGCACGTGCCGAAACCTTCGTTCAATCGTAAAAATCAACAAGTAAAGGGAAAAATGAATTTTCCCTGTTTCCCGTGCCAGCGCAATTTCACTAAACAATGGAAACGATTTCGCCGCCTCTGCGAAACGGTTTCGCCGTTTTCGCGAAACTGTTTCCTAGCTTTTGCGAAACTGTTTCAGGAAACGTTACTCGGGGCCTGGAGGGGTGGCGGCGAGGCGGCTGACATCACCCCCCACTGATGACCCCGCCGGAACCATGCGGCAGAAACCTTGATCCCCCCAGGGCGTTGAAGCACCTATGAGCGAACCCCGTTCCCAAGGCCGTCCCTCCACCTGCTTCCAACTCCTCATCACGGGAATCGCCTGTGTGGCGACGATCCCCGCCGTAGCGGTCGAATCAGGAACGCCATCACGACTCAGGAAGCCGACCATCGCTGACACCATCAGGGCGAACGTCTACGCCGACAACTGGTTTTCGCTTTATGTCAACGGGGAACTCGTGGCGGTCGACTCGATCGCGTTCATCCCCCACAACGTGATCTCGGTGGATGTCCTTCCCCGCTACCCGATGACGATCGCCGTCATGGCGAAGGACAACGCCGACCCGACGACGGGCATGGAATATGCCAACACGAACGTCGGTGATGCGGGCTTCATCCTCAAGTTTGCCGACGGCACGGTGACGGACGGGTCGTGGAAGGCGAAGTGCTTTTCCCATGGTCCGATCAATGGCGACACCCGCACGCCCCGCGTCGAGAATACGCCGATTCCGGAGAACTGGTTCGCCGTCGATTTTGACGACAGCCACTGGGCCGCAGCCAAAGAATACGCTGAGGCCGACGTGGGCCCGAAGCAGCCATTCTTTGACGCCGACTTCAAGGGCGCGACCTTTATCTGGTCCGACGATCTCTCTCTCGACAATACGGTGATTTTTCGCCGTGTCATCCCGACGCCTCCAGATGGAAAACCTCGCACCGATTTTTCCGGTCTGAACGACGTCGTGCCCGATGCACCGCCGCGGGGATCGGGGAAGCGACCAAGCGATCGCGGCCCCCGACGGGAGGAATCACGATGAGCCGTCGCATGCTGATGACGCTGGCGACCGTTGCTTTCATCGGCTGCCAGGGGGTGCTGGCGGCCGATGAAACTCCCAAGCGACCCAACATCGTCGTCATGCTCGCCGATGACCAGGGATGGAACGGCCTTTCGGTGGCGATGCATCCCGATGCCGCCGGCGCTCGGAGTGACCTCATTCAAACGCCACATCTCGAGCGGCTTGCGGCCCAAGGGATGCGGTTTTCGAACGCCTATGCGCCGGCACCCGTCTGCTCTCCCACGCGCATCAGCATCCAAACAGGCAAGATCCCCGCCCGTCTTCACTGGACCAAGGCCGCGCCGCCGGAGGCCGGCCATCGACTCATCGAGCCGACGCTCGTCAAACGGATTGCCGACGAAGAGGCCACCATCGGGGAACTTCTCAAGCAGGCCGGCTACGCGACGGCCCACTATGGAAAATGGCACATCGCCGGGGGCGGCCCCGGACAGCACGGCTATGACGAGCACGACGGCGACACCGGCAACGATGAGGCCTATCGCTTCACCGACCCCAATCCCGTCGACATCGTTGGCATGGCCCGTCGAGCCGAGGCCTTCATGGAGAAGAGCCGTCGGGCCGGCAAACCCTTCTACGTGCAGCTCTCATGGAACGCGTTGCACGCCTCGGAGAATGCTCGCAAGGCGACCCTCGCCAAATACGCGGCGATCACCCGAGCCCCGATCGATGACCGCCGCACGAGCATGGCCGCGATCAGCGAAGATCTGGACGACGGGGTGGGCATGGTGCTCGACGCCATCAATCGCCTGGGACTGAACGACGACACGATCGTGATCTACACCTCCGACAACGGAGGTGGCGGCGCTGGCGCCGGCCGCCGCCGCGGCGGGCTCGGCGGCGGCAAGGGCTCGGTGTGGGAGGGAGGGATTCGTGTCCCTTTCATCGTGCGCGGCCCCGGGATCGGTGCCAACACCTGGTGCCATGAGCCCGTGGTGGGCTACGACCTGCTGCCGACCTTGTGCGAGTGGGCCGGCGTGCCCGCCAAGGCCCTTCCGAAGGATCTCGATGGTGGCAGCATCGCACCGCTCCTCGCAGCCGGCGGCGTTGGGTCCGTGGTGCGATCCCACGACGACCTCGTGTTTCACTTCCCCCACTATCAATCAGGTCACACGCCGCATTCGGCAATCCGCGTCGGCAGCCTCAAACTGCTCCTATTTTACGAAGACGACAGCGTGAAGCTTTTTGACCTCGCCAGCGATCTTGGCGAGCAGCACAACCTTGCCGGGCAGAGGCCGGCCGAGACGAAGCAGTTAAAGCAGCGGCTCGTCACCCATCTCGCGGCCGTCAATGCCCAACTCCCGGCCCCCAATCCGCGCTTCGACCCCGATGCCCCGGTCACCCCTCAACCCCGGGGCGGCAGGGGGGGGCCGAAGCGTGGCATGAAGAAGGAGCAACCATGACGCACGCCACCCGGAGATCCCCAGCGAGGGCGATGGGAACGGTGATGATGGTGGTGAGCCTGCTCGCGGCGTCGGTGGTTCGTGCGCACCCGTGGCATCGTAATGAGGCCGACGGTCATGACGCCGACACCAGCCAGCCGACGATGAGCGACCAGGCTCCGAGCAGCGCCCTTCGCCTGATCGCCGCCACGAAGACCGACACCGCCCCGGTTGCCATCACCGACGCATTCGCCCCGTTCGTCGACCGCGGCGAGATCACGACCCGCCGCGACGACCAGTGGTTCTTCATCGAATCGGACGGAATTCCCGATCATCCGATGATGATCGGGATTCGCGCCTGGCAGCAGCAGGTGCCGCTCCCCCAGCACTACACGGGAGCCAACGCCTGGCGGATCCCGCTGCATCCCGTGCCCGCCGCGACTCCACAGACCACGAAGAATCGTTTCCTCCGAGGGGCCATCGCCGTGGCGGTCAACGGCATCCCGATCTTCAACCCGCTCAACAACCGCGGCGAGGATGCCCTCGCCATCGGCGAACTCGACGACTACGGCGGCCACTGTGGCCGAGCCGACGACTACCACTATCACGTCGCCCCCGTTCACCTCCAGAAGATCGTGGGCCCTGGCACACCGCTCGCCTATGCCCTCGACGGCTATCCGATCTACGGCTTCACGGAGCCGGATGGTTCCCCCGCCGAGGATCTCGACTGGATGGGCGGCCACGAAGACGCCCACGGCCACTATCACTACCACGCCACGAAGGCCTATCCCTATCTCAACGGCGGGTTTCGGGGCGAGGTCATCGAGCGGGACGGCCAGGTCGATCCCCAGCCCCGGGCGGAAGGCGTGCGCGAGGCGCTGCCACCGCTTCGCGGCGCGAGGATCATCGGCTTCGATGCGAGCGGCCCCGCCACGCGAACGCTCACCTACGAGGTCGCGGGGCGCACGGGCACGGTCGAATACACGGTGCGAGACGACGGGTCGGCAACCTTCACCTCCACCGATCCGAGCGGCCGCTCGACCACCGAAACCTACGCTCCACGCCGGCGTGGGCCTGGCCGCGATCGACCATCAGCGCCCCCCAGGGAGTCCCAACGCCCCACGCGGCCGAAGTCAAACCCGAACCGCGGGCTCACGATCACGAGCGATGCGATCGGCGCGGAGGGGAGGCTTCCTGTCGAGTTCACCTGCGATGGCGCCGGCATCTCACCGCCGCTGGCCTGGAACGCTGGCCCACCCGGCACCGCCTCGTATGCGGTCGTGCTCTGGCACGAAGCACCCGATCGAGTGAAGAGCTATTGGGTCGTCCATGGCATTCCTTCATCCGTGACGTCGCTGCCAAAGGGTTCGCGATCCATCGGCACGACAGGGGCGAACGACAAAGGCAAGGCAGCGTATGACCCGATGTGCTCCAAGGGCCCGGGCGTCAAGGACTATCACGTCACCGTCTATGCCCTTTCTGCCATGCCGAGGATGTCGGCCGGCAAGGACACCCGGGAGGCGCTGCTCAACGTGATCGCCGACATCACGCTGGCGGAGGGCACGCTCACCTTTTCCTACGAACGACCGGAGTCGAGATGAACACGACGCGTTGTTGGCTGGTGGCGGGGCTGGCTGCCTACCTTGCCACATGCCTCACGGCCGCGTCATCCTTCGCAGCGCCAGGTCGCCCGCCCAACATCGTCTTCATCCTGATCGACGATCTGGGCTGGCGGGATGTCGGCTTCATGGGCAACGACTTCGTCGAAACACCAAACATCGACCGACTGGCGCGGCGAGGCATCGTGTTCACGCAGGCGTACGCGAGCGCCCCCAACTGCGCGCCGACGCGGGCCTGCCTCATGTCTGGCCAGTATCCCCCTCGCCACGGCATCTACACGGTCGTCGATCCCCGTCAGCCTCCCGGGTCGCCGTGGCACAAACTCCTGGCCGCAGAGAGCCGATCGGAACTCGCCACCGAGGTGGTGACGCTTCCCGAAACCCTTCGTGAGCAGGGCTATGCCACTGGGTTTTTTGGCATGTGGAACCTCGGTCGCGGCCGCACCGGGCCGGTCACCCCAGGCGGTCAGGGGTTCGACACCGTCGTCTTCCCCGACAACCTCGGCTTCGCCAAGGATGCCTACGTCAACGCCGATGGCCAGCAGCTCTCCGACCGCCTGACGGATCAGGTGCTCGACTTCATGACGCGGGAAAAGTCGGGCCCGTTTTTCGTCTACCTCGCCGATCACGCCACCCACGAGCCCTTCGAACCCGAGCCGGAACTCGCCGCGAAGTATGAGGCCAAGGCAAAGGCGTCGGATGACTCGCGCCACGACCCGGCCCTGGCGGCGACGGTCGAGGCCGTCGACCGCAACGTCGGCCGAATCGCTGAGCGGCTCGAGCAGCTCGGGCTCGCTCATGACACGCTCGTGGTCTTCACGAGCGACAACGGTGGCCTTGCCAAGACCGTGGCCCCCCTGAGAGGCGGCAAGGGCGAACTCTACGAAGGCGGCATCCGCGTTCCGCTGGTGATGGCCGGCGCCGGCGTCGGCGTGCCCGGCACCACGTGCGACATCGCGGTCAGCACCATCGATTGCTATCCCACCCTCATCGCCCTCGCGAGGGCCGAGCCGCCGCCTCGTCAGTCGCTCGATGGCGCGAACCTCGAGCCGCTCCTCGCGGGCAAGGGTTCGCTGCCGAGGCAGCGGCTGTTCTGGCACTTCCCCTGCTATGTCGGTCGAGCGACCCCGGCAAGTGCCATGCGCGAGGGCGGCTTCAAGCTGATCGAGTTCTTCGAGGATGGCGGCCGGATCGAACTCTACGACCTCGACAATGATCCCGGTGAGCGTGAGAATCTCGCAGTGGCCCAACCAGACCGCGCTGCCGCGATGCTCGTCACCCTTCGGCAGTGGCAGCAGGAGACGTCGGCGTCGATTCCCCGGGGCCCCAATCCGTCGTATGACCCTCGCGCCCGACGATCCCGTCGTTCGACCACGTCAGCGGTGCCCGTGCCATCGCCGGCAGTCTCACATGCGATCACCTCAGCCCACACACCAGACCGCATCTCCGCGAACAGCCTTTACGCTCGTTGAACTCCTCACGGTGATCGCGATCATCGCCACGCTCATCGGCCTCTTTCTGCCGGCGGTGCAGGGGGCGCGCGAGGCCGCTCGACGCTCCCAGTGCGGTCATCACCTCCGCCAACTCGCCCAGGCATTTCACACCCATCACGATGCGAAACGGCATCTGCCGTATGCCCGATCTGGCAACAAGCCCTCGTCCCATTCCTGGGTCGTCGTCATGCTGCCGTTCGTGGAGGAACGGGCGGCGCACGAACTCTTCACGACCGCCCGTCCTGGGGCCAGTCTTCGTGACGGCGGGGTTCAGGACCTGACCAACGCGGTTTTTCACTCAACCGGGGCCATGCGCACCGCCATCCCCATGATGTTCTGCCCCGCCTCTCCTCGCCCGGTGCGGTTCACGACCGATCCAGTACCTGGCGGGAATGGTGCCTGTGGTGACTACGCTGCCAACGCTGGGGATCGGCAGGTGCATCACCCCGACGGATCGATCTGGTACGAACCGCCCGAGTACCAATCGACCGGACCGTTTCCCCTTGCTCCCGCCTACTCGCTCAAACAGGCCTCGGGCACCGGTCAATCCGTGATGCCGCTCGCCAATCCTGGCTTGCCGTTCAAGGCCATCACCGACGGCCTGAGCCGCACGATCTTCGCGGGCGAAAAGCACATCCCGCCGGACCAGTTTGGCCGGTCCGGCTACGATAACACGCTGTACGTAACGCACAACGACGGCGGGCTTCACTCCTCCGTCCGGATGACGCTCGACATCGGCCTCGCCATGAGCCCAACCGACCCGACGGTTTCGAGCCACGTCTTTGGAAGTTTCCATCCCGAGACGGTCGTCTTCGCCTTCGGCGACGGCCACGTCCAGTCCGTCTCCAAATCAATCGCCGGCTCCGTGCTGGCGAGCCTCGGCCAGCGGGCCGACGGCAACGATTCCGACAGGTTCTGATCGCCGTTTTTCCGAAGAAATGGAATTGGTGCGGTTTTGGATCACGGCGTAGACTAGCGGCACCGGAGGTCGATCATCCCGTCACCCTCCGGGCTGGTGCCAACGTCACGATGATCTCCCACCTGCGACTGCTGCTGGCCGGACTGGCATGCCTGGCGTCGATCCTTTCAGGGATGGCGCCGACGGAGTCGGTGGCATCCCCGGTGGCGATCTCAATCCAGTCGCCCTCGAGTGGCCAGCCAGACGACGTGGCCGACACCACGGCCCTCGCAGAGGAGTGCGAAGAGGAGGACTCCGAAGAGGAGGAGGCCCGCGACTTTCATCCTCTGGCCCATCACACGCCCCCGATGTCGGCTCGGTCGGCGGCCACCGGCGTGTGCGTCATCAGGTCGGTGGTGTCGGGACCATCGCTCGGCGGCCGCGCCGTCTCTCGCGGCCCCCCGACGGCAGGCTGATCACCGGCTGCCGCCCGCGCGGCATCCCGTGTCGTCCCCGCGCGGCATTCTTCCGCGCCGTGTCCTGCGTTCGCCTTCCGGCCCCCCTTTCGCGCTCCCCCTCATCACGCCATGTCCGTCCACCACGACACCCTCGAGCAGCTCATCGCGGCGGCGGCTCGGTTCCTGCCGCCCCAGGGGCCGATCGATTCCTTCGTCGCCCTCAACCCGCTGCAGGGGTTCGAGGACATGTCGTTCGACGAGGCCGTGATCCGGGCCTCCCGGCTCAACCGTTCACAGCCCTTCCTGCCCGAGAGCGAGTATCGCGACCATCTCGCGAGCGGCCGCATCCGGGTCGTGGACATCGAATCAGAACTCACGCACGACCTGGGATCCCGGTTCGACTCGCCGCTCGCCGGTGGCCGCACCACGCTCGGTCAGCTCCAACTCCAGCTCCTGCTCCATGGCGTTCGGCTCGAGAACGATGCGGCCGTGCGTTGGACGCTCACCGAAAGCGACGCGATCGAGCACCTCCGCGACGATCTCGATCCCCTCTCCCGCACCCGGCTGCTCGAATCAGCCGCGGCCGACGCCAATCCCATGGCCGATGCGGCAGCCCATGGCGGCGAGGCGCTCGAAGATGCCGTTGCCAGGGATCTCTGGCACGCGTGCGTCGAATCGACCGTCGGCTCCCGCCCGTCGGTCGTGCACGTGCCTCCGCCGATCCGACATCGCGACCTGATCATGGCGGTCATGCCGACGCTCGACACCGACGCGCTCGTGCATCCTCTTCTCATCCGGATGGTCGCGGCCTATCTCGACCAGGGGGTCGCCTCGTGGCCGATGCCCGATCGCGATCGCGGGCTGCTGGCGGCCGTGGCCGGCGTGTATTCAGGACGTCTCGGACCCGTCGAGGCGTGGAACCGTGGCATGCCGTCGCGGCTTCGTGACATCCGCCGGGCCTGCGACCGCGCCGCGATGTCCTCCTCAAACCCACGCGCCGCGGCGCTCGATGTGATCGCCGAGGAGCTGGGCCTCCTCGGCATTCCGGAGGATCATTGGCCCGACTACCTCACGGCGTCACTTGTAACGCTGCGCGGCTGGGCCGGCATGGTTCGCCAGCTCGAGGCACGCCCTGATCGCGCGCCCGTGGAGGCGCTCCCGGCCCGCGTCATCGACCTCGTCGCCCTGCGGCTCGTGCTCGACCGGCTCGCGGTCGAGTGGGCCGCGGACCGGCTGGACCATGCGCCCGCACGCGATGACGAACGCTCGCCTGGAGCGTTCCTCGGCGAACTGTGGCTCGAACTCCGTGATCGCTACCCGCCCCGACGCGGCCCCGGCAGCGTCGCCCGGGCATTCCTCCTGTTTCAGGTCGCCCAGCTCGTGGGACTCGCCGGCTCCGACATTCGAAGCCTCGACGACAACGCGCTCCATGAGTTCGAGCACGCCGTCGCCGCCTTTGACGACATCGCCCGACGTCGGCTGTTCCATCTCGCCTACGAACGCCGTCACCGCACGGAGGTCCTCGACTCGCTCGCCGCCTACCGTCACCATCGCCGGCAGCATCCGACGGAAGCCATACGGCCACGATTTCAGACGGTGTTCTGCATCGACGATCGATGCGAGTCGTTTCGCAGGGCCATGGAAGAACTCTGTCACGACGTGCAGACGTTTGGTGCGGCCGGTTTCTTTTCGGTGCCGATGTACTTTCGGGGCATCGACGACTGGCATGCCGTGCCATTGTGCCCGATCGTCGTGCGGCCGGGGCACACCGTTGCCGAAGTCCCCGAAGAGACGGCCCGCGACGGTCACCGATTCCGCCAGACCCTGCGTCGCGGGCTGGGATGGCTCCAAGGGGGTGTGACGCAGGGGAGCCAGTCGCTGATTCGAGGCGGCCTGCTCACCGCCGTGGGCGGCGCGCTCGCCGCGATCCCACTCGTGGCACGAGTCGCCTTCCCGAGGCTCACCGCGCGGCTCGCCTCCCGCGCCGCCGAACTCGGTCGACGTCGGATTCCGACCCGTCTCGAGGTGACGCGTCGCGACGACACACGCCTCACCAACGGCACGCTCGCAGGATTCTCCATCGAGGAGCAGGCGGGAATGGTCCGTCGCCTGCTGGAAGACATCGGGCTCACCACGAATCTCGCGAGAATCGTGGCGCTGATCGGCCATGGCTCGACGAGCCTCAACAACCCCCACGAGAGCGCCTACGACTGCGGTGCCTGCGGAGGCGGCCGTGGCGGCCCCAACGCGCGGGCCTTCGCCCTCATGGCCAACAGCCCGTGGGTGCGGCAGCTCCTGGGTGACGCAGGGCTCTCCATCCCCGACGACGTCGTGTTTGTCGGGGGCATGCAGGACACCTGCACCAGCACCATCACGTGGTATGACACCGATCACATTCCGGGAAGCCACCGAAGCGAGTTCGACGCGCTGCGTCGGCTGGGGCTCGAGGCAGGACGGCTCGACGCCCAGGAACGGTGTCGCCGCTTCGACTCGGTGCCGCTCGACGTGTCGGCCGGCGAAGCGCTTCGGCGGGTGCAGGGGCGGGCCGCCGACCTCGCGCAGGTGCGTCCGGAATATGGCCACGCCGGCACGGCCGTCTGCGTCGTGGGACGGCGCGACGCCACGCGAGGCCTCTACCTCGACCGGCGGTCGTTTCTCGTGTCGTACGATCCGACGACCGACGACGACGGACGCGTGCTCGAACGCACGCTCGCAGCGGTCGGACCCGTGTGCGGCGGCATCAACCTCGCCTACACCTTCTCGCGACTCGACCCGCTCGTGTATGGGGCCGGCACGAAACTCCCCCACAACATCACCGGCCTGATCGGTGTGATGGACGGCCATGCGAGCGACCTTCGCACCGGCCTCCCCTTTCAGGGCGTCGACATCCACGAACCAGTTCGACTCCTGATGGTCGTGGAGGCTTCGCCCGAGCGCATCCTCGACGTGCTCGATCGCCTGCCCGCGGTGAAGCCTCTCTTCTCCAACCGCTGGATCCAGCTCGTGTCATGGCATCCGGAAACCGGTGCCCTCGTGCTTCATCGTTCGCCGGCCGGCACGGTGGCTTTCATCCCCTACGTTCCGGAATCCGACGCCCTCCCCACGGCGTCTTCGTCGGTGGCGTGGTATCGGGGCCACCGTGGCTACGTTCCTCCCGCCCGACTCCTCGCGGGCACGGTGCCCCACGCCCACGCGGCAACGTCCATCCCATGATCTCGCTCAACGCACTCATCCGTGACCCCTTTTCGGCCCTCGTCGCCTGGCAGGTGATCGCACCGCCGGCCGCGCTCGTGGCGATCGGACTTCCCGCGCTCGTCGGCCGGCCGCTCCGGGAACGTGAGACGACGCGAATCGTGGCCGTGGCCTTCGCCTCTGGCTTCATCGCGGCCCTCGTCACGCTCGCCACGCTTGCCAGCCAGGGCTTCACGGCACACGTCGTGCATCTCGGCACGCTTTTTCACGTGGGCCATCACGAAGCGTCGATCGAACTGGTCGCCGACGCGCTTTCGGTTCCCTACGTCTGCTTCTCGACGGGGCTCTGCGCCCTGGTCAATGCGTTCGCCGGAAAATACCTTCACCGGGAGCCGGGGTTCACGAGGTTCTTCGCGCTGCTGGCGCTCTTCGGAACTGGCATGAACCTGATGGTGCTCGCCGGGAGCATCGACGTGTTGTTCGCGGGCTGGGAGTGCCTCGGGATCTCGTCGGCCCTGCTGATCGGGTTCTTCCACGAACGTCGAAATGCCGTCGATGCGGCGGTGCGAGCCTTCATCACCTACCGGGTCTGTGATGTGGGGCTGCTCACCGCCAGCGTGGTGCTGCACCGCGCCACCGACACGGGAGATTTCGCGGCGGCGTTTGCCGGCACCTGGCCGCACGCCGTGTGCACCCTGCCTCCCGCCACGGCGCCGGTGGTGGGACTGCTGCTGATCCTCGCCGCCCTCGGCAAGAGTGCACAGGTCCCGTTTTCCGGCTGGCTTCCCCGGGCCATGGAGGGCCCCACGCCGTCGAGCGCCATCTTCTACGGCGCCCTCTCCATTCACGCCGGTGCCTACGTGCTGCTGCGGTGCGGATCGGTGCTCGACGCCGCTCCCATCGCCGCCTGGCTGCTCGTCGTGATCGGCGCGGGCACCGCCCTCCATGCGGCGACCGTCGGCAGCGTGCAGACCGATCTCAAGAGCATGCTTGCCTACGCCTCGATGACGCAGGCCGGCATCATTCTGGCGGAGATCGGCCTCGGCTTCCGGGTGCTGCCGCTGGTGCACGTCGTGAGCCACGCGATCCTCCGCAGCCTCCAGATCCTTCGGTCGCCCTCGGCCATGCACGACCGCCACGAACTGGCAGCGGCCCTCGGCGGACCACCCGGCCAATCGTCGTGGTCGCTGCTCCGGCTCATCCCGCCATCCATCTCACGCCATCTCTATCACGTCGCCCTCGAGCGCGGCTTCGAGGAGACGATCGTGTCGCGGCTCGTCGTTCAGCCCCTTCTCCGGTCGCTCGCCGCCGCCGACGCGTTCGAGCAACGATGGGTTGCGATCCTCGGCGGCGCATCACGGGCCGCGGTGGCATCGCGCGATCCGCGGCCAGCCAACGGCGGAGACGCACCATGATCGACGTCGCATCCCTCCCCGTGCCGCTCCCCGTGATCGCCCTGGCCGTGGCCGTCGCCGCGCCCGCGATCGGGGCCGTCGTGCTGCGATTCACCGAGCGACTCCTCGATCCCCGGATGGTGGCGGCTGGCGCGATCGTCACGTCGCTCGCGGCATCCGTGGTGGCGGCCGCCTGGTGGCACCTCGGCGACGCCACCCCGGCCCGATGTGGCCCTCGGCTCGTCGGCGGTGATCTCGTGCTCGTCGACGGGCTCACGTCGCTCCTCCTGCCGTATGTCGCGATCGTCGATCTGGCGATCGTTCTGGTCGCCCCTCGGCGGGCATTCGCGTCGGCCGGCGTGCGGCGGCTGCTCATCGGGGCTTCGGTGACGTTCGCCACCCTCGGCACGGCGCACCCGATCGCCTTGGCGGTGCTCTGGGGCGTGTCGATCGTCTCCACCACGATGACCCTGCGCAGCACGGTGGAGGGTCGTTCGACCGCCCGGGTCTATGCCGTGACCATGACGATCGCGTTCGTCTGCCTCGTGGCCGGCATCGTGCTGCTCGTGGCCGACCCGCCGTGGCAGGCCGGAAGCGGAACCATCGGTGCCGCCGGGGGATGGCTCGTGGCGCTTGCGGTGATGATCCGCAAGGGACTCGTGCCGTTTCATTCGTGGTATCCGGCGCTGTTCTCGGGCGGGGCGTTGGCAACGGCCCTCGTCGTCACGATGCCCCAGATCGCCTCCTACACAGCCGCACGTCTGCTCGTCGGCCATGCCGATGGCGTGCCGGTGGAGTTGATCGTGCTGGCCAATCTGGCGCTCGTGACGGCGGTCTACGGCGCGGCGCTTGCGGTGGTGCAGCGATCGGTGCGACGACTCCTTGGCATGCTGGCGATGAGCCAGTCGGCGATGGTGTTTGCCGGGCTCGCGGGCACGGTGCCGACCGAACTCTGCGGCGCCCTCGCCGTGTGGGTGTCGAGCGGACTGGCGCTTACCGGCATCGGACTCGTGGTCTGGTCGTTGGAGAGCCGTGGAGGCGCGATCTCGATCGACACCCTCCAGGGACGCTGCGCCGACGCGCCGGCTCTGGCGGCTTTCTTCCTCCTCTTTGGACTCGCCACGCTCGGCTTCCCCGGCACCCTCTCGTTCGTGGCCGACGACCTCCTGATCTCGGGGGCTCTCGACGACCAGGTTCACGCCGGCCTTCTCGTGATCGCCGCCACGGTGTTCGCCGGCATCGCCGTGATGCGGGGCTGGTTCCGCATCTTCGGCGGCCCCGTCACGATCGACGCCCCGCGGCACGAGATCCTCCGGCGGGAGCGATTGGCCTTTTCGATGCTGCTGGTCATTTTATTCGGGCTCGGCATGTGGCCAGGCCCGTTCGTCACGTCGCTGGAACGGGTAGCCACCTCGCTGCTGGCCTCTCGACAGCACGCCGCCACCTCCCCGGTTCCCATCCACGTGTCATCCACAGGTGTGTCAGGAGTCATTCCATGAGCGAGATCGTCACGTCCGCGCCGATGCCGGAAGGCCCCACGCCCCGGGGCAACGCCAGCGGTTTCACGGCCTACCTCCGCCAGGATCTCACGAGCGGCTTCCTCGTCTTCCTGATCGCGCTTCCTCTCTGCCTGGGCATCTCGCTGGCCAGCGGTTTCCCTCCGATCGCCGGCGTGTTCACCGCCGCCGTCGGCGCGATCGTCACCACCTTCATCAGCAACTCGGAGCTCACGATCAAGGGGCCGGCGGCCGGCATGATCGTGATCGTGCTCGGGGCAATGCATTCCTTCGGCTACACCGGCGGCGCCGACCCTGCCGCCGACATGAAGGCCTACCAGATGGCGATCGCCGTTGGCTGCGTCGCGGGGCTCGTGCAGATCGGTTTTGGACTGCTGCGGGCCGGAGCGCTCAGTGAGTTTTTTCCAACCGCCGTCGTGCACGGCATGCTCGCGGCGATCGGGTTCATCATCTGCCTCAAGCAGATTCCGGTGGTGTTTGGCCAGAAGGCATCGGGAGAGCCCCTCGAGATCCTTCGCGAGCTTCCCGAAAAGATCCTCCACCTGAATCCGGCGATCTCCGCGATCGGTCTCGTGAGCCTCGTGATCCTTTTCGGCTGGCCTGTGATCCGCGGCCGCCTCAAGCCGACGTGGCTGCGGTATGTGCCCGCGCAGCTTCTGGTGCTCGCCGTGGCGGTGCCGCTCGGACGGTGGTTCGACCTCGCCAACGAGCACTACTACACGTTCGCGGGCCACGAGTATCAGGTGAGCGAGAAGTTTCTCGTGAACGTGCCGGGAAACCTCGCCCGTGCCATCACCACTCCCGACTTCTCGGTCTTCACCCGGCCCGAAACCCATCTGGCGAGCATCTGGTGGGTGATGATGTTTGCGCTGGTGGGAAGCGTGGAATCGCTGCTGTCGGCGAAGGCGATCGACCTGCTCGATCCCTGGAAGCGCAAGACCGACATGAACCGCGACCTGCTCGCCGTCGGTGTCGCCAACACCGCTGCGGCTGCGATCGGCGGGCTTCCCATGATTTCGGAGATCGTCCGAAGCAAGTCCAACATCGACAACGGCGCCCGCACGCGTTTCGCCGACTTCTGGCATGGCGCGCTGCTGCTCGCGTCGGTCGCCTTCGCCCCCGGCATCATCCACATGATCCCGCTTTCGGCGCTCGCCGCCATGCTCGTCTACACGGGCTTCCGGCTCGCCTCGCCGCGGGAGTTCATCAATGTCTTCAAGATCGGCTCGGAGCAGCTCCTGATCTTCGTGGCCACGATCGTGGGCGTGCTCGCCACCGACCTTCTCGTGGGGGTCGGCATCGGCATCGCCATGAAGTTCATCATCCACGCGATCAATGGCGTGCCGCTCACGTCGTTTTTCAAGCCGTTTCTCAAGGTCACGGCGATCGACGACCACACCGTGCAGATCGACGCGAGCGGATCGGCTGTGTTCAGCAACTGGCTGCCGTTCCGTCGGCAGATCGAGCAGCTCGGCCTGGTGCAGCACAACAACGTGATCATCAACCTGGCGGGCGCCGACGTCGTCGATCACAGCGTGATGACGAAACTTCACGAACTCGCCCTCGACTTCGAGCAGGCGGGGCTCCGGCTCGACATCGTCGGCCTCGACTCCCACCGGCAGCTCTCGTCACACCCCTACGCCACCCGCAAACGCATCACCGTGCAGATGCGAAGGATCACCGTCGTGGGGCCGGCCACCGCCGAAGATGATCTCGTGGCGATGATCCGCGAACGGGGCGCCTCCGGCTACACCTCCGTGCCGTGCCATGGCGGGGGCCGCCGCCCATCGGAGGGAACGCCGCGGCCCCTCACCCGACTCGAGACCATCGTCACCGCAGAGGCAGCCGGCCACATCCTCGACGCGCTCCGGGAGCCACGATTTGCCAATGAGCGGATGACGGTGTGGCTCGAGCCGGTGGACGTGCTCCGACTCGAGCAGTTCTGATCCGATCGCTTTCGGCCCTCCGGCAGTGATAATCGGGGCGGAGGCGATGCGTGGCGGACCAGCGACGAACCCGAATTCGATTCACCGGCATCGTGCAGGGCGTGGGGTTTCGGCCCTTCGTCTGGTCGCGGGCCACCGCTCTCGGACTCAGCGGGTGGGTGGAGAACGACCCGGGCGGAGTGACGGTGGAGGTGCAAGGGCCGGCATTGGCGATCGACGCCTTTCTCGCCGCCTTCGAAGACGCTGCCCCGCCACTGGCCTCCCTTGACGGTGTCGATGCGACCGACATGCCCTGCCACCTCGACGAGCCGACCGGCTTCGCGATCCTCGCAAGCAACGCGATCCCCGGACATCGGTCGGCCGTCGTGCCGCCTGACGTGGCGCCCTGCACGGCGTGTCTCGCCGAGATGAACGATCCCCGCGATCGTCGCCACGGCTACCCCTTCATCACCTGCACCGACTGCGGCCCGCGGTTCACGATCATCGAGTCGCTCCCGTACGACCGCACGACGACGACGATGCGATCGTTCGCCCTCTGCCCGGCGTGTGACGCCGAGTATCACGACCCGGGATCGCGTCGCTTCCATGCGGAGACGATCGCCTGCCCGTCGTGCGGCCCGATGCCCTGGTATGTCGCCACAGAAACCGCGGCGATGCCTTCCGGCCAGGCTGCGGATCGCGGCGTCTCCGCCCTGTCCGCTGCGCGAGCCTCGCTGCGTTCCGGTGCGATCGTGGCGATCAAGGGCGTCGGCGGATTCCATCTGGCGTGCGACGCCACAAATCCCGTGGCGGTCGAGCGACTCCGCCGTCGAAAGCAGCGTCCGCGCAAGCCCCTGGCGGTGATGGTGGCCAACGTGGCCGCCGCCCGTGCGATCGCCAACGTGAGTGAACAGGAGCGGCGACTCCTCGAGGGGCGAGAGCGTCCGATCGTCCTCGTGGCTCGCGGCAGCGAGCCGGAAGGGATCGCAACGTCCGTGGCGCCCGGCAACGACTTTCTCGGTGTGATGCTCCCGTCTTCCCCTCTTCATCACCTGCTCGTTCAGGACATGCCCCCCTTGGTGATGACGTCGGGCAACCTCGCCGAGGAACCGATCGCGATCGACAATACCGAGGCGATCTCGCGTCTCGGCTCCATCGCCGACGGATTTCTGCTTCACGACCGCGGCATTCATGTGGCCTGCGACGACTCCGTGGTTCGGTGCATTGCCGGCCTCCCGCAGCCGATTCGCAGGTCACGGGGCTATGCACCGCTGCCCATTCGCCTGGCGACCGACGGCCCCACCGTGCTCGCGGTCGGTGGCGAGTTGAAGGGGGCGATCTGCGTGGCCCACGGACGTGAGGCGGTGATGGGGCAGCACCTCGGCGACATGGGCAACCTCGAAACCCTCGAGGCCCTCGACCGATCGGCAACCCATCTCCTGACGGCGCTCGACGTGGCGCCCGATCTCATCGCCGCCGACCTTCATCCGGGCTACCTCTCAGCCCGGTGGGCACGGGATTATGCCGCCGCCCGAGGCATCCCGCTCGTGCAGGTGCAGCATCACGAGGCACACGTGGCGGCGCTGCTGGCGGAACACGGCCGTGATCTCACCGCGAGCGAGGGTTTTGTCGGCGTGTGCTTCGACGGCACGGGCTACGGCCGCGACGGTACGATCCATGGGGGAGAGTTTTTTGTGGTGGAGAACGCGAGGCCAGTGCGACGTGCGCATCTTCTCGCCTTCCCCTTGCCGGGCGGTGATGCGGCCATCCGACACCCCTGGCGCACCGCCCTGGCCATGCTTTGGATGGCAGGCGTTGCATGGCACGACTCGATCCCGAGTGTCGCCGCCGCTCCTCCCCGTGAACGTGTTCTGCTCGAGAAACAACTTGCCGGTGGCCTGGGATGCATCGATTGCACGAGCATGGGAAGGCTCTTCGATGCCGTGGCGTCGATCGTCGGCGTGCGGCATTCGATCGACTACGAAGCCGAGGCCGCCCTCAATCTCGAGGCGATCGCGTGCCCGGCCATCGCACCGCCGTCGGGACGCTACGCCTTCCCGGTGACCACCCATGACGACAGGCTCATCGCCGACTGGCGGCCTCTCGTTGGAGCGATCGCGGCCGATGCAACGCTCGGGGTGCCCGTCGGCGTCATGGCCTCGGCCTTTCAGGAGGCGGTGGTGCAGATGATCGTGGCGACGTGTCACCACCTCCGAGGGGAAGACTCACGATCGGCGGTCGGCCTGACCGGTGGCGTCTTTCAGAATGCCGTGCTCTCGTCACGCGCTGCTGCGGCCCTGCAGGCGTGTGGCATTGACCCGCTGCTTCACCATGCCGTGCCCGCGAACGATGGTGGACTTTCACTCGGTCAGGCTGTGATGGCCCGGCGGCAGATCAGTTGCTGATAGTTGCGCCCGGGCCTGGGACGAATCGGGCGCGAATGTGACGAAACAGCCGACGCCATGCGTTGACGCCCCGAGAAGGCCGTGTGAAAACACGATTGTGGAAGCGGAATGGTGTCCGTCTTCCACTGTACGCACCCCCTGAGTTCGCCCGGAGAGCCGTTCCGATGAAACGCCACCTGTGCTTCATGCTTGTTGCCACCGCTGCCTTCGCCGCCTTGGCAGCTCCTGCGCGAGCGGCCTCGACGTGGACGAGCAACCCGGCCGACCAGGGTGTGCTCGTCTCGATCCTTGGCACCGGATCCAACTGGACGACCTCGCAGCCGCTCCAAGACGGCGACATGATCCGGATCACCGGCACCTGGGGCGGAGCCAACATGGGCACGGCAAACTCGTATTACTATGCCGTCGGCGACGGCTCGACCTCGGGCACGTTCACCCGCTGGTCACAGTCTCCTGGTGCGACGACGTTCACGCCCAGCGCTGCGGCCAACAATCCGGTTCCTGCAATCAAGGTGCCGACGTGGTACACCGCCGGCAACTGGGTTGGAGGCGTTCCCAACGGCGTGGGTGCTGACGTCACGATCGCCACGAACACGTCCACCTGGGCCGTGGCGATCGATCGCAATGTCACCCTCGGATCGCTCACCGTCGATACGTCGGTCGTCAGTTCGATCACGAACGTGTCAGGCACCACGACCTTCCCGTTCACCCAACCCGGCCTGAGCCTGCTGGCCACGACTCGCAACGCCGGCCCGGTGTCGAGTCTGACGTTCGCCACCTCGGCGGGAACGCCGACGGTGACCGTCGTCGGTGGCAACAGTTTCTCCTTCAGCGAAGACGTACTCACCGGGGCGACGCCCGGCAACGCGAGCGGCAAGTTGCTCATCGAGGGCACGCAGGGGCTCATCATTGACAACCAAAACCCTGTCCAGGCTCCGATCGTGATCACCACTGGCACCGTCTATGCACCGGGTGCGGTGCGGTTCGGTTTTGGCCTCGACTGGACGCGATTCAGCGGCGACCTCACGCTGCAACAGGGTGTTTTCCAGCCGCTCGCAGGCGGGTCGCTCAACAACAATCTCAGCGCGTTTCCACGGAAGAACACCATCATCCTTGGCACGGGGTCCAATACCGCGCGGATCGACATCGTGAACTCCGCGGCCCGGCCGGTGATCCGTGGCCTGCAGAGCACGAGTCCCAACGCATCGATCGTAAACACAACCGGCACCAACTCAGAGGCCATCGAGATCGGTTCCTATGGCCAGGCCTCCGACGTGTTCACGTTTGCCGGCAACATCGGTGCGACCGGGACCACGGCATCGAACGCCGTGCGGGTGTTCAAGGATGGCCCTGGCACGCAGTACCTCACCGGAACGAACGAGATGGACGCCTTCGTGGCCAACACCGTGCTGGTGGGCTTGAACGGCGGCACCCTGTCGCTCGGCACGACGGGCCAGATGGGCTCGCTCGTCGGCGGCGTCTACACGACCAACACGAACGCTGCCTTTGCCGCCAAGAATGGTGAACTTGCCCTGTCAGGCGTCGGTGTGGCCGCGCCGCGGGCGCAGACGTACTCCGGCTCCCTGCTGTTCGGCACCATCGCCGCGAACACGATCGCGGTCGACGCCAATCAAACGAGTCGAAGCAGCGGTGTGGCGACCTTCACCGTCGAGGCCGATCCCTCGCAGCCCGCCACGCTGACGTTTGGCTCCGTTCGCAACCGCAACTTCGTGGTCACGAACGGCACGACGCCCAACCTCAACGGTGCCACGATGCTGTACCGCGGCACGAACCTCGGATCGGGTACCGGCGTCGCCGGCAATGCTTCGATTGTGTTCACGACCGCCCCGACGACCGGGACGGCTGGCTATCTCAATGCGGTCAGCGGCAGCACGGCAGCGCTCGGCACGGCGCAGGCTCCTGTCCTCAAGGGCGCCCTCGCCGACACCTCCGCGTCGGGCAACGGTGCCGGCTTCGCCACGTACGACGTGGCGACCGGCGTGCGTCTGCTCAACCCCTCGACCGAGCAGACCGCCGTGGCAACCGGGGCAGCATACAATTCAGCCTCCGCGAATGACAACATCCGACTCACGCTCGCCGCCGATGCGGCGGTGACGGGCCATTCGAGCAACACGCTCCAGGTGGCCAACTCGAGCGGCGCCTCGCGTACCGTCACCAATGCCGGCACTGGTCTCTACGCCGCCAACGGCCTGCTCTTCAGTGGGGCCGATCCCATCGTGCTCACCGGTGGCGGGATCACGGGCATTGCCGGTACGAGCGGCGAAGACGTCGTCATCCACTCGATCAACACCGGCGGCGTCACGATCCAGACTCCGGTGACCAACACCGGCACAAACACCCCGTCGCGGCCCGGCTGGATCGTCTACAACGGTCCCGGCAACGTACGTCTCGAGGGCGCGCAGACGGTCGGTCAAGCGGCCGTGTCGGGAACGTTCTTCGGTGGCATCTCCTTCAACGGCACGGGCACCACCACGATCGCCGCGCCGATCGTGAGCAGTTCGAACATCTACGTGAACAAGGGCACGGTGAAGCTCGACACGGGTGCCACGTGGACCAACACGCCCCGGCTGCAGGTCGCGGGCGGCGCGACCTTTGATCTCAACGGCATCACCGCCACCGGCTCGACGAACCGCTTCTCCGACATTGCTCCCGACTGGCAAGTGAGCGGTGCCGCGGCGAGCTACATGCCGGTGGGTGGCGAGGTAACGAACTCGGGCACGGCAGCCGTCGACCTCGTGCTCGCGAGTTCCGGCGGGGCAGCCTCGCAGCCCTTCTACGGGGTGATCAGCGGCAACCTGAACCTGATCGTCGACAAGGGAGCCAGCAACATCCAGTCGCTCGGCAATGCCAACACCTACACCGGCAACACGTTCATCCGCTCCGGGGTGCTCAACATCGCTCGTGGCGGCAGCCTGCCGGCCACGACGGTTGTCACGCTTGGCAGCCTGACGTCATCCACCACGGCGACGCTCACCATGGGCGACGGCAACGGCAGCACCAACGGGCCGACTCGGATGGAGATCGCCGGTCTTTACAACATCGGCACCGGTACGAACGCCGTGCAGAACCAGGGCGCCAACATCAGCCAGCTCACGCTCAACATTCCAGCCGGCACCGACAACATCTACTCGGGCAATCTGGGAGCGCTGGTCGTCACGACCGGCAGCACGCAAAACCTCTTCGCCCTCCGCAAAATCGGCTCGGGCACGTTCGAGCCCACCGGAGCGGTCGTCAACTACTCCGGTGGCACGGTGATCGAAGACGGCGTGTTCCGCATCTCGGCCGATTCGAAGCTCGGCCAGATCGGATCGCTTACCGGCGCCGCCGGCAGCGCCGGGTCACCTGCCGCGCCAATTTCCGCCTTCCCGAACAGCCTCGTGCTCAACGGCGGTGCGCTGCAGATGACCGCATCCTTCGCGCTCGATGCGAAGCGTGGCATTGGTCTGGGACCCACCGACGGTGTCACCGGCGGCACGGGCACGCTCACCGTTGATTCCGGCGCCACGGTGTCGTACGGCGGCATCATCGCCTCGGCCGGCAACGCCGGCACCCAAACGCTCGTCAAGAACGGGCTGGGTGGTCTCGCCCTCAATGGTGCGAGCAGCTTCACCGGCCTGACGCAGGTCAGCGCCGGCACGCTCAGTGGCACCGGATCATTGGCCAGCAGCCTCACGGTCAATTCAGGAGCGTCGGCCGCGCCGGGCAACTCCGGCATCGGCACGTTCACAGTGGGCGGCGGCAGCACCCTCGCCGGTACCCTCGCGATCGAACTCGATCCGACCGCCTCGGGCAGTGCGGACGTCGTGAGCATCGCCGGTCTGTTCGATCTCACGGCCGGGACATCAACGGTCGACTTCACCACCCTCGGAGCGCTCGACGATCCCGCCTATGTGTTCGCCACCTATGGCACACTCTCGGGCACGTTCGGCTCGGTGAGCAATCTGCCGAGCGGCTACTCGATCGACTACGGCTACCTCGGCAACAGCATCGCCCTCGTGACGGTGCCGGAGCCGGCAACCTACGCCGTCGTCGCCGGTGGTGTGGTGGCGTTCCTCGCGAGCCGCCGTCGCCGCGACTAAGCGGCCACGTCTCACCAACGCCCCGCACGGCCAAACCACCGACGCGTGACACCACGCCGGTCCCACGGCTCACGCCATTGAGCTCCCACCGGCACCGGGCCCCATCCCGTCCCGTCCCGTCCAAGCCCAAGGCCGTAAGGCCTGGGACACGCCACGCTCCTCCGCTCGATGCCGTTGGGCACCGCAGGCCGCGTCTCACCCGCTCACCTCATCGTTCGGCATAGCCCAGCGCCCCACGCCGTTCAGCGAGTTCGTCGAGCCACGCGTCGATGCCGATGCCCTTTTTGGCCGACACCTCGAACACCCGCATACCCGGCCGCACCGCCTCGATGGCGGCCATGGCCTGCGTCCGGTTGAAGTCACACACCTCGGCAAGATCGATCTTCGTGATCGCAGCCATGTCAGCCGTGTTGAAGAGCCCGGGGTATTTGAGCGGCTTGTCCTCCCCTTCCGTGACGGACAGCAGTGCCAGGCGGATGGATTCCCCCAAATCCCAACTCGTGGGGCAGACGAGGTTGCCGACGTTTTCAATGAAGAGATAGTGGAGCGTCGAAAGGTTCCACCCCTCGAGATGTCGCTCGACCATGTCGGCCTCGAGATGGCAGAGGCCGTGGGTCATGATCTGGCGCACCGGCGCGCCACTCTCGGCAAGACGACGGGCGTCGTTGTCGGTTTCGAGATCGCCCACCACCGCCGCACAGGGCTCACCACGGGCGACGAGTCTCGCAAGCGTCTCTCTGAGGAAGGTCGTCTTCCCCGTGCCCGGACTCGACACCATGTTCACGACGAGCACCCCCGCCTCGGTGAACCGACGCCGCATGTCACGGGCGAGTTCATCGTTCTTCTTGAGGATCTTCGTCCGCACTTCGAGGATACGGGGTTCGATCATGGGGTGCTTTCCGAGACACCGGCCGATGAATCCACCAGCTCGATCGACTCCACGTCGAGTTCCCGTCCGGCCCGGATGTCGCCGCTGGGGGTGCCGCAGGCAGGACACGCAAACCGCTGGATGCCCGGAAGATCGACCTCACGGCCACAGGTGTCGCACCAGATCCGCACGGGGATGGCCACGATCACCAGCCGGGCCGTGGCGGCCGGGGTTCCCTCTCGAACGAGGTCGAAACTGAACTGCAGTGAGTCTTCGTGAACGCTCGCAAGGGCCCCGATCCTCAGCGTGACCACCGCAGCCGACGCCGCCCCCGCCGCCCGGACATGCTCCGAAACGATCTCCACGACACGATGGGCGATCGAGAGTTCGTGCATCACCAAGGCCCCTGGAAGCAAGGGGCGATTATTCGCAGAACTGGTGTGAATAATCGCCGCACAAAAAGTTTACTCCAACCCTTCGCGGAATGCTTCCCTGGGCGTCCGGCGAGTCGTAGACTTTTTGTGTCGCTCGGGGGCGACGCTGGCGGAAGTCGATCGAGTCTTCGAACAGGAGATCGGGACATGGCCACGCTTCTCTGGCTGCAAGGGGGTGCCTGCAGCGGCAACACGATGTCGTTCCTCAACGCCGAGGAGCCGAGTGCCTGCGACCTCGTGACCGACTTCGGCATCGACGTGCTCTGGCATCCGTCGCTCGGAATGGAACTCGGCGACCACGTGAAGGCGATGCTGCACGACATCGTGTCGGGCAAGCGCCCACTCGACATCTTCGTGTTCGAGGGCACCGTGATTCGGGCGCCCAACGGCACCGGTCGCTGGAACATGTTCGCCGACCGGCCCATGAAGGATTGGGTCACCGAACTCGCGTCGGTCGCCGGGGCGGTCGTCGCACTCGGCGACTGCGCCTGCTGGGGCGGCATTCCGGCAACGGCTCCCAATCCGTCCGACTCGACGGGGCTGCAGTTTCTCAAGCGGAATCAGGGAGGCTACCTGGGCGCGAACTTCCGCTCAAAACTCGGACTCCCGGTCGTGAACATCCCGGGCTGCCCGTGCCACCCCGACTGGGTCACGCAGATTCTCGTCGCGATCGCCAGTGGTCGGCTCAAGGATATCGCGCTCGACGATCTTCAGCGCCCGCAGACGTTTTTCAAAACCTTCACGCAAACTGGTTGCACCCGGGTGCAGTTCTACGAATACAAGCAGCACACCCACGAGTTTGGCCAGGGCACCCGCACGGGCTGCCTCTTCTATGAGTTTGGCTGCCGTGGCCCCATGACCCATTCGCCCTGCAACCGCATCCTCTGGAACCGGCAGTCTTCGAAGACGCGGGCCGGCATGCCGTGCACCGGATGCACCGAGCCGGAGTTTCCCTTCTACGACCTGATGCCGGGAACGGTGTTCAAGACGCAAAAGATCGCCGGCGTGATCCCGAAGGACCATCAGACCGGCACGGGGCAGCTTTCGTATCTGGCCCATGCCGTCGCCGCCAAGATCGCCGCGCCGAAGTGGACAAAGGAAGACATGTTCGTGGTCTAGTGTTCAGGCCTGCAGAGCCGCTCGTGGCCCCTGCAGGACGTCGATGGTGTCATCGCCTCCGGCGATGACACCATCACCTACCGAGCTACCGAAGGAGTTCAGCCATGGCAACCGTCGCATCACAGCCGAAGGCAATGCGGATCAGCCCGCTGGGGCGGGTCGAAGGCGACCTCGACCTCCGGATCGAGGTGACCGACGGCGTCGTTACCGACGCATGGACCGAAGCGAGCATGTTTCGCGGCTTCGAAATCATCCTCAAGGGCAAGGATCCGCAGGCCGGCCTGATCGTTACGCCACGCATCTGTGGAATCTGTGGCGGCAGCCACCTCTTCAAGGCGTGCTACGCCCTCGACACCGCCTGGCGAACCCACGTTCCTCACAACGCCACGCTCATCCGCAACATCGCCCAATGCTGCGAGACCCTGCAATCGATCCCACGGTGGTTCTACGCGCTCTTCGCCGTCGACCTCACCCACAAGAACTACGCCCACCTTCCCGAATATGACGAGGTTGTGAAGCGGTTTTCCCCCTTCACCGGCACGGGCTACGAGAAGGGCGTCACGCTCTCCGGCAAGCCAGTCGAGGTCTACGCGATCTTCGGCGGGCAATGGCCGCATTCGAGCTTCATGGTGCCGGGCGGCGTGATGTGCGCCCCCAACCTGGCCGACGTGACCCGCTCGATCGCCATCCTCGACTACTGGAAGCGCGAGTGGCTGGAAAAGGAATGGCTCGGCTGTTCCATCGATCGCTGGATGGAGATCAAAACCTGGGATCAGCTGTGGGCGTGGGCCGACGAAAACGACGCCCATCGCAACAGCGACTGCGGGCTGTTTCTGCGGTTTGCGAAGCGGGCCGGACTCGATTCCTATGGCCAAGGCTGCGGCGCCTTCCTCGCCACGGGCACCTACTTTCAGCCGGAACTCTACGAGCGTCCCACGATCGAAGGTCGCAACGCGGCGCTCATCAACCGGTCGGGGGTTTTCGACGGCAAGGGCTTCCACGATTTTGACCATCTCAACGTGCGGGAGAGCACGGCCCACAGCTTCTACGCCGGCGACACCTACCTCCATCCATGGGAGGGGCGGACCGAGCCGATCGATCCGGCCGACGGCCACAAGCAGGGCAAGTACAGCTGGGCCAAGAGTCCACGGTATGAGGTGCCCGGCAAGGGTGCGATGCCGCTCGAAGCCGGTCCGCTGTCGCGGCAGGTGATCGCCGGCCGCGACGGTGCGGCGAAACATCAAGATCACGATCCGCTCTTCCTCGACGCGATCCGTACGGTCGGCCCGAGCATCCTGGTGCGTGTGATGTCGCGGATGCACGAGGCCTGCAAGTACTACAAACTCGCCCAGCGGTGGCTGTCGGAGATCGACCTCCACGCGCCCTTCTACACGAAGCCTGTCGAGCATGCGTCGGGCAAGGGATTCGGCTCGACGGAAGCGGCCCGCGGCTCCCTCTCCGACTGGATCGTGATCGACGACGGAAAGATCGCCAACTATCAGGTTGTCACGCCGACCGCATGGAACATTGGGCCTCAGGACGGCCACAACGTGCACGGTCCGATGGAGCAGGCGTTCATCGGCTCCCCGATCAAGGATCCGACGGATCCGGTGGAAATGGGGCATGTGGCCCGCTCCTTCGATTCCTGCCTGGTCTGCACCGTGCACGCCTACGATGGCAAGAGCGGCCGCGAACTGGCTCGTTTCCGGATCGGCGAGACGGGGTGAGCGTGCAAACCCTCGTGATCGGATGCGGGAATGTGCTCCGGGGCGACGACGCCGCGGGCCCTGTGCTCGTGCGTCGTCTGTGGGATCGGGGGCTGCCCGACGGCGTGCGGTGTGCCGACGGCGGCACCGGGGGCATGGACGTGGCCTTTCAGATGCGAGGCGTGCCGCACGTGATCCTCGTCGATGCCTGCTCGTCGGGCAGCGAGCCTGGAACGCTCTTCGAGGTGCCTGGCCATGAGGTAGAAAACCTTCCTCCCCTCGCCGGTATCAATCTCCATGCCTTTCGCTGGGACCACGCGATCGCCTTCGCCCACTGGCTTCTCAAGGACGACTACCCCGCGAAGGTCACGGCCTATCTCATCGAGGGCGAACGCTTCGAAGTGGGCGCCCCGCTGTCGCCGTCGGTCGATTCGGCGGTCGATCGGCTCGCCGACCTCCTGCTCAGCCGTCTGGCCGATTCCACGGAGGCATCGAGATGACCGTGGAGCAGGCGACGTGTCCGATCGAACTCACCGCCGATGGCCACCTCCGGCTCCTGGCCGGCGATGCCGCCCGTTGGTTTCCCGACGATGCGCTGGTGGCGCGACGCGATCACCATGACATCGTGCTCGTGCCGGTGCGGGGAGGGGCCGGCGGCGGACTCATTCTGAAGCAGCGGAATTCCGCGGGAGACCGGGCCGTGCTCATCGCCGAGGCGCTCGGATTCCAGCCGGTGGAGGGGCGGTTTCAGGCGACGTGGGATGATCGGACCGGATCACTGCGCGTGCCGCTCGTCCCGATGCGGGCGTGCCCTCGTCCGCAGCCCGTGGGGCTCTTTCCCTTTCCGCGGTCGCACCTGCTCGTGGCCGCTGCCTCGGCGGACGAGCTGGCCGCAGCCGCCGCTGGCGATGATCTCGCCGCTCGACGGCTCCTGCCCGAAACGGTCGATGGCGTCTCCAGCGATCGCGTCGGGCAATACAACGCGTTCGTGCTCGCCCCCTCTCCATCGGCGCTCTCGACCCTCCTGGCATCGGGCGACCCGACGCTCGGCCCGCTGGCTCGGGCAGCCGCGTTCGCCCACGGGCTCAGCGACGACCTCCCGACACCGGATTCACTCGATGGCGAACTCCGATCGCTCGTGCTGATGACGGCCGCTGCCGGCCTTTTCGAACGAGGCGACGATCGCGCGGCTCGTACCGCGCTCGCCGAGGCCATCGCGGCGGCGGAGGCTCCCGCTCCCGTCTTTGCCGCCGTGCTCAAGGTGCAGCTCGCCGACTCGCTTCCTCCCGAGGCCGCCTCGCTGTCGCTCGATCACCTTCGTCATGCCCACGACCTCGCCGCCTCCGCACGCCTGCCGTTTCTCACCGCCGACATCTGGATGCGGCGCGGCATGGCCCACCAGATCCTCGGCGGAGGCGGCGCGAGGGACCAGCTCCTGGAGGCGGTCGCGTGCTACCAGCAGGCCCTGGCCGCAGGCGTGACGCCGGAATCGGATCCGGTTCGGTATGGCCAGCTGCAAAACAATCTCGGGCTGGCCTACCTCTGCATGCCCACTCGGGATGCGAGCGACCAGCTCCGCACCGGCATCGCGGTGCAGTCGTTCCGACGAGCGCTCGAGGTGACCGAGAAATCAACCGATCCGCAGCAATGGGCCAGCGTGACGATGAACCTGGCAAGCGCCCTGCAATACCTCCCCTCCACCCACCCCGCCGACAACCTCGCCGAGGCGGTCGATCGCTATGAGGAGGTGCTCGCCGTGCGCACGACCGAGGGCGACCCGATCGGCCGTGGCCGCGCCCTCATGAATCAGGCCAACGCCCTCGCCCATCTGGCGATCTTCGTGCCGGCCCTCGAGAAGCTCGACGAAGCGGCGGAACTTTTTGCCCGTCATGGGGCCGAGGAGGAGAAGGCGACCGTGACGCAACTGATCGACGGCATCCACGCTCGCCTCGACGAACTCGGCACGGCCACGCCCGCCCAGCGGCCCAGGTAGAATCGCCCCTCCCATGGACCTCCACCAACGCCAGCAGTTTGACGTTCTGCTCCAGACGGCGACGGAACGGTTCGTCACCCGGCTGGAGGAACGCCATCGTGGTCCTGATGCCGCCGCGGCCTTCCTTCGGAGCGATCCCGCGGAGGCCATCACCACGACCGTGGGATTCGTGGACGCGGTCTTCCAGGACTTCCTGCTCGACAACACCGACGGCGCGGCCTTCGTGCTTGCCGCCCTGCCGAAACGATCGATCGCCGCCGTTCGCCCCGCCCTCGTCGCCTCCACCACCGTCCACGAAGCCCTCGCCACCCTTGCCCGCGGGCTGTTTGCCGAGATCCTTCTCACGAAAACGCTCGAGACCCTGGAGCAGCATGCCGGCTATCAGGCCGTGCAGCCCCCATCGCCATGAACGCCAATCCTTCCAGCGATCCGCCTTCCGCCGCGGATGACCTCGAAGCGCTCGCGAGTCGCGTTGATCGGGCCATCGAGGCACTCAACTCGCTCGAGCCAGCCGCCCGCGAACGGGCCATCGCCGCCCGAGAGGCGATCGAAGCGTTTCACAAGGCGGGACTGACCACCATCGTGCGACGGCTCAAGGCCGATCCGCGGGGCAAGGAGCTGCTCTTCGAGCTCGTTGACGACCCGGGCGTGTGCGCCCTCTTGGCGATGCACGGCATCATCCGAACGCAGCCGCCGGCCGCCCCTGGGCCGCCGCTCGAACTCGTCCAGATCCAGATGCCTGGCGACTCCAGCGGCTGGCACCCGGGACCTCGGGCGGATGAGGTGACCGACGAGAAACCGTTGGCCTTCGAGGCGGGTGGTGCGAAGATTCTCCTGCTCCGTGCCAAAGGAGAGATCCGCGCCTTCCGTAACGCCTGCGCCCACGTGGGGCTGCCACTCGAACGCGGCATGATCGACGTGGAGGCCTCGGTGATCACCTGCCCATGGCACGGCTTTCGGTACGCGGCCGATACGGGGGAATGCCTCTCCGCCCCCCAGTGCCAACTCGAACCGTTTCCCATTCGTGTGGTTGGTGGTGTCGTCGAGGTGAAGCCGTCATGACCGGCATGGCCGACGGGTGGGCGCCGACTGGATGGCTCGGCGCGGCGGCGCCCGGTGGCCTCGCCCTGCCCGCCGCCTCACCCACGGCCGATCATCTCTACGCGCCGCGGGGCCTGTGGATCGATCGTGATCGGCTCGTGGTGTGCGACTCGGGCAACCACCGCATCCTGATCTGGCACGGCCTCCCCGCACGTCCTCACACCCCCGCCGACGTGGTCCTCGGTCAGCCTTCCTTCACCGAGGAGGGGCCGGCCGCGCACGGCCGCGGACCTGCCAACGGCCTTCACCTACCGACGGGCGTGATCGTTGCCGAGGGCCGGCTGATGGTTGCCGATGCGTGGCATCACCGGATCCTCGTCTGGGATCGGGTTCCGACGGCCAGCGACACGCCGCCCGACTGGTGCCTCGGCCAGACGTCGCTCGTCGATGTGGCCCCCAACCGCGGTGGCACGGCCTCGGCCGCGTCCCTCAACTGGCCCTACGGCCTGGCGGTGGTGGCCGGACGCCTGCACGTGGCCGACACGGGCAATCGTCGCGTGCTCATCTGGAACGGCCTGCCCGACCGTGATGCTCCAGCCGATCTGGTGCTCGGTCAGCCCGACTTCACGACCATCGACGAGAATCGTGGTGGCCCCGTCGGCCCGGCCTCGTTTCGCTGGCCCCATGCGATCGCCGGCGATGCGCGAATGCTGTTCGTGGCCGATGCCGGCAATCATCGCGTGCTCGCCTGGCGTGGAGGGCTCCACGGCGACCGCCCGGCCGATCTCGTGCTGGGGCAGCCTGATTTTCAATCGGCTGCCGAACTGCCCCATCGCCCGCAGGGGCCGGAACGGCTTCGGTTTCCGTATGGCATGGCGGTGGTGGGCGATGACCTTGCGGTGGCCGACACCGCCAACAATCGGGTGCTCGGGTGGCGGCTCGCTCATGGCGAGCCGGCCGGCTCGGCAGCCCACATCGTGCTCGGCCAACACACCTTCGACGCCAGTGGTGAAAACCGCTGGAAGGCGGTGGAGGCCGACACCTTCTGCTGGCCCTACGGCCTCGCTGCCTGCGGCAACATTCTCGCCGTGGCCGATTCGGGCAATAATCGGGTGACCCTCTGGCAACGAGGAGGCGAATGATGTGCCTTGCAGTTCCGGGACTGGTGGAATCGATTCATGACGCCAACGGCACCCGCATGGGCCGCGTCAATTTCGGCGGTGTCGTGAAGGAGATCTGCCTCGCCTACCTTCCCGACATCGCCGTGGGGGATTACACGATCGTGCACGTGGGCTTCGCGATCTCGAAGATCGATGAGGCGTCGGCCCTGGCCACGCTGAAAACCTTCGAAGAACTCGGCCTGCTCGAAGAGGGGCTCGCGGAGATCCGTGGCGACGAGTCGGACGGGGAAACCGCTGGGCCATGAAGCACCTCGCCGAATACCGCGACGCCCACACGGCTCGCCGACTCGCGGCGGAGATCCGACGGATCGTCACCAGGCCGTGGGCGATCATGGAGGTGTGCGGCGGCCAAACGCACTCGATCATCCGCAACGGCGTCGACCAGCTCCTTCCGCCGGAGGTGGAGCTCATCCACGGCCCCGGCTGCCCCGTGTGCGTGACGCCGCTGGAGACGATCGACCGGGCCCTCGCGGTGGCGGCCAAGCCGGGCGTCATCTTCTGCTCGTTCGGTGACATGCTCCGTGTGCCCGGCTCCCGAGAAAACCTCTTTTCCATCAAGGGTCGTGGCGCCGACGTGCGGGTCGTCTATTCGCCGCTCGACGCCGTGAAGCTCGCGAAGGAACACCCCGATCGGGAGGTGGTTTTTCTGGCGATCGGATTCGAGACCACCGCCCCGGCGAATGCGATGGCCGTGAAACTCGCGAAGCAGCAGGGTCTCGAGAACTTCTCGATGCTCGTGTCGCACGTGCTGGTGCCGCCGGCGATCGAGGCGATCATGCGGTCGCCCGGCAACCGCGTGAACGCGTTTCTTGCCGCGGGGCACGTCTGCAGCGTGATGGGAACCTGGCAGTATCCAACCCTGGCTGAACGGTTCTCGGTGCCGATCGTCGTGACGGGTTTTGAGCCGCTCGATCTGCTTGAAGGCATTCGTCGCACGGTGCTCCAGCTCGAGGAGGGCCGCCACGAGGTGGAAAACGCCTACGAGCGGGTCGTGAGCGAGCGGGGCAACGAGCCGGCCCAGGCCGTGATCGCCGAGGTCTTCACATCGATGGATCGCGCCTGGCGGGGCATCGGTGTGATTCCATCGAGCGGCTGGCGGCTGTCCGACGCCTACCACGACTTCGACGCCGAGATTCGCTTCGACGTCGGTGACGTGACGGCAACCGAATCGCCGCTCTGCCACAGCGGTGAGGTGCTCAAGGGCACCCTCAAGCCAAACCAGTGCCCGGCCTTCGGCAAGGAATGCACGCCCCGCACGCCGCTGGGCGCCACGATGGTGTCGAGCGAGGGGGCCTGTGCCGCCTACTTCAACGCCGGCCGTGTGGGCAGCTCGTGAGTCGGTCCGCCGGCTCACAGCGATTCACCTTCCGTCAGCGTGCGATCGCGGTGATGTTGCACCACGACGTCACGCGGGCGTTTTCCTCCGTTGGTGAATGCCGGCTCCCCATCGAGCCGTCCAGGCCCCGGCCGCCATCGGCGGGGAATTCCCAGGGCGAGCCGTCAGGGGCTCAGGGGGCGGGAGGCTTGCCTTCCGGCTGCTCCATACGGACCAACTCCCACTCCTGAACCGACTTGCCGCTGGTCATCGTCACGCTGCTGGGCGTCTCCACGAGCCCGTCGAGCGTCGTTGCAAACATCGCCCCGCCCGATGCCCCCACGGTCCACGTGGCCTTTCTCGTCGTCTGATCGATCGATCCAGTCACCGGCTGCACGGCGTTGGTGATCGCGTCGTAGTAGTTGCCCTTGATCTCCCCCTGCTTGCTCACGGCCAGTTGCTGATAGACGTGCGCCTGGTCGGCGCCCTTGGGGGCCGTGGCATACACGCCCAGGGGCAGCCATTCGAGATCGGATGGGGGGGCCGCTGCCGAGGCCTCGTCGTTTGCCGCCGACTGCTCGCTCGCCGTGGCATCGGTCGCCGTCGCTTCCGATGTGGTGGCCACCGTCGTGCCACCGCCGGACGCCACTGAATAGCCGAGCCACGTCGACAGCCTGACGACGCCGGCCACGGCCCACCACTGGGCGTAGGGATGCGTGTACTGCCATGCGTTGGGATGCTCGGCATACCATCCCGCCGTGAATGGCTGCGTGCGTCCTTCGAGGGAGGCCCGCATGGAGTCGGCCCTGCTTCTCGCCGCACCCGAGTTGATGGTGTCCTTGGCCTTGGCGGCGGCGCCCGGCTTGGCGCCGATGAACGATTCCACATCGCGACCACCTGGCGCTGCAGGCCGGCCGGTCACCTTGCCCGCGTCCACCCGACCTCCCACCCCACTCGGCAGTCCACCACCGCCATTCGGCCGCGCTGGGGCGACGCTCGGAGTGGGACGACTCGCCGCCCCCGGCGAGGGACGAGTCACGGTGCCCGGCGATGGACGGCTTGCGGCCCCCGGCCCGGAACGGCTTCCTGCACTCGGCGCGGAACGCCCCCCGCCCGCACGACCTCCACCGCCCGGTCGCCCAAATGCGTCGACGGGAAGGGCGACCAACATGACGACGAGCGCGGCCGACACACTGACGCAGCGGATGGTGCACATGGGGAGGATCCTCGAAGGGCGGGAGGGTTGAAGAGAGGAACGCCACTCCCTGTTGTCGCTCCCGCGGCGCCGCTCCACAACACCCCGGTCCATTTCTGCCGTGGCTGCTCCGTGTAGGATGCGAAGACGATTCTGGTGTTGGAGTGATTCCACCCCCGTCCCTCGAGGCCGCCATGGCTGACGACAGTGCCGCCGGGCCGTCCGGCTTCGCCTGCCCCCTGCCCCTCCGCGACTATCCGCACGTGGTGATGGGCCACGGCGGCGGCGGCGTTCTCTCCCGCGACCTGATCGACCACGTTTTTCTGCCGGCGTTTTCCAATCCCCTCCTCGACCGGCTGGGCGATTCCACCGTGGTGGACATCGCGTCCGACATGCCCCGTGGCTGCAGGCTCGCCCTCTCGACCGATTCCTACGTGGTGCGGCCGCTCTTTTTTCCCGGCGGCTCGATCGGCGACCTCGCCATCAACGGCACGGTCAATGACCTCGCGATGAGCGGTGCCAGGCCGCTCTACATCACGGCCGGATTCGTGATCGAGGAGGGGCTGCCCCTCGGTGACCTGGCGGAGGTGGCACGACGGATGGGCGCGGCCGCCGCCCGTGCCGGAGTGAGGATCGTGACGGGCGACACCAAGGTGGTCGAACGCGGACACGGCGACGGCGTGTACGTCAACACCGCCGGAGTCGGTGTGGTGCCGGCCGGCATCACCATCGGGGCCGAGGTGATTCGCGACGGAGACGTGGTTCTTGCCAGTGGCACGTTCGGCGATCACGGCATGGCGATCATGAGCGTGCGCGAAGGACTCGAGTTCGAAGCGGCGATCACGAGCGACACCGCCCCCCTCCATGGCCTCGTGGCTGCCATGCTCGCGGTGTGTCCGACCATCCGGGCCCTCCGCGACCCGACCCGTGGCGGCGTGGCCACCAGCCTCGTCGAAATCGCGACGGCTTCCGGCATGGGCATCGAACTCGACGAATCGTCGATCCCGGTGCGGCCGGTGGTGGCGGCGGCATGCGAGATCCTCGGCCTCGATCCGCTTCAGGTGGCCAATGAAGGCAAGCTGCTGGCGATCGTGCCGGCGGACGAGGCCGACCGTGTGCTCGCCGCCATGCGAGCCCACGACCATGGCGGCGAAGCCGTCGCGATCGGACGGGCCGTGGCGCGGCATTCCGGGATGGTGGTGATGCGCACCGCCATCGGCGGCACCCGCGTCATCCCCATGCCGCTCGGCGAGCAACTTCCGAGAATCTGCTGACGCGAGGGCTCAGGCTTCTCCGGCCGGGTCGCGGCCATCGATCCACGGGCCCGCGAGCCGCTGGTAGGCATTCGGGGTGAGCGTGCTGCCGGTTTCCCCTGCCTGCCATCCGGGCACGTGGTGTGGCAGGCCTCGCTCGTCCGAGAGTTTTTCCCACGAACGGGCCCAGTCTGGAGAGCCTTCGCTGTACCGGCCGGTGTCGGCATCGAAGTGATAGACCTTGCCGTTGCGGTAGCTCATCGCCCCCAAAATCACCGTGACGAGCGCTGCCGCCCCGAGTTCGGGAGTGTTGTTGCAGTGCGAAGGCCTGTTCTCCTGCATCGCCTCGACCCAGTTCTTGAAATGAAGGTACGTGGTGTTGGCTTTCTTCAGCGATTCCGGATCGAGATCGGTGGCGATCGTTTCGTCCTTGATGGAACTGTCCAGCGTCACCTGTGGCCGCTCGGCAAGGAACGCAAACTCGGTGAACTCCTCGCCGTTGCCAAACTCGAAGGCGCCGTAGTGGCCGCGGATCACCTGCTTGATGCGGGAGGCTTCGTTGCACATCGTGGCCGTGATCAGCCCCTGGCAGCCTTCGTGATAGTCGGCCACCACCGTGGCCACGTCGGGCACGTCACGGGTGTCGAGCTCGAGGTAAATTCCTCCCGCGCCCACGACCCGGCCCGGATACCGAAGCCCGGTGGCCTTGAGCATGGCCGTGGTCCGATGCACGAACAGGTCGGTGAACATCCCTGATCCAAAGGGCCAGTAGCACCGCCACTGGGCGTAGACCGCGCGGTCGAACGGCATATCGGGCGCGAGTCCCGCATCCGTCCCGAGCCACCGCTTCCAGTCGATCGTTTGGGGCGTCATCTCCTTGGTCAGCGGGTAGTACCGCCACTGGCCGACGGCTGAGTTGCGAAAAAACTCCGTCTGAAAGCCGAGCACCTTTCCTAGTTTCCCCTGGTTGATGAGTTCGCGGGCCTGATCCCAGACCTTCAAACTCGTCGACTGCACGCCCACCTGCACGACGCGTCCGGTCTCCTTCCAGACCTTCACGACGTCGAGTGCCTCCTCGACCGTCTTCGTCATCGGCTTCTCGGTGTAGACGTGCTTGCCGGCTCGCAACGCATCGATGATCTGACGATGATGCCAGTGGTCGGGCGTGCCGATGCACACGGCATCAACGTCCTTATCGGCAAGGAGGTCGGTGTAATCGACGTAGCGTTTCGCCTCGGAGCCGGTCTCCTGCTTGATGAAGCGGCAGACGGTTTCCTCCTGGTTCTTGTAGACCTCGCTGACGGCCACGAGATCGACCGGAACACCTTCGCGATGAAGCCGCGAGAGGGTTTTGACGTGGGCTCGGAATCCCCGCCCGCCCGGGCCGATGAATCCGATGCGGATTCGGCTGTTGGCGTTGGCCACGGTCGGCGAAGACGGAGCCGCGACACCCGCTCCGCCCACAACCCCTGCCGCTCCCACAACCCCTGCCGACGCGCCGAGAAACGACCGCCTCGACCGGACTTCGCTCGCCTTGGAGTCGGTCGTTGTCGATTCACGATTCATGCTCATATCTCCTGCCCTGCGCTGAACCCAGTCAGCCGGTGGCCCGTGATGACGCGGGCCGCCGTCCGATGAAACCGTGACACGACCTGCACCAGGCGTCACCGAAATTACGATCACACTCGGATTCGTGCCACCATACCGGCGTGCTCGAAGGGGGCCACGTTGCACGCCACCCAAGCATGGACCCCCGCTACGGCCGGCGCACGAGCTTGTAGAGGTGCCCCGTCGTCCTCAGAAAAAGGGCACGGTCGTAGGCGGCCGGCGACGCCATGCAGCCTTCGTCCAGCGTGTTGGTGACGATCACCTCGTAGGGCGCTGCTGCCGACACGACGAACGTCTGGCCCTCCTGATTCGGGCAGTAGATCCGGCCGTCCGCGAGGATGGGCGACGATGAAAACTCGCCTCCAAGACGCTTCTGCCACACCGCTTCACCTGTGATGGCATCGAGCACGGTCGCCGTGCCGGCATTCCCGATGTGGAAGAGGCGGTCGCCGACGAGCACCTGGCTGGCCCGACACCCCGACCCCTTGGGGCTCGTCCACGCCACGCCGGAGCCGGTCACATCGCCGGTGCCGTCGGGACGGACGGCGAGCATCTTCATGCCGCCGGCTCCGGTGTTGAGATACACGAGGCCGTTGCCATGGAGCGGCCTCGCCGACGCATTCATGCCGCCGTGGTTCACCCGCCAGATCTCCTCGCCGGTCGCCGGGGCGTAGGCGATCGTGGCGCCGGCGCTCGGAATGATCACCTGGGGGCGGCCGTTCGCCTCGATCACCGTTCCGGTGCCGTAGGCCTTCTTGGCATCACCGTCGTCGGAGCCGTAATCGATGCCGCGGTCGCGCTTCCACACCACACGCCCAGACTGCGTTTCCATCGCGGCGACATACTGCACGTCAAAGCCGTCGAAGGGCACGATCAGAAGGTTGCCATGAATGATCGGCGACGAACCGGGACCGCGGTGATGGTCGCAACGGAGTTCCTCCTGCTTCCAGAGCACGGCACCGGTGTCGGTGTCGATGCAGGCCGTGCCGGCACTGCCGAAATGGGCGTAGAGACGATGATTCTCGAGCACCGGGGTGCAGGAGGCATGACTGTTGAAGTCATGGCAGAAGGCCGGCTCTGTCGGCTCAAAAAGCGTGAGGTCATGGATCACCCTTCCCGAATCGGCGGCCACGGCCACCGCAGAGAGTCGCGTGCCGTCCTCGGTGGCATTGGTCATCCACACGACGCCGTCGGCGATCACCGGGCTCGACCAGGCCTTGCCGGCAATCGGCGTCTTCCAGGCAACTCCGTCCGTCTCGCTCCACTCGACGGGGAGCCCTCGCTCACGAGATACGCCGTCGCCGCTCGGCCCACGAAACTCGCTCCACGCCTCCGCAGCGAGGGTGGCTGGCGCCGCACACGCCACCAGCGCGACGAGCAACCGGCCCATGAGCGCCTCCATCCCGGCCGCATGACCAACCCCGCCACCCACGCCTGAGGCAGTCCGCATAACCCTCCGCTCCGCGTCGTGATCGGTTCGAATCTCGTGCCGGCTGCTCCGCCGTTCCAGAATACGTGCTCCGACGCAATCGCTGCGGAAGGACCGGGCCAACACCACCGCACCCCCTCCTCGTGAGGGGCCCCATATCGGCAGCGCTGCGTCGATCCGCCGTCATCGGTGCTGTTTTCCGCGTGCCATGCGTTTCCTGTGGCACTTTGAGGGCTTCCAACGGATAATTAAGGATGGAGAGTGGTTTTTCCGAGGGGCCTCCGTGCCCTTCGACGAGCCGCCTCGGCGGGAGGCGTGGAAAGGGGTTTCCGTGATGCGTCATCGTTCGGCCTCGAGCACCTTGTTTCGACTCGGTCACGCCGCGTGCTTGTCGGCGGTCGTGGTGTGTGCCCTGTCGGGCCGGTCGGCCTTGGCGGTGAGCGGCAGTTGGGGCGTCGATGCCGATGGGAACTGGAGCACCACCTCCAACTGGCTCGGCGGTGTGATGGCCTCTGGCTCGGGCTTCACGGCGACCTTTTCCAACGACATCACCGCCAACCGAACGGTCACCCTCGACGGTGGCCGCACGCTTTCGGCGATCGTGTTTGGCGATGCCAATCCCTCCTCGGCAGCGAGTTGGATTCTCACGGGTTCAAGCGTCACCCTGCAGGGGCCAACGACGGGAAATGCCACGATCACCGTCGGCAATCTCGGCACCAACGCCACGGCGACCCTTTCAGCGGCGCTCGCGGTCACGAACAACGGTGCTGTTTTCGTCAAAGATGGTCCAGGGACCTTGGTGCTTGGCGTCAACAACACGATCGCCGGCAAGACATCGGTGCTCGCCGGCACACTGCAGGTCAGTGCGAATGGGCAGTTGGGAGCAACCCCCGCTGCGTTCACGGCCGACCAGCTCACGCTGAACGGTGGCACGCTGCGAACATCTACTTCGTTTGCCATGGGCGCCAATCGCGGCATCACCATTGGCTCGAGCGGCGGCACGCTCAATATCAATGGTGGAGCCATGACCTACGCCGGCCGATTTACCGGCCTAGGCAACACGGTAACCACCGCCGGGGTTGCCGGCTTGACGGTGACCAACACGACCGGCGTGGCATCGGACGTCAACTGGGATGTCACCGGCCCCGCCACTCGTCTGTTCTTCACG
>JAFMIU010000160.1 GCA_017853835.1 Pirellulales bacterium | reverse complement strand
CTCCATGTCGCCGCCCTTTGGCGCGCTGGCGGGGTCGCCCTCAAAGGGTTTGAAGATCGGCCCTTTCTCCACCAGCGACGTTTGGATTTGCTCCATGGCCTTGTAGGCGCGATCCACGAAGTCGCACATCTGCTTCAGGGCGGGACTCGGCTGGCCGGCTTTCAACCGGTTCACGTGCGGTTCGAGCCGTTAATACTCCCGTTCCAACTCGAAGAACGAGCGAGTGTCCGCTCCCTGCTGCTGGAGCGCGTGGAGCCACATGAACAGCAGGAGGGTGCGTTCACGATGGTTCTCGGGCGTGGTGGAGCTGAACGCCACGGCCTTGCGTTCCGTATCAATATCGGTGCTGCCACTGGGGTAAAACTGGGCTGCCTCCGAGGAGTGGAACAACGACAGGAGCAAACAAGCGAGGAGGATTCTGGTTTTCATGTGAACGTTACGTGGCATCACGGTGTGTCCTGTCAGCGGTCGTCAACGGCTGCGAAGAAGGATAGCCCGATCCATGGCAAGGGCTGACCTCACGCGGGCAAAACCATTCTGCATTCTTCCGAATGCGAGCCTCCGGTTCGAAGTGAGCCGGCTCCTGCCCGCCCACGGCGTGCCAAACCGGGGCTCAGGCGGCCACGCCGCGCACGGAGAGCCTCGGATCACATCCTCTTCCAGTATCCTATCCCCGGAGATTCCGCCTTCCCTCGAGACGCTCGGGCGCATCACGGCCGGCATTCGGCCTTCCTGCACGCACGCCTCCACGCTTTGCCACCATGTTTCGTTTCCCGTCCTCCATCCGCCGCTCCTTGTGCCACCTGGCGGTGCTGGGCGCGGCTGCCTGCTGCGGTTCACCGGAGTCTGGCGCAACGCAGCCCACCCGGCCGAACATCGTGGTCATGCTCGCAGACGACCTCGGCTACGGCGACCTGGGCTGCTACAACCCTCGGTCAAAGATTCCCACTCCTCATTTGGACGCACTGGCCGCAGAGGGCATACGGCTGACCGACGCCCATGCCGCGGCCGCGATCTGCACCCCCTCGCGGTTCGGGTTGCTGACCGGGCTTTACCCGTGGCGCCCCTGCAGGCTCGAAGACGCCACGGGAGCGAAGGCGATGTCCGGAGTGACGAACGTGGCCCCGTGGGGACCGCCGGTCTTCGGGGCTGACCAGCTGACGGTGCCAGGCTTCCTGCGCCGCCACGGCTACGCGACGGCCTGCATCGGGAAGTGGCATCTCGGCTGGGACTGGCCCACGCGCGACGGCCAACCGCCGCGCACCGGCCCCGACCTGCGCAGCAACGTCGATTTCGCGCGGCCGATCGGCGGCGGGCCGACGGCCCGGGGATTCGACTCCTACTTCGGAACCGATGTGCCCAATTACCCCCCCTATTGCTTCATCGAGAACGACCGGACCCTCGGCCTTCCCGACCTACCGACCAGCACGGAGTTCGAGACGCCTGGTCCCAAGCTGGCCGGCTGGAACCAGTCGGCCATCCTGCCGGAACTCACGCGCCGCGCGGTGCGTTCCGTGGAGGAATCAGCCGGCCGTGGGCGTCCGTTCTTCCTGTATTTCCCGCTGACGTTCCCGCACCATCCGGTCGTGCCGACCGCGGAGTTCCGCGGCCGGAGCCAGGCTGGCGACTACGGCGACTTCGTCGTGCAGACCGACTGGTCGGTGGGGCAGGTGCTGGCGGCGCTCGACCGGGCGGGCGTGGCCGGCAACACCCTCGTGATCTTCACCAGTGACAACGGCCCGGAGATTACGCGGCTCAACAACGCAGGAACCATGAATGTGATGCCGGTCGGCGCCTACGACCGGGTGCGCCGCTATGGGCATTCCAGCATGGGCCCGTGGCGTGGCAGCAAGTACGACGCGTGGGAGGGGGGCCATCGCGTGCCCTTTCTGGCTCGCTGGCCCGGTCGAATCCCGGCCGGGAAAACCAGCGCCGAATTGCTTTGCCACACCGATCTGCTGGCCACGTGCGCCGCCCTGGTCGGGGGCGAGTTGCCGCAGGACGCGGGCGAGGACAGCTGCGATGCACTTCCGCTCCTGCTTGGCGGCAAGAGCCGCCGCGATGCGCTGGTCACCAGGAGCGCGGGCGCCGCTCGGGCGGTTCGCCGCGGCGACTGGGTTTGGATCGATGGTCCGGCCAGTAGCCGCTCGGAACCAGCCTGGTGGCGAGAGATGCATGGTTACGAGGCTGACTCCCAGCCGGAGCAACTCTACGATCTCCGCGCGGATCCGGGCCAACGCCACAATCAGTTCGAGGCGAAACCTGAGCTCGTGGAGGAGCTGCGCGCCTGGGTGGGGCAACTCGAGTAGGCGGGCCGGCACGCCCCAGCCGCGTTCACCGATGCCCGGCTCCGCCGCACGCCATGGGGCTTCCAGGTTCGCCTGCCCCCCTCGCGTTGGAATCAGACGGGGTTTGCTGCGTCAGGCCCGCTTCTTCCGCTGCCACATCGAGACGCCGCCGCAGGCAAGACCGGCGAGCAGCGATGCATAGGTGGTGGGCTCGGGGACGGCTCGAATCTGGAACGAGTTGATGAGCGGCGAGTTTCCCGCTCCCGTGAGGGTGATGTCCTGTGTAACGCCGTCTGCGGTGAAGGTGCCCGTCACAAACTGCCCGAGACCGCCCGCGGTGTTGGTTCCGTTGGAATCGAGCGTGACAGCATTTGTCGCCGAACCGGTCACTGTGGTCACGTTGATATCATTCGCAGCGTTGCTCGCCCACCATTGGAAGAGGTACTGCTGGCCCGACGAAAGTCCGGCAAGACTGACGGTGACAGTGTCGGGAATCCCTGCCCCGCCACCGCCATCGAGCAACGCCCGGTACGCGGGGCTCAACGCCCCGTATGCACCCGATGAACTTGCTACGTTATAACCAAACAAAAAACCCGGCGACTCCGAGATCGTCACGCTCCCGAACGTGAAGGATGGCTGCGCCGGAAAGTTGGTGATGGGAAAGGGCTGAAACGCGACTCCGTTGACCGTGACCGTCGACAAGACGGCTGTCGATGAGCCGACGTTGTAGGCATAGACGAGCAATCCTGTTGTATCGACGTCACTGTCACCCGTGATCGTCTGCGGCGTGCCCCATGCGATGGCCGCGGCGTGGGCATTCGGCAAGGCAAGAGTTGAGAGAGTCAAAGCGACCAGAGCAGCGGTTGCGAGACGGTAGAGCGGGTGCATGGGCATTCCTTATCACGTGGGGGCGGGGCGCGGGACGAAAGCCACCACCCGCTAAGGCTTCGCAAACGGCATCATTACGAACGCCACGCGGCCGTCAATGCCCAAAAAACCAGTTTGGGACGAATCGGGCACAGGCAGGGACGAATCCGGCGAATCGAGGGACGAATCCGCCGAGGGCTGGGACGAATCAGCGGCGAGAGCCGGTCGTCAGCGGTCTGGAGGCGGGTCGTGTCGGAGGATGAACCCGTGGGTGAGTCGACGTGTGCCCTTGTCGGCCCGGGCGTCCGGCGGCGTGTGACTCTCCCGATCGCGCTGCGGATGAACTTTCTCCGCAGGCGGCTCCCCGACGGCGGCATCTGCCTCTAGCCGATGGTCTGGTCCATGTGCCGGCAACGCATCCGAAGCGGATCATCCGGTTGAGATCGCGTGCCCGCGGCCCAATCGCAGGGGTGTGAGCCGCGCGGCGCCTGGGCTAGGGTCTGGCCAGCGGTGGTACGCGAAGGGAATCTCCCAGGATGTCGGCGCGCTAATGGAATGTTCGACTGAAAAAACCGGTAGCCTGAAGGTCACCGACCAGGCGTCGCAGGCTATGGCGCAGGCCGCCGCCCATCTCGTCGATCACGTCATCCCGCCGGTTCCTGTGC
>JAFMIU010000159.1 GCA_017853835.1 Pirellulales bacterium | reverse complement strand
AGATGCCATGCGCCCCCGATCCCTTCGTTTCGTTCTGACTTCGTTTCGTTCTGACGTTTCGTTCTGACTTGGTTTTTGTGTGTTCGTTTTCGTTGTGAGTTCGTCAACCATTTCCAACCCATGGCCGGCGGGTATCGGTCGTTCGTGCCCTGCCGTCCGCTGAAAAAAGGATCCAATCCCATGTTGTGCTCAACCATTGCCCGCGCGTTCTGCGCGCTCTCCGCTGTCGCGTTGCTGGTGGGGTCATCCACCATCGCTCGTGCCGACATTCTGTCGGTGAGCGATCTCCCCGAGGTCACGTTTGTGGCGTCACCCTCCAACGGTTCTCAGGGATTCGCCGACTTGGGCGCTCCCACCGCCAACACGGGCAACATCAACACCGCCACGTTGCTGTCCTTCGGAAACATGGTGTCGAACGGTTCCCAGACCGGTTACTTCACCGGCCTCGTCACACAGGTCCTTGGACCCGTCAGCATCGCCCCTGCCTTGGGCACCAGCATCTCGTTTGGGAACGGCACGTTCGGCTCGTTTGCGTCAACGTCCATCACGGAACAGACCAATACCTCGGGTGAACGCAGTTTTCTCGTGCTTGGGAACTACTCAGCAGGAACGTTTGACCCGTCGCTCACTCCCAATCCGGCTCCCGCCAGCATGACGATCAGCTTCACGCAGACGCCGCCGAGCATCGGTGCGATCTCTGCGTCGGCCACGCTTGCCATTCCTCCGGTTCCAGAGCCCTCGACGGCGATCCTGGCCGGGGTCGGCGTGGGCGGCAGCCTCCTGAGCCTGCAGAAGCGGCGTGCTCGTCGGCCGCTCGCTTCCGGCATCAGCGGCTGATCAAGCGACTCACTGGCGAGGATCGTTTCATGGACGAACGACCCATGCTCCGTCGCCTCGCCTGTTGCTAGGTTGATGTGGTTGACCACCAACGAATGAAGGCCGCGCTGGCCACAAGCCAGCGCGGCTTTTTTCGTGCGCCAACGACGGCCTCGACGGCACGATCGAGAAAGGCCATCACGCGTGTCACGAAGGCCATCGGGCGGCGTGGCAGCGTCATCGCAAGGCCGCGATCTCAACCTCGAAGCTGCCTTCGTCGTCAGACAGTTCACCGGGAGGCTCATTCACCCGCAGGTAGATCGGGCCGTTCACGTCGGCCGTGAGCCGCCCCTCGGCTCCCTCGGCGAGCACGACAAACCGCGGTCGACCGCCGTCTGCCGGCGATTCGACCCACTGCGCCGCCAGCAGACGGCCAACCGGACGGCCACGATACCACTCGAGCGAGATGCCGTCGGGCTCGGTTTCGATGACCGTGCCCGCGATCGCCCCGAGCCGGCAGCGGCCGTGTGCCGAGAGCATGTAGCATTCGCCCTTCACCAACTGGAGCCCGCTGTTCTGCCAGCCGCGCCCAGCCACGACGGTCGTGGAGGCCGGCGCCGTGAGGGGCCTTCCCGGCGACCACTCGATCGCCTCACGATGCACGTCGTAGCCATAATCGATCCCGTCGGTGAGGGCATCGAAGTCGCGTCTGGCCCTCGGCTCGTCAAATCCCGGCTGGCTTCTCAGCCTGGCGGTCAGCCCCGCGTCGAGAGGCCCACGTTCGGCCGCCGCAAACGCCGTCGCATGCGCTGGATGCTGGTCGAGCAACACCACGGCCGCCCAGCTTGCCGCGTAGTCGGTGATCGCCTGATGATCTCGTGCCGGCAAAGCGAAGATGTCGGCGAGCGACGGTGCGTGTGCCGCTCGTCGCAGGGCGCGCAGCTGTTCGATCCGGCCAAGCTGTTCCACGTCGCCGGCCCGTGCCGGCACCGGCGTCGGCACAAACCTGGGCCCATCGGGGGTTGCATCGAGCCGGTGCGTGGCCAGGTATTCCGCGATGCCTTCGGTGTACCAGGGCGGGGCGGCAAGTGCTCGCACCGTGAACGTGAACGCGTGCACCCCTTCGTGCAGCAGAAGGTGGCGACGGTAATCCGGATTCGACTGATCGAGCATCCAGAACTGGTTTCGATCGCAGAAGCCGTTGGCGAACTCGGGAATGGCGTCAGGCAAGAGACCCGCGGCCCGAAAACGCTCACGATCCACGACGAGGCACCCACACGCCCTCCATTCCGGCAGCGAGTCGGCGTCGATCGCGTAGTGCTCGCACCAGGCATCGAACGCCTGATCGAAGATCGCGGGAAGCGATTCAACACCGTCGCCATCTCGCACTGGCCTGTCGGTGACAAGGGCGAGTCGTCGCGACTCGATCACCCGCAGCCCTGCTCGTCGGGCTCGGTCGACGAGCGGCCCCACCTCCACGCGGGTTTCGACCGCGGACCACGCGGGAGTCGCCGCCGCAACGACGCCCACCGCGACCACGAACCTGTGGAACCATGACCTCATCCTCCCTAGTTCATCCAGGCTCCGCGAAACGGGCAAGGCGGGTTGCCTGGGGGGTGTCGGGTGATGGACCGCCATGAGAAATACCGATCGCAGAGCATGGGCTTGTGGTGGTACAAGCCGCGAGGTTCATGGAAGCGGGAGGCATGCGGCCGATGGCGGGATGGCGTGGCCCATGGGGCAAACGATCGCGACGGGCGTTCGCCGTGGCTGCGTGCGCCGGCGGGATGCTGCCGATTCCCCATGCCGACGCCCAGCAACCCTCCGGCATGACCCCCGCGGTGACTCCCGACACGACGACCTCGGGCACCATGCCAATGCCCGTCTGGCAGGCCCCGGCCGTGCCTCAGGCGATCGTTCAGGGAGGCACCATTCCTCCCGGCTGGCAGCCGCAGGCCGTGGCCTATCAGGGCGTCGGCCCCGATGGAAAGCCGGTCACGATGTACGTGGCGCCGACCTACGTCTTCACCTTCCAACTTGGCCCGCCCGTGCCGGCGGTGCCCGGCGCCACGACCGGCGTCGCCCGCACGCCACCGGGCACCGCACCGGCGGGATGGAACTACGCCACCTCTGGCGCACCGCCCGTGGCACGATCACTTCCCGCTCCCACCGTCACGCGGTATCCGCCCATCCCCTACCAGTTTCCCGCTGACAGCAAGGCCCTCGCCGGCACACCGATCGTGCCCCCGGCTGGCTCCCCGAGTCCCTCCACACCACCTCAGGCGTTGGCCGAGGGATCACTGGCAGCGCCTCCTACGGCATGGTCCGCATCACCTGCCACCTCGACGGCCGCTGCCGCTGCCCCTCCCTCGGCAGCTGGCGACTGGGTGTCGGTGGTGCCGCCTGCCACAGCGGCCGCCGTGCTCGCGTCCACCGCGGCGTCGTCGAGTGCCACAGCCGCCGCGCCGTCATCCGCGCCGTCAACCGCCTCAGGCACGCCGGCCCAGCCGGTGAGCATGTCGCCGCAATCGTCGACCGCATCGGCAACGCACCTTTGGCGCGTGGTCGGCGTGCAGGATGGCGACACGCTCTCCTGCCTCGACGAATCGAACCAGCAGCAGAAGGTCGCCCTCGCCGGCATCGACGCACCGGAACTCGGCCAAGACTACGGGCGGGCGGCGCGCGAGGCCCTGGCAGCCATGGTGTTTGGCAAGACGATCGAGGTAGTCGACCAGGGCCGCGACCAATATGGCCGCTGGGTCTGCAACGTGCTCGTCGGCGGGATGGACGTCAACGGACAGATGGTCGTGAACGGAAACGCATGGGTCGCCCCGCAGGCGGCAAACGATCCCACGATCACGGCCCTGCAATCGCAGGCCCAGTCGCAGCGACTCGGGCTCTGGGCTCAGCCCGATCCGACACCCCCGTGGGTCTTTCGCCAGGCCAATGGCGACGCGTCGTGAGCCGACCGCGGCAATCGCGGCTCGGCATGCACGAAAAGCGGGCGAAGGGACTCGAACCCTCGACATCCAGCTTGGGAAGC
>JAFMIU010000079.1 GCA_017853835.1 Pirellulales bacterium | reverse complement strand
CCGGTCCCACGGCTCACGCCGATGGGCTTCCACGGCATGAGGCGACCGCGTGTCAGGAGCCCTTGATCTTCGCCACGGCGGCGGCGGCAGCGGCCCGAACCGCGACCATCGGGTCGTCCTCGGCGACAAGCTCGAGGATCGGCACAGCCGAGGCTGCTGGGGCGCCGATGTCGCCAAGCGCTACGGCTGCCTCGAGCCTCACCATTTCGCGATCACCGCGGAGCGCCCGACGGAGCCGGGGCACGGCCAGTTCACGAAGTTCCTGGTCGTCGGGCTTGATCTTGAGCGCGGCCCAGACCGCGACCGTCGCCATGAGCTCGTCATCCGAGCCCACGAGTTCCCGCAGCGCCGGCTCGGCCGCCGAGGCCGAGGGACCGATCCGCCCGAGGGCATAGACCGCGGCATAGCGAACCCCCGCCGGCAACGATGCGTCGGTCACAACCTTCTGAAGCGAGGGAACTGCTTCGGCAGCTTCCGCTCCGATCGCGGCAATGGCAACGGCGGCATCACCGCGAACCTCTTCATCGGCATCGCCAACCGCGGCGATGAGATCCGCCAGGGCGGGCTTGGCCGAGGTACCGAGAGCCCCGAGCACCTCGATCACCTTGAGCCGAAGCGCCGGATCCGTGATCTTCGCCCGAAGCGCGGGCACGCCCGACGCACCGAGACGAATGAGGCCGGCACCGGCCCGCTGCTCGACCTTTCGGTGCGGGTCGGACAGGAGGCTCAGGAAGGCATCCGCGAGTTCGGTTCGAGTGGCGTCGTCGAGCGACTCGGCGAGTTCCGTGAGGCCCGCAACCCCCGCGGCCCGGGCCTCGGGGTCGTCACTGGCGACCTGCTTCCGCAGCCGAGACACGGCGTCGGCCACGAGCGCCTTGTCGTCGGGGTGAATCCTGGCCAAAGCCCACGCAGCCACGGCTGCCACGAAGGGATCGTTTCCGGCCACCGACTTCTTCAGGCTCGCATCGGCGGCTGGAGATCGCATCCGTCCGAGCGCAAATGCAGCGGCAAGCCGAAGCGATTCTTCGTTGGAATCGAGCACGGAGGTGACGGCCGACGCTGCGGAGGCGGCCGGCTCACCGATCGCAGCGAGGCACAGAATCGCCTGCAGACGTTCCGGAATCTCCCCTTCGGCCGCCGATGCAGCCAAGGGCTCGACCGCGGCCGCCGCGGCAGGTCCGATCTCGGCCAACGCCACCTCGGCCCAGTATCGGGAGCTTGGATTCTTGAGGGCTTCCACCAAAAAGGGCACGGCCGGGGCTCCGATGTCGGCGAGCGAATGCATGGCGGCGAGCACGACCGCATGGTCGGCGTCGGCGAGTTGCTTGGCCACGATCGGGGCGAGCACCTCCGACGAGGGACTCAGCCGGCCCAGGGCGCGGATCGCGGCTCGGCGAGCCCGCGGATCGGCGTGCACGAGCGTCTTCGCGAGGGGTTCGAGGGTGGCGGCATACACCTCGGCATCCTTCGCGGGGATCACGGCGCGACCATCGTCGTGACGAATGGCTCCAAGCGCCGCGGCAGCCTGCGCGACGACGACCGGATCGGCATCATCGAGCAGCGTGACGATCGCCGGCACGGCCGTGATGGCATCTTCACCGATCAGGCCGATGGCACGGGCCGCATGCCACCGCACGTTGGGTTCCGCGTCGGCCAATGCCGCGACGAGCGCGTCGAGCGCCGGCTGGGCGTTTTGCCCCGCCGCGCCGATCTCGTCGATCACGACTACGCGATCCGTCCCACCGTCGGCCGCCTTCAGCTTTTCGATGAGCACCGCAATCCCGCCATCCTTGCCGGATGCCGTGCCTTCCGGTGCCACGGCTGCCTTGGGAGCCGCGGCCGGCGAGGTGGCCTTCGCACCCGGCGTCGTGGGCTTGGCGCATCCCACGAAAAGCGTCGTGGTGACCACCGCCACGGCGGCGGCCTTCGTGCATGCTTCTGTCAGGCGGATCATTGCTGGCAGGTGCTCCCAAAACGTGTCTGGTTCCCGGCAAACTTCCATCGTCACCGGGACAGGCTGAGAGTATACTTCTGGCCGGTTTTTGACATCGTCGGTTTTCGCGGCCCCGTGGGCCGTTCCCTTCCCGTCCAGCGTGAGGCCCGTTCGTCATGATGCGCATGCCGTTCCGCTCCATCCGCCTGTTGCTCCTCGTCGGGGCCCTTGCCCTGTCGGTCACCATGGCCTCGGCCCAATGGGGCGGGCTTGGATTCAACCGGGGTGGCTACGCCTCGACGGCAGGCCAGGCTGCCGCCTACGGCATGTCGGAGCAGATGCGGGCCCAGGGCTACCAAAACCTCGAAAACTCCGAGGCGGCGAAGAACTGGGAGCAGGCGAAAACACTCGACATCCAGAACAAGATGCTCTGGACCGAAACCTATTTCGACATGCGGAAGGAAAACCGCGAACGCCGGGCCGAAGAAGCCGGGCCGCGGATCACGCAGGAGCAGGCGATACAGTTGGCCAAGAAGGCCGCCCCGCCGAGGCTTGGGTCGACGCAGCTGGATCCCGTCACCGGACACATCGGCTATCCCCTCGTCCTGACCGACGACGTCTTCAAGCCCTACCGCGACACCCTCGACACGATGTTCGCCCATCGGGCGTCCACCGGCGGGAGCATCCAGTATTCCGACTACAAGGCGATCCAGAAGGCCGTCTCGGATTTCATCGACGCGCTGAAGCAGCACGTCACGGACTATCCGGCCGGTGAATACGGCAAGGCCCGCACCTTCCTCGACAGCCTCGCTCACGAGGCCTCTATGCCGTCCGGCTGATCGCAAACCGGCTGGTCGTCCATCGCAGCAGGGGGATCGCCGTGAGTCGTGCCAGACACGACACGACAAACACGGTGGCGTAGGCCTGCCAGTCTTCGCCGAGTGATCGCAGGATCAATCCGCCGAACGTGCCACCGGCGACCGTGGCCATGGCGATGCCGATGTTGTAGGCGGTCACCACGGCGGTTCGTTCCTTCGCCTCGATCGCCTCGAAAAAGATCAGCGTGACGGCCAGTTCGTAGGAACCCCAGCAGGCCCCGGCGAGCACCTGCACGACGCAGAGATAGGCGACGTTGGCCGACGGGAGCCAGAGCAGGGCCAAGGGCAGGATGGCGAGGCTGGCCAGCCAGAGCGTTCTCACCGCCCCCACGCGAGACGCTCCGCGACCGATGGTCGGCAGGAATACCGCCTTCGAGAGAAAGCTCGTGCCGTAGACGAGCATGAACGTGTGGTAGGAGAAGCCGAGTTCCCGAAGCATGTATGGGGTGAAGTAGGGCGCGGCGATCTGCGTGCCAAACATGAACCAGCAGAGGAACACGACGATCGCGCCGGCGGGCCGCCGAGACAACACACGGAGCGGTGCGGCGATGCGTTCCCGCAGCCCTCCGGCCTGAGGCGGTGATGTGTCGCTGCGGCCCTCGGGTTCTCGGCATGCGATGAGACACGCCGTGGAAAACAGCCGTGACGCGCCGGCGATCAGAAATGTCACGGCGAACGCCGGCAGGAGGGCCGACCGGCTCTCCCCCCACTGCAGCACCAGGCCACTCACCACGAACCCGATGAACACGCCAAACTGGCTGAGCCGGTTCCGCTGGGCGAAGTAGGAGGTTCGAATCTGCTCGGGCACGAGCGCCGCCATCCAGGTCGTCCACGCCGACACACCCGCCATGCCCGCCGACCAATACACGGCCGCGGCGATGAGAAGCTCGCCGAGCGTCGCGTGGCCGCGGATCGCCCACCACACGAGCGGCACGAAACAGAGCGACTGCACCGTCGTGCAGGCAACCACCCAGCGTCGGTTGCTCCGCAACCGGGCCACCGCGAGCGGAGCGGCCAGCTGCACGAGCGCACTGACCAGGATCGGCACGGTCGCCACGATTCCGGCCGAGACCGGGCCGAGCCCCAGCGCGAGCGCAAACGCCGCAAAGTAGGTTTCGCCACACCCCACCATCACGCTGAACGCCAGGGCGTCCGTCGTGGACGCCAGCAGGTCGCGGCGAAGACTGCCTCGCGGCGGGAGGATGGACGACAACACGGGAGGGTACAGGTGGGGCGAGGGCGCCGGGCGGGAGGCACCTGTCTATACTTCGCCGTCGGTTTGGTACAGACAACACCCTCCTTCCGCCCCCGTAAGCATAAGGCGTCTCCCCATGAAAGCCCTCGTCACCGGCGGCACCGGATTTGTAGGACCGCGGCTTCTTCGGATGCTCGACCGGCCGGTCGTCCTGTCTCGCAATCCCGGCAAGGCGAAGGCGTCGATCGGTTCGCTCGCCGGCAGCATCCTTCCGTGGGATCCCCTCGCGGGGCCGCCGCCGGCCGAGGCCTTTGACGGCATCGACACGGTGTTTCATCTCGCGGGCGAGTCCGTGGCGGAAGGACGGTGGACCACCGCCCAGAAGCAACGCATTCGCGACAGTCGGGTGCTCGGCACGCGGCATCTCGTGCAGGGGATGGAACGCGCCGACTCCAAGCCCAGCGTGCTCGTGTCGGCCTCTGCAGTCGGGTATTACGGCAGCCGGGGCGACGAGGAACTCACCGAATCAGCGCATCCCGGCGACGACTTTCTCGCCGAGGTCTGTGTTGCCTGGGAACGCGAGGCCGAGGCGGCCACGGCGGCTGGGGTGCGGGTCGTCACGGCCCGCACGGGCATCGTGCTCGGCGCCGGTGGCGGCGCGCTGGCGAAGATGCTTCCCCCGTTCAAACTTGGCGCCGGCGGCCCGCTCGGCAACGGACGGCAATGGATGCCGTGGGTGCACGTGACCGACCTGGCACGCCTCTACCTCCATGCGGCCCAAACGACGTCGATCCGCGGTGCGATGAACGCCGTCGCGCCCGAGCCGGTCCGCAACAGCGAGTTCACGAAGGCCCTGGGTCGGGCGCTCCATCGCCCCGCATTCATGCCGGCTCCCTACCTCGGTCTCAGGCTGTTGTTCGGCGAGTTCGCGAAGGTTCTGTTCGCCTCCCAGCGCGTGATCCCGAGGGTGGCGCTCGACACGGGCTTCGTGTTTGACTATCCCGACATCACGACCGCCCTTCGCGAGATCCTCACGAAAGCGGCTGGGTGATTCACCGTTCCCCGAGCGGAGACACGGCCGCGCGGCCGAGCCGGTCGCGGATGGCACGCCACTCCTCGGTGACAGGTGGGGGATCGATCACGATCCGGTCGAGTTGCCGCTGGTCGAGGGCATGGAGCGTCGCATAGAGCAGGCTGGCAAATCCATCAGGATCGTGCGGCATTGGCACCACGAGCACGTCTCGAGAGCCGGCCAGCGAACGCACCCTGGGATCATCCACCCGCGACGTCAGCCAGCCCACGCGTTCCCCCTTGGCGAGCAGCGTGGAAACCCGTTCGATCGGATCGTCGGGGATCTCGAGGGGAGTGCGTGGAGCATAGTGCCGCTGCTGCTGCCCGGGAGAACGCGCCGTCGTCGTCGTGTCCGCGTCGGCATCTGGCCAGAGCACCGGGCTTCCAAGCACCGCTTCGAGCTGCTGCCGCGACATCGGACCAGGCCGGAGAATCCGAACAGCCGCTGTCGTGCAATCGATCACCGTCGATTCGATCCCTCGCAGGCACGAGCCGCCGTCGAGAATGAGGTCGATCCGATTGCCAAGACTCTCGAGCACGTGGTGCGCCGTGGTGGGCGAGACGGCCTCGGATCGATTCGCACTGGGCGCCGCCAGGGGCGCGTCGGCCACCTCGATCAGCCGTCGCGCGAGCCTGTGGTCGGGGCACCGAAGGGCCACCGTGTCGCCCCCGGCCGTGACGATGTCCGGAATCGCCGCGCTCCGGGGCACCACCACCGTCACCGGCCCGGGCCAGAGCCGTGCCGCCACCGTCGCGGCGGCGTCGGGCCATTCCCGCGCGAGTGATCGTGCCATGGCCACGTCGGCCACGTGCACGATGAGCGGATTGGTGGCGGGCCGTCCCTTCGCCCGAAAGATCCCCGCCACGGCCTCCTCGTCACGGGCATTCGCCGCCAGACCGTAGACCGTTTCCGTCGGGATCGCCACGAGTCCGCCGCGCCGGATGATCGCCGCCGCGCGGTCGATCGCCGCCGACGTCGCCGATGGCGGCTCGGCCGCGTCGGCAGGCCATGGGGCACGAACGATGTCGGGAAGTGGGCGGCGCATGACGACTACCTTGCAACGCGGGATAGGCGAGAACAAGATGGCATCCCGCTTCCGCCGAGGAATCCCGCATGCCGTCCCCCTCCCCCGCTTCGCCCGTGGTCGGCATCGCGATGGGCAGCCGCTCCGACTGGCCCACCCTTCAAAGGGCGGCCGATCTGCTCGAGCAGTTTGGCGTGCCCTACGAAGCCGACATCGTCTCCGCCCATCGCACCCCTGCCAAACTCGCTGCCTACGCCACGGCCGCGGCGGACCGTGGCCTGAAGGTGATCATCGCGGGTGCCGGTGGTGCCGCCCACCTCCCAGGCATGCTCGCCGCACAGACCCACCTTCCGGTGCTCGGCGTGCCGGTCGAATCGTCGATGCTTCGCGGCGTCGACTCGCTGCTTTCGATCGTTCAGATGCCGGCCGGCATCCCGGTGGGCACGCTGGCGATCGGCCCTGCGGGGGCGGCGAACGCGGCGCTCCTTGCGGTGGCGATCCTCGCACTCACCGACTCCGTCCTTCGTGACAAGCTCGTGGCCTATCGCGAGAACCAAACAGCCCGCGTGCTGGCCGACCGGCCCGACGGCGACACCACCACCTGATCGATGCCACGATCGGAGCGATCCACCGTGACGATGCCCGACGCCACGCCCATCCTCCCCGGACGTGTCATCGGGGTGCTCGGCGGCGGCCAGCTCGGCAGCATGTTTGCCACGGCGGCCAGCCGCATGGGATATCGGGTCGAAGCGATCTCCGACGTCGCCGATTGCCCGGCGGCGATCCACTGCGACCATCTCCACGTGGGAGACTACGCCGACTCCGCCTTTCTCGAGCGGGCGGCAACGGCGTGCGACGTGATCACGTTCGAGTTTGAAAACATTCCCGCCTCCGCGGGGAGGGCGCTGACCGCCGCCGTTCCGGTGAGGCCGTGCCCCGAGGTGCTCTTTACCACGCAGGATCGCGCCCGCGAGAAGGAGTTTCTCACGTCTCACGGCATCCCGTGCGCGGCCTACCGTGTGGTCCGATCACGTGACGAGCTGCAGGAGGCGGTGAAGGTGATCGGGCTGCCTGCCGTCGTGAAAACGGCAGCGTTCGGCTACGACGGCAAAGGACAGGCAAAACTCTCCTCCCTCGCCGATGCCGACGCCGCCTGGCGCTCGCTCGGAGAGGGGCCAGGCGGCCCGAACACGCTCGTGTGCGAAGCATGGATCGAGTTCGACTGTGAAATCTCCGTCGTGGCGGCCCGGGGGCTCGATGGCGCAACGCTCGCCTTCCCTCCCTCCCGCAACGCCCACGCCAACCACATCCTCGACGTGTCGAGCGTTCCGGCCGGCCTGCCCGAGGCCGTGCTCGACGAGGCGGCGGCGCTTGCCACGAAGATCCTGACCTCGCTTGGCGTCGTCGGCGTGGCGTGCGTCGAGTTTTTCGTCACGAGGGAAGGCCGTGTGCTCGTCAACGAGATCGCCCCCCGCACGCACAACTCGGGCCACCTCACGATCGAAGCCTGCGACACGTCGCAGTTCGAGCAGCAGGTGCGGGCCGTCTGCGGGCTGCCGCTCGGCTCGACGCGGCTGCGATCGCCCGCCGCGATGGCCAACCTCCTCGGCGACTGCTGGGCGCAGGGCGAGCCCGACTGGGCCTCGGCCCTCGCGGTGCCCGGCGTGAGCCTCCATCTCTACGGCAAGCGTGAGCCGCGGCCGGGACGCAAGATGGGGCACCTGACAGCGCTCGCCCCCACCGTTGCCGAGGCGATCGAGCGGGTGACGCGGGCCCGTCGGGTGCTTCGACGAGGATAGCCGTCACTGCGGGTCGAGCGACCGCCCACGCCACGTCGTGCGGCAGCCGAGCAGTTTGCGAGCGAGTGCCGTCCACTGAATCACCAGAAACACGGTGACCGCCAGCGGGTGCGCGGCGGCGCTTGCGATTCCCTGCCGGAATCGGATCGCCTCCATCCCGCGCGGCAGCCACGCGAGGGCCGCGGCCACGATCGCCGCGACGATGCCCCACACGGGCCAGCCGTGCCACCCGGTGGCGATCCCCTGCCCCAGGAGCACGACGGGAAGGATCTGACCGCCGCCGAGGAGGATCGTAAAGGGAACGATCGTCGCGGGACTGCCGATCCCCTCGGTCGCGTTCTTGGAAAGCCCCCGCCAGACGTCGGCGCTGCGTTCATACATCCGACACGACGCGATCGTCGTCGCGTCGAAGATGTCGGTGCCGAGCCCGGCCCGCCGGAAGGCGCGGGGGAGTTTCACGCCGTCGTGCAGCGACGCGCGGATCGCCGCGTGGCCTCCGGCCCGTTCGTAGTCGTGCCGGCGGGTCACAAACAACTGCCCGCAGCCGGCCGCAAGCCCCGGCGAACGATCGCTTCGGCTGCGCTGGATCGGCAGAAAGCCGAGGAGGATGAAGTGGATCAGTGGAAGGAGCAGCCAGTCGAGCACGCTGCTCGTCTCCTGCCTGGGAAACCCACTCACGAGCCCGGCGGTTGAATCCTCGAGAAAGGCCACCGAACGGGCGATCGCATCCGGCCGTGGCGACACATCGACGTCGAGAAACACCCATGTGTCGTGACGGGCCGCCTCGGCGAGCTGCCAGCAGGCGTGCTGCTTGCCACACCAGCCGGGCGGAAGCGGCCTGCCCGGCACGATCCGAACTCGTGGGTCCTCGGCGGCGATCGCGGCGACCGCCGCGGCGGTCCGATCCTCGCTGGCGTCATCGAGGATCACGAGTTCGAGATCGACGTCGTCGCTCGACAGCACGTCGCGGCAGAGCCGCCCGATGGCCCGCTCCTCGTTGCGGGCCGGCACCAGCACCGACACCAACGGCCGTGGACTTCCCTGCTTTGGCGGCGGCGGCGGCGCAAACGCCCTGAGATTGGCCTGCGTGAGCACCGCCGGCAGCGCCGCCAGGCAAAGCGCCACCACCGCAAGGGCTCCGAGCGCGAACGGACTCATCGTGCCGGGCCCTCGCCGCCGTGCGAGGGATCAAACCGCTCGCCCCGCATCAGCGACCGCACCCGTCGGCCCACGTCGTAGATGCCCCCCACGCCCACACGTCCTCGAAGAAGCGGGCGAAACCGGGAGGGATCCCTCGCCATCGCCGCAGCCGAGAGGCGGTCCTGAGCCTCCTCGAGATCCTTCGCCAAGGTGGTGGTCCACTCCTCGGAGGACATCGCCGGGGAACCGCCGAGCCGCCGGGGGGTGCCGAACGCGACCAACGCCTCGGGGCACCGTTCGTTCCAAAACGGATACTCCACCGCGACCGGCACGATCAGCCCGCGTTCGGCCGCGGCCGCCGCGTGGCCGACACCGGGCCGAAGCGTCAGCGGTCGCGCCCGGGGATCGGTGAACTCCCCCTGTGCCGTGATCCAATAGATCACGTCGGTCCTGGTTCCAGCCGCCCGCACCGTGCGCAGAAACCTCGCGGCGCCGGCCCGGGAGTGCGGATCGATCCCGATGAAGCCAATCCGTTCGAGGAGGCGATACTTGCCGAGTGCAGCAGCGTCGATCGGGCCGTAGACGAGACGGTCGGGATAACACTCCTGCCCGATCAGCAGAAACACGAGCGGATCCCACCAGCCGGGATGGTTTGCATAGAAGATCACCGGCTCGCCGGCGATCCCGGGTGCAGAGCCGCCATCCTCGCCCGCAAGAAGCCGCACCGCGTGGAAGTTTTTTGCGAGATACTTCCGCACGTACCACATGAACCAGCGGAAGATCGGCTTCGAGAAGGGCGGCAGGCCCTCGGCCGCATGCGACGCCCGGCGTTCGCCCTCGCCTGCGGCCATCGCGTCAGACCGCCACCGGCACGCGGTCAGCCCGGCCGGTGGGGCTCACGACCTTGTCCTGATCGACGCTGTCGGCCGCGATCCAGCCTGACATGAGCACCATCGGCATGCCCGGCCCCGGATGGGCCGAGCCGCCGCAGAGGTAGAGCCCCTCGACGTCGGGCGACCGGTTGGCGGGCTTGAAGGCCCCGAGATACTTCCCGTGGCTCGCCAGCCCGTAGATCGCCCCATCGAGCACGTGGTAGCGGTCGTTGATGTCTTGCGGGGTGATCGCCCGTTCCACCACGATCCGCTTCTCGAGGTCTTTGAGGCCGGCCGTTTGCTCCAGCTTTCGGATGATCGTGTTGCGGTAGCTTGGCAGCATCTTCTTCCAATCGTGGTGCGGCCGCAGGTAGGGCGTGTGCACGAGCACGTAGAGCGATTCCCCGCCCGGCCTCGCCACCTCCGGCTCGGTCACGGCCGGCGCACAGACGTAGCAGGTGGGATCGGCGGCGGGCTCGCCGCGGTGGTAGATCGCGTCGAACTCCTCGTGCGGGTCGTGGGAGAAGACGAAGTTGTGGTGGATGAGATGCTCGTAACGCCTGTCGAGACCGAGATAGAGCACCACGCCGGAACAGGCCGGCTCATACTTTCGTCGGGCAAGGAACCGCCGGCTCGGCTGACCATCGACGAGTTCGCGGTGGGTGCGCACGCTGTCGGAGTTGCTCACGACGACCCCGGCCTCGATCGTCTCGCCGGCCGCCGTCTCGACGCCCCGCACCCGCCCTCCCTCGATGACGATCCGTGCGATGGGCGTGCTCGGCCGGATATCGACGCCGAGATCGCTTGCGAGGGCCGCCAGGGCCCGGGGCACCGCGGCGATCCCCCCTCGGGGATACCAGACGCCGTCGTTCGACTGCATGTGCGCGATGCCGCAGAGCACGGCCGGCGACTGCTCCGGACAGCTTCCGACATACTGGGTGTAGTGGTCGAGCATCTGGGCGGCACGTTCGTCGGGCACGAACGACCGCACGGTGCCCGCCACGCTGTGCCCTGGCCGCATGCCGAGCAGTTCCTTGATGAAGCCGACCGAGAGGCTGCGGCGCACGTCGATCATGTCGCCCATGCCGCCGACACTTCGCCAGAAGAAAAACTCGTCGGAGAGGCGATGGAGCCGCTGCGACAGCGCCATGAACCGTGCATACCCGTCGCCGGAGCCCGTTCCCGGAGCAAACGCATCGAGATTGGATCGCATCGCCGCGACATCAGCCACCAGGTCGAGCGTGGTGCCGTCGTCGAAAAAGCTTCGCCACTGCGGATCGAGCGGCACGAGGTCGAGGTACTTCGACAGATCGAGGCCTGCCTCCGAGTAGATCCGCTTGAGCACCTTCGGGATGGTGAGGATCGTCGGCCCCATGTCGAAGCGAAATCCGCCCTCTTCGAGCACCGCCGCCTTGCCGCCGACCCACGGGTTCTTGTCGCAGAGCGTGACCGCATAGCCGCGGGCCGCGAGCGTGCAGGCCGCCGCCAGGCCACCCAGGCCGCCGCCGACCACCACCACCCGTTCACTCGTGCCCATGCGTCCCATCAAAGATTCACTCCCGTTTCCCCTGGTATCCCTCAGACCTTCGCCGGCTTCCGGCCGCCACTCGCCTTGGCCTCACGACGCGGCTTCCGGGCCTGGCCGTCGACCCCAAGGTCATCGAGCAGCAGGCCCGACGTGATCCGCGCCGAGGAGTAGATCACGGGAAGGCCGCTGCCGGGATGGGTGCCACCTCCGACAAGGTACATGCCCTCGACATCCTCGAAGCGGTTGTGCGGCCGCATGTGGAGCATCTGGCCGAGGTCGTGCGACAGGTTGAAGGTGGCACCGCGATAGATCTCGTAGTCATCCTGCCAGTCGTCCGGCGTGATCATTTTCTCGTAGCGGATCCGGGGGCGGATATCGGTGATACCGACTCGCTCCAACTGGTCGAGGGCCACCTCTCGGTAGCCGGCCGCTTCACGCCGCCAGTCGACGTTGGGATGCCGATGCGTGGTCGGAATGAGGAGGTAGATCGTGCTCATGCCCGCGGGCGCGAGCGTCGGGTCGGTCACGCAGGCATTCTGAACGTAGAACGACGGATCGGGTGAGAGTTCGTGCCGATGCTCGATGGCATCCAGGTTGTCACGGTAGTTGCGGGAGAGATAGATCGTGTGGTGAGCGACGTCGTCGTAGCGACCATCGATGCCGAGGTAGAGCATGAACGTGGAGCACGAAAACCGCCGCGAGGCGATCTTCTTGTCGCTCCAACGGCGACGGATCGCATCGGGCACGAGCCGCGTCATGGTGCGGGCGAAGTCGGCGTTCACGACCGTGGCGTCGGCGGCATACGTGGCCCGCGGCGTTCGCACGCCGGTGATCCGGCGGCCTGAAAACTCGAGCCCCTCGACGGGCTCGCCATAGTGGATTTCGACGCCCATGTCGGTGGCGATCCGGGCCATCGCCTCCGACACCGCCCCACACCCGCCGATCGGATGGAAGACGCCATGCTCGTATTCGAGAAAGGACAGGATCGAGAACAGGCTCGGGCAACGAAACGGCGACATGCCGAGATACTTCGACTGAAACGTGAACGCCAGGCGGATTCGTTCGTCGCTGAAGAAGGTGCCCAGTTCGGCGTCGAGGCTTCGCCAAGGCTTGAGCATCGGCATCAGCTTGATGAGGTCGGGATTCGCAAGGTCGAGCCAGCTTTCAAAGGGCTGCTCGAGGAAGGGCGCGAACCGCTCGAACTTTGCCCTGGTGCTCTCCATGAACCGTCCGAAGGCGCCGCGATCGGCCGGCGACAGCCTTGCCACCTCGGCTTCCATCCTCGCCACGTCGGGCGTGCAAGAGAGATCGCCGCCCGCCCCGAACACGAGACGATACTGCGGATCGAGCCGAACCATCTCGACCTCCTTGCGGAGATCGCGGCCGCACGAGGAGAAGATTTCGTCGAGGATCCGTGGATAGAGGAAGAACGTCGGGCCGAGGTCGAACCGAAAGCCCTCGGGCGTGGCGATGGTGCTGGTGCGGCCGCCGGGAACATCGAGGCGTTCGAGCACCCTCACCCGCAGGCCGGCCTTCGCGAGAAGCATCGCGCTGGCGAGACCGCCAGGCCCGGCTCCGATGATGTTGACCGTCCGTGACATCCGTACCCCTGTCGGCGAACGCTCGGCCCGAGGGAGGGCCCTGCCACGTCGCACGAACGCCGTACTATAGGGGGCGTCGGGGGAGGGTCAAGAATTAAGACGTCCCACGAACGGCTTCCGATCGCCGCGAGTGCATGGCCGATCGATCGACCATTGAGCCGCCGATCCCTCCGCCCCGCGACGAATCAGTAGGGAATGTAGTAGGCCGTGGAGACCGGCCGGAGACCGCCGAACAGGCCGCGACGGTACACCACCGCCGGAGCCGCCACGACGGCCGGCGCGTAGTAGGCGGTGACGGGTGCGACGGCAGCGGGGGCGTAGCCCGCGGTGACGGCCACTGGCGAGGAAACGACGGGCGCATAGCCCGCGGTGTACACGGGGGCGTAGCCGGCCGTGTAGACCGGCGCGTAGTTCGAGGTGACGGCAACGGCCGCCGTCGGCGCGACGACCGGCGGCGAATAGGCGGTGACCGCCGCGTAGTTGCCCGCGGGCGTGTAGTTGGCCACGTAGGCCGGTGCATAGCTGGCCACCACCGGCGCGGCCACGACGGGACGATACGAGTAGTAGACCACCTGGGCTTCGGAGGTGGCGGCCACAAGGCCTCCGAGGACGGTCGCCATCGAGAGGACGAGGGTTCGCGACGAGGCGTTCATGGGTTCCTTTCAGGAGGCGTGTCGAATCGACGGGGCCGCGACCAAGGATCGCGCGGGAGCCCTGATTGATACGCCGTTCAAGAAGGATACGTTCGCTCAGGTTGCCCTTGCAAACTGCCCTCAAACTCTGCCATTTTCCCGCTTGAACGCCGGGCCCTCGGCGACCTCCGAGGCCCCACGATCCCCCGACCGCCACGGCTGGCGACGTCACGCATCGCTCCCCTCGCGGCTTCGAAAGACACTTCCAGTGGCCACGTCCAACCCATCACGCGTTCGATCCGCACCCGACCCGGGAGGTCCGGGGGGCTTGGCGCCCCTCCTTGGCGTGCGGGCCCTGACGCTCGTCAACGACCACGCGTTGAAGTGGCTGGCCATCGGCCTCGGCAAGCGGCTCGTCGACCAGGGCGAGATGTCGCTCGTGCTGACGGTCGGCCTCGTCGGACTCTCGCTGCCCTACGTGCTCTTCTCATGGCTGGCCGGCTCGCTGGCCGACCGGCATCCCAAAACGACGGTCATTCGATGGTGCAAGCTCGCCGAAGTGGGCATCGTGACCGCCGCGGCGATCGTGGTCGGCTTCGGCATGACCGACGCGTCGGGCTGGCTGGGGCTTCCCGTCGGGTTGTGGATGCTGCTGGGCACGGTGATGGCCATCGGTGTGCAGGCGGCGATCATGACGCCGGCGGTGGTGGGCTCGCTTCCGGAAGTCGTGCCGGCCTCGCGGCTCGCGGCTGCCAATGGCGTGTTTGCCCTCGTGTCGCTCGTGGCCGTGCTCGTGGGCACGGCGGCAGGCAACTGGGTGGCCGATGCCACGCTGCTCACCGACGGAGCGACGGGATGGACGCGAGCCATGCCGACGGCGGTCCTGCTCATGGGCACCTCGATCGCCGGTGTGATCGCGTCAATGGTCCTGCCCCGTCGGCAGGCCGCGGCGCCCGACTCGCCGCCGGCATGGAACGCCCTCGCCCGCACCTGGTCGGATCTCGGCCTGCTCGCCCGTCATCCCGAACTCGCCGCCGCGACGGCGGGCATCGTTTTCTTCTGGGCCATCGGGGCCGTCGCGCAGGCCAACGTCGACCAGTTCGCGACGGAAGCTGGCGCCGCGTCCCAGGGGCAGGTTGTGCCGCTGCTGGTGGCGCTCGTGGCGGGCATCGGCCTCGGGAGCGTCGTCACCGGCCGACTGGCGTCGCGACCGGCCGGAGCGGAACCGCGCACGCACCTCGGATATGTTCCTCTGGGCGGCGTGATCATGGCGGTCGCCTTCGTGGCCCTGGCCCTTAGCGGCGGCCGCTTCCTCGAAGGAGCGGGAGGCACCGCCTGGGGGCCGCTCATCTGGCTCACGGTGCTCGGCTTCGGGGCGGGCATGTTCGATGTGCCGCTCGAAACCTACCTTCAGGAGCGCAGCCCGCCGCACCGGCTGGGAAGCGTGCTCGCCGCCGCCAATCTCCTTTTGTTTGGCGGCATGTTTCTCGCGTCGCTTGCCTACGGCGGCCTTCGGGCGCCGCTCGGCCCGGAGGGCGCGCCGCTGCTGTCGGCGCGGGCGATCTTTGGCATCTTTGCGGCGCTGTCGCTCGTCGCGGCCGGGGGTGCCGTGTGGTGCGCGCCGCGAGCCACGCTGCGGTTGTTCGCCGAGGCGATCGTGCATGCCGGATGGCGGTTTCGCGTTCGTGGATCGAACAACCTTCCCCAGGAAGGTCCGGTCGTCGTCGTCGCCAACCACTTATCGTGGCTCGATGGCTTCCTGCTGCCGCTCGCGAGCCCCCGCCAGGTCCGGATGGTCGTGTATGGCCCCAACATCCGAGGCCGTTTCCTCCGGATGCTGGCCGACCAGTGGCGTTTCATCCTGTTTGACCCGCGGCCGAAGTCGATCGGCGCAGCGCTCAAGACGATCCAGAGCGGCCTCAGCGACGGCGATGAAATCGGCATCTTCTGCGAGGGAGGGATCTCCCGCACCGGCCAACTCCTCGGCTTCAAGCGCGGGCTCGAGTGGCTGCTCGAAAAGGTGGAGTCTCCGATCGTGCCGGCCTCGATCGACGGGCTCTGGGGGAGCGCGTTGTCCTTCTCCGAAGGCTGCTACTTCACGAAGTGGCCGCGGCGCTGGCGGCGCACCGTGACCGTCACGTTTGGCCCTGCGCTGCCGGCTGGCACCCATCCCAACGAGGCCCGGCTGGCGCTCCAGGAGGTGGCCGCCGGTGCGGTTGCCGCGAGGCTCTCGCCGCATGCGGCCACCGCCGAGGCCTTCGACGGCTGCTGCCTCGTGCGCCGCGACGACCGGCTTCTGGCCTCACTGGCTCCCGGCGATCCCCTCCACGACTCGCTCGGCCAGCATGGCGGTCGACTGCTCGGCATCCAGGCCAGCGTGATCGGGGCGACGACGCCCGCCCCAGCGATTCTCGATGCGTTGGCCACGGGGAGGTCGACGCTCTGGCTGGCCCGCGTGGAGCAGGTGGCTGCGGCCGCCGACGAGGACACGCGGCCTGGTCTCGAGGCGCACCTGGCGGCGGTGGTGATGCCGATCGGACGCGTGGCCGACCTTCCGGCGGCCCGCCAAGCGATCGACCGGTTTCGCGAGCGGCACGGCATCGAGCCCGTGGTGGCCTATGCGCCTCCCGAGGTGGGCGGCCTCGTGGCGATGAACACACCGCCAACGCGTGTGGCCTGGGACCACGAAACGCTCAACCGGCCCGACACAGCTGGCCGCGTCGTCAATGGGGCCGTCGTGTGGCCGACGATCGCGATGCGGGAGGCGCTCGGCATGCCACCGACCGGACTTGAAGACCGGCCTTCGGCGACGGTCGTGATCGCGGCCACGGGCGAAGGCGTTGACAAGGACCGACCTGCTGCCGTCGTGCTGGCCGATCGATTTGACGTGGGGACCGACGGGTTTCTGGTGCCCGTCGAGGCGACCCCCAACTCGCCATGAGCGGGCCCTCCTCCTCGCCGCACGATCTGGCCAGGGTTTCGTCTTTTTTTTCGAATCTTGGTGATTGCGGCGGCGTGGGGTATGGTTTGGGCAGGCACCCCTAGCTCAATTGGATAGAGCATCGGTCTACGGAACCGAAGGTTGCTGGT
>JAFMIU010000016.1 GCA_017853835.1 Pirellulales bacterium | reverse complement strand
TTTGAAAACGACGTGCCCCTTGTCGGCGTTCTGCTCGCTGACGTCGTCGATGAAGGGATAGCGAGGCGTGGAAAGCGACTTGAAGTAGGCGGGGACGCATGCGCGAAACACCTCCCGGGCCTTGGCGTAGTCGTTGCCCAGGTGGTCGCGGCTTACCGCCATGGCGTAGGTGACGTCGGCCACGTTGCCCTCGAAGCCACCGTCGACGTACACGCCCGTGCCGTCGGTGCCGCCGGTTTTGTACGCGTAATTGGTCCAGGGCTGAGGCTTCAGGAACGGGATCAAAGGAACCTGTCCCTCGATTTTTTTCGTGTAGTTGCTGCCGTGATCGGCCACGAAAAACTTGTCGTATCGCAGGACGCTCGGTTTGATGCCGTCAGGACGGACGACCGGCACGAGGATTCCGAAGAAGTCGGCGGAGTCGATAAAGAACCGTGGCAGGTTCTTGGCAAACAGGAATCCAGGGCTCGTGTCGCCACTCACCGCCACGTTCTGGTGGAATCGCTCGAAATCAAGGAACACATTCGGGATGCCCTCGGCAAACCGTGGCTCCGGGTCGTGGGGGTCGGGCTTCGTGAAGAGCATCGTCGAGTGGCAGATTCGGCAGTTGGCGACCATTCCAGGGGAGCTGCCGCCAACGACATGAGCCTGGGTGCGGACGAGGCCGAGCGCGACGGTGAAGTCCTCGTGGCTCTCGGGAACGGGACGGTGCAGTCCGTAGCGGAGGTCCATTTCCCGCCACCATGCAGGGCTGAACTCCCGAATCGAATCGAGCCGCGCCCGCTCGGCATCGTCGGTCGCCTCCTCGGCCCAGACCTCGTTGAGCGTTTCAAGACCGTCGTAGCTCCACATCGGCCGGGCCAAATGAAACCTCGACTCGATTTCGAGTTTGCCGGCATCGATAGGCCGTCCGGCGGCGATGAGGGCCTCGGTGCGCTCCGACTGATGATCGGCCGGCACCGCGTCATCGGGCGTTGCGGGCTGCGCCGGCGCCTGCGATCGGAATCGGGCCGGCAGGCGAATGGCCGGATTCGCCTGCAAGGCCGCAGCGGCACGGTCCGAGAGCATTTCGAGGCCGGTGAGATAAAGACTCCCCACGTGTCGGGCGAGCGCCTCGGCCGCGCGATCGGAGAGCGTGGTGATTCCGTGAAGGCCGAGCGGGCCCTGGTGGTGAGCCAAGGCGGATGCCACGTCGTCGGAGATGGTCGTCAGGCCGTCCAGTCGCAGAAACTGCGCATGCTGCGACAAGGCCAGGGCCGCTTCGAGGGAGAGCGACTCGACGCTGTTGAGCCCGAGCATGCCCTGATGACGACCAAGCGCCATCGCGGCATTGTCAGAGAGTTTCTCCAGGCCGGTGAGCCCGAGATACCCGCGGCTCGTGGCGAGCAGTTCCGCCTGTCGGTCGGTCAGCGTCTCGATCCCCGCGAGGCGGAGGTGACCCTCGTAGCGACCCATGATTTCAGCGAGTTCGTCGTTGAGCCCCGTGAGGCCCGCGAGCGAGAGAGATCGTGGGCTCGTGGGCGTGATGAGGGCCCGTGCGGTGTCCCACGGCAGTTCGGCAAGGCCGTTGAGTTCGAGGACGGTGTCGGGCTGCGAGAGCGCCGCGGCCGCCTCGGGTGAGAGTGTCGTCAATCCATTGAGCATCACCGTGTTGCCGGAGGAGCCCAGCAGATCGGCCACGTCCGGCGACAGCACGCGAAGGTGGCTCAGGTCGAGGTCACCATGATCTCCGGCCGACTCGATCGCCTGCTCGAGGGTGAGTCTCGTCACCGAGGAGACATCGGTGCCAGCGGCCGGAGGGGGATCGGCCCGGCACAGGGCCGCGGCCATGGAGCCGACGACGACGGCGACACGAACGCACGAAGGCATGGGCGTCTCCGATGGGTTGATGCCAGCGGCGAGCGGAAGTGATTATCGCGGAGCAGAACGCCGTATGTGACGTGGTGCGATCACGTCGGTGGCGAGGCCAAGTCGCTCGAGCAGCAGAATAACATAATAGGTGACGTCGATCTCCCACCATCGATGTTGAACCGATGCGCTGGCGGGATCGTGATGGTGGTTGTTGTGCCATCCCTCGCCCATCGCCAGGATCGCGACGAGCCAGTTGTTACGGCTGTCTTCATTCGTGGCGTAGGTGCGGTAGCCGAAGACGTGGGTGAGCGAGTTCACGCTCCAGGTGATGTGCCACACCATCACGGTGCGGACGAACACGCCCCACACGAGGCTTTGTGCGGCATAGGCACGGCCGACCTGCCAGTCGCCGCCGACGAGTCGGCCCACGAGCAGCCCGGCGACCCAAAAAATCGCCCCCTGCGCCGCGTAGATCCACACGATCGCCGTCGGGTGCCGTTCGAGAAATCGGTAGTATCGGTCGGTGAGGATGTCGCGGGCATACCGGTCGAAGAAGGCACAACTCTTTCGCTCGGGGGCGTTTTGGAAAAGCCAGCCCATGTGTGACCAGGCGACGCCGTGTCGCGGGGAATGCGGATCGGCCTCGTCGTCGGAGTGGGCGTGGTGGAGACGATGGTTGGCCACCCAGCGGCTCGGGGTGTCTTCGAGGGAGCAGAGCGCGACGGTCACGAACGATCGCTCGAGCCATCGCGGCACCTTCAGGCTGCGGTGCGCAAGCAGTCGGTGGTAGCAGAGGTTGATGCCGAGCGTGCCGAAGATGGCGGTGCTGACGACGGCCAGCGTCACGCCCGACCAGCTGAAGAAGCCTGGAAGGAATGCCAGGGCAGCGAGCACATGAATGGTGGCGATGGGAACGAGATATTCCCAATGGACAGCCGAGATGGCCGCCATGCGAGCCGGTTGAGAAGGTGCCAATGGATGCCTGTGGCGTTGAAGATCCGGCCCACGACCTCTCGCATTGTCACCAAATCGGTCGTCAACGCAATGACGGACAGGCATCGCAGTGGAAACCACGTGAACCAGCTGCCTGATGGTGCTGAATACGCCTCTCCCCGAGCCATGGCCGTCGGCAGGCCGTCATGCGGCGAGGTCGTGCCGGTCAGCACCAGCGGGCGATCGCCGTCACCGCGACGTGTCGCGCGATTCTTCCGGATCCCAGGCGTGGAGCAGCGGACCGCCCCGTTGGTACGTCGTCGTCGTCACGAAGGCGAGCCAGTCGTAGTCGGTCAGGCAGTCACCGGTCCACGGAAAGTATGTCGGGTTTCTGACGCTGCCGGTCCGGGGCGTGAGGCCGACGACACGATCGGTTGGTGCTGACGAGGTAGGGATGAGCACCGTCTCGGAAAACCTGGCTTCCAGCGAGCCAGCCTCCGGCGGGGCGATGCCATTGTCATCCGAGGTGCCGAGGCCCGTGCCGATCACGGCGTAGCGACGGCCAAACCATCGGGAGACATGTGAGCCCGCCGGCCACCACGTGTGCGTCACGTCCCCCATCCTCCAGTGCATGCGGCCACGCTTCAGGTGGCCGTTGTGGGCGAAGACGAGCACCTTGCCGCGATCGCGTTCGAGCGAGGCAATGAAGGCGAGATTGTCGGCCATGATCGTGTCGCGAATACCGAGCACTTCGGCATAGCCCGCCGTACGGGCCATGGCGGCGTGCGCTCCCAGCAGCTGCCTGGCAACCTGGGCGTCATGCAGGGCGGCGTCCAGTCGGCCACGGTCGATCTCGGGCCCGCGGCGCCGCAGTTCAGTGATCACGTCCTCGACCTCGATCCGCAGGTCGTTCGCCCTGGGCGTGCCCCCCACGCCCTTCGTGGGATCGCCGATCACCGCCGGGTTTTCCCAGTCGGCATCGTCGCCGATCAGGCGTTCGATCCGCGCCCGCCGATCGGGCACCAGCTCATACACCCGCTCGAGCACCAGCCTCGGACTCGCAAAGGCCATCTTTCCAAGCGGCATGTCGAAACCATAGAAGTGAACCTGCTCGGCGGTGCCTGCGTTGTGACGCCGGATCCATTCGATGAGTTCACGGTTGGCTTCGAGCAGCCCCATGCCGTTGCTGATCCAGTCCGCCAGGTTCGCCTCGTCGCCACGGCCGCAGACGTGCTCGTTGACATGCCGAGACTGCGGAAAACTGCTCTCGATCACGATGGATCGGAAGCCGTGCCGTTCCACGAGCCGCTGAAAAAGACGATTGCGACGTTGGAGGATCTCCTCGCCGCCGTGAAGCGCCTCGCCAAATCCGAGGAGCTCCACCTCGGGCATCGTGGCGATCATCCGATCGATGCCGTCGTCGGTGAAGGGGAGGCCATCGCGGGAGATCCATTCATCAATGGTTGGGGGCATGGTGGGCTCGGCCAGGGCGTCGGATGATGTCAGCAGGAGGATCGCGACAATGAGAAGGGGCACAGGACATGATCCTCGCCGAAGGTGGTTGCGGGCACGTGAGGAACGGCTCCAGCCGCCTATCCAGCCAGTTTCATCAGTTCGAGCACGAGGATGATGGCCACGCCCATCAGGCTCTCGCCGGCAATCAGCCCGCTCGATACCGGAACCGTGTAGGTTTCGGCCACCGCGGGTCGGGCGCGGGCGACCAGCCATGCGAGCAACGCCCCGACGAACATCGCGATCGAGTTGAAGGCCGGAATCACACCGGCGATGCCGAGACCCGTGGTGGAGGGGAGCCACGGCCGCCACGACGGAGGCCCGAGTTCCTCCAGGAGCGTGAGCACGATGCCGATGGCGGCTCCGACCGCGATCGCCTGCAGGGCGCCGGCCGGCAGGGCATCGAGCCCCTTGGCGAGCAGTTCGGCGACGCCGGCCCACACTTTCGCCGACGGCGCCGGGAGGGCCTCGGTGCCGAGCCTCGAGGGGTCGCGCTGCACGACGAAGAGATAGGCAGGCACCGACACGATCGTGCCGGCGACCACGCCGAACAACTGGGAGATCGTCTGCTTGCGAGGATTGCCACCGAGCAGATATCCGCTCTTGAGATCGGTGAGCAGGTCAGCCGCGTGCGAGGCGGCGCCGGACGTGATCGAGGCGGTCATCAGATTGGTGGTGATGTTTTGCGGGGCTACCACCCCATACATCAGCTGCGTGATCTTCCCCATCGCGCCGATCGGGGTGATGTCGGTCTCGCCGGTGGCTCGCGCCGCCACGATCGACAGGAAGAACGTCACCAGCACCGCCAAGATTCCCATCCACCAGGTGATGCCAAACAGCCAGTGGCCGAGAAGCACGCAGGCGGTGCCGGCCACGAGGGTGCCGGCCACGAACCAGCTCGAAGGCACCTCGACCCGCTCGAGCGGGTCATCGTGGTCGCCGCGTGCCGTCCCTCCCACGAGTCGGCCGAGGCCGCCAAAGGCCCGAAGCACCGTCTTCCATTTCAGCGCGAAGGACAGCAGGCCCGACGACACCATCATGGCGGTGGATGGCCAGAGCACCCATGACACGATGCCACGGTATCCGGGCTGGGCGATGCCCTGTTCCACGAGGATTGGTCCGATGACGCCGTAGAAGATGATCGAGCCCACGAGCATCGACGCGGCCACACGCAGCCCCATGATCGCCCCGGCCGCGATCATGATGAGCGAGCCTTCGATGCCGATCGTGTATCTGATGAGAAGGTCATGGGCGAACGACGAGGGGCCGAACGGGAGTTCGCTGGGAATCGCCCAGCCCTTGATCGACTTGATGCCACCGACCAGGTCACGGCCCACCGCCACGACCGCTCCGAGGATCGCCGCACCAAACAGCGAACGCGCCTTCACGACGGCCTCGCCCCCCTCGCTATGCATGCTCGTGAGGGTTTCAGCGGTCGCGATGCCGGACGGGAAGGGAAGCTGATCGATGTTGATGAGCTGACGCTTCAGCGGGATCGCCATGAACACGCCAAGCATTGAAAGTGCCGCAAGCCAGAGGCCGATCTCCCACCATTCCAGCAGGCGGCCCGTGGTGAGGTAGAGCGCCGGGATCGCCGACACGAGCCCGGCGCTCGACATGTAGCCGGCGGCGCTCGCCGCACTGCTCATGGTGTAGTTCTCGAGCGTCGAGAAGGGGCGTTTCCGATAGGCCGGCACGACCTGCTCCAGAAACTTGAACACCGCATAGGCGATGATGCAGGCGGTGATCGTGACGCCCAGACCCCAGCCGGTTTTCAGGCCGACATACAGATTGGACACCGACATCAGTCCACCGATCAGCATGCCGGTGACGACCGCCCGGGGGGTCAGCTGCACGGCGTCGTCGCCGGCGTAGACGTTGGAGAGCCACCAGGCGGCCGCGGCGCGGTCGTCGGCGAAGGGAGGATGCTTGTCGGGGACGGAGCGATTCGTCATGGCACGGCTTCCGGAGGCCGAAGAAGGCTACCCGGATGGAGGCCAGGGCGGCGAGAGAGAACGACGCCACCCGCCGCCAGGCTGGTCACGCCGACGGCCGCGGCCACGCCCGGCCATGCCTGCAGGGGCCGTGGATGGCCCCTGCAGCCATGTGATCAGAACACGTCGAGATTGAAGTGGTGGCCGTGATGGTACCGGCGCGACTTCGGATAGTAGTTCTGCCAGGCGCGGTTGTAGACCGGTGTCCGCATCTCCTGCGGATAGCGGTAGTAGAGGTCGTTGGCGCTCTGGTAGTAGCCGTCTTGGTAGAAGTTCTGCGGATACCACACATACGGATAGTGGTAGAGCCGGTTCCAGTCGTGGGTGTTGTAGGTGTTACCCCACTGGTAGCCGAACGCCTGCGTGCCGGCGGCCGGTGACTGGGCGGCCGCATGCGTGGCGGCGAAAGCAACAAGCGCGAAGGCGGCGAACGCCCCCGCGGCGCGGTAACGAAGCATCGGATTGTCCCCCTGAGAATCCAGCGTCCGTAAGGAGTATCGGCCGTCCGTACGACCGTTCTTCACGGAAAAACCCGCAGGGTCAGGGGCCGACCGGAAACTGGCCCGCAGCCAGTTCGCGATCCCACTCGTCCATCAGGGGCCAGTGGGGGGCGCAGGTGCCGAAGTCGGCGAGTTTCAGGTAGCCCTTCAGTCGGGCGATGGTCGCCGCAAGGAGACGGTCATCCTTCCGAAAGATTGGCCCGTGGCTTGGAAGCAGCCATTCGACGTCGCTGGCGGCGATCCGCTCGAGCGACTGGATGAAAGAGGGAATGTCGCTGCCATGATGCGCATCGATCGCCCCGACCGAACCATCCCGGTAGATGTTGTCGCCCGACAGCAGCAGGTTGCCCATGCGGAACGAAAGCTGGCTGTCGGTATGCCCCGGCGTGAGCCACACCTGGAGCGATCGGCCTCCGATGGGGATCGTGTCGCCGTCGACGATCGGCCGATCGACCTTCACCTTGGGCATGTCGAGGTGAACGTTTTGGGCGTCGATCTCCGCGAACGTCTTGATGCGATCGCCACTCTCGAGGGACGGCACGGCCTTCGGATGGGCCAACACCGGGGCCTTGAGGATGGCCTTCGCCTTGGCCATGCCCTGGATGTGATCGACGTCGGCATGCGTCGCGATCAGGGCACAGCACTGCGACAGGGGGAAGTCCATCTGACGGATCAGTTCGATGATCTCATCGACGCTCTCTTCATATCCAATGTCGACGAGGGCCCAGTCGCGATCGTCGTAGACGAGGTAGACGTTGCAGCCGATCCGCCAGCCCGCCTGATAGTTCATCTCGATGACACCGGGGAAGACAGGACGGCGGTCGAGCATGGCGTTCGAGAACGAGGGCTGATTTGCGGGGAAAACCCCGGCAGGACACACTGGCATGGTAGGGCCAGGCTGGCGACGAGTGTAGGGCGTCGGGCCGGCGGCGGCAATGAACGTTCGACACGAGCAGCACCTCGATGGATTCCCAAACACCAGCCGACGCACCGTCTTTCGTCGCCTGGTCGGGCGGCGTTGCCGAACTCTGCAACGTGGTCGAGCGGCTTCTTCCGGTGGCCGCCGCTCTCGGCGCTGCCGATCCGATGCCGCACCCGTGGCATGGTGCCCTGTTTGGCAAACTGAGGCCGCAGGTGTCGCGGGAGCCGTTGCTGGTGGCCGCGGTCTGTGGCGGCACGAACACCGGCAAGAGCCTCATCACCAACACCCTCGTCGGCGCGGCCATCAGCCGTTCCGTTCCCGAAGCGGCCCGCACCGTTCATCCGGTCGCGAGTCTGGCGCGGGGGGTAGCGGAACGGGTCGATCTCGCCGAGTTGTTTCCGGGATTCCAGCCGGTGCCGTGGCGAAGCGACGCCGACGCGCTCGACCTGGGAGCGGGCGACGTGCTCGTGTGGCGGGAGGATCCCGGAGGAACCCAGCCACCTCGGCTCGTGATGCTCGACACGCCCGACATCGACGGCACTCTTCGGGAAAACTGGCACCGTGCGGAGCTCGTGCGCCACGCCGCCGATGTGATCGTCGCGGTGCTCACGCAGCAGAAATACAACGATGCCGCCGTGCGGGATTTTTTCGCTCAGGCCGCCACCGCGGGAAAGACCGTGATGGTGGTGTTCAACATGGTCGATTGGCCTCGTCAACGGGAGCGGATCGCCGGCTGGCTCGGCACGTTCACGACCGAGACGGGGGTGGCTCCTGCGGCGGTGTATGCGGTGCCGCACGACTTCGCCGCCGCGGAATCGGGCACGATCGTGATCCATCCGCTGCCGGAACTCACGCCCGATGGTGGCAGCATGGGTCTCGCGGAACGGCTGTCGGCCGGCGACTTCGACCGCATCAAATGGCGGGCCATGGAAGGGGCGATGCGGGTGGTGATCGACCCGGCGACGGGCCTTTCGTCGTGGCTCGATGGCATCGACCGCGCGGCTGCGGGATGGCGCGACGCCCAGCACCTGCTCGAACGCGAGGGACGGGTGCGCGTCGAACTCCCGGCAGCGCCTCGGCAACTCGTCTGGGACGAGGTCTGGCGGTGGCTCGAACCTCGGCGATCGGGGATCGACCTGATGGTGAGTGCGGGCTATCGCGCGGTCGGCCAGGGGGTGTCGTGGATGGCCCGGCGTGTCGGGCTGGCTCGTTCGTCGGCCGAACGGCAGGAGGATTTCGCCCATGCCGAACTGGAGGCCCTCAAGCGGGCCTTGGCCGACTTCATCGACCGCCTTGACGGGGCGTGTCGGCTCGATGCGCGGCTGGCGGCCCAGCTCGGGCCTCGTCTGGCGGCCGCCGACCGGGCTGCGTGGTACGCCGATCTCGAACGCCGGCACGCCTCGTTGCCGCTCGTGTCGGACGGCTACCGGAGCTTCGTGCGGAACGAACTCGACCGATTCGCCGAAACGAATCCCGGCATGGTGAAGGCGGTGCTTACCGGACTCACGGTCGGGTCGGTGGTGCGGCCAGTGATGACGCTGGCGCTGTTCAGCGCCGGTGCGGCCGCCATGCCGGCCGCGGCCGGCGTGCTGCACCACGTGCTCGACTTCGGGGTGACCGTGGCAGCTCCGCTGGCCGGCGAGGGAGCGGTGGCTGTCGCCGCGCAGGGCATTCGACCGCTCATCGAACGGCTCTTCGCCGGATGGACCGCCGACCGCGGACGGATTCTGGCGGAGACGCTCCACGACGTGGTGTTGGGTGGCGGTGTCGATGAGATCGCGACCCTGGCGTCGTCGTCGTCACGGCCCGAGATGATCCGGGCACGGCAGCTGCTGGTGGAACTTTCCCGGGAGAGTGCCTGATCATGACAACCCATCGCGACACCGACGCTGTTCCGACATTCGCGCACGAACTCGACGCCGCATCGTTCGACCTCCTCGTCGAGAATCTCGACCGCTGGGTGCGGTCGGCTCCGGCGTGGCCGCCGGCCCGCGGCGTGCAGGCCGAGTGGGACGGTGTTCGGCCAAGGCTCGAGGCCGCTCGGCACGATCTGGCGAGGGTGCTCGTGGTGGGGGTCGTGGGCGGCACCGGGACGGGCAAGAGCACGCTCGTCAATGCGTTGGCCGGTGGCGAGGTGACGGCTGCGGGCGACGTGGCGCGTCCCACGACGATCAACCCGGTCGTCGTGGCGGCACGCGACGTCGACGTGTCGTGGCTGCCGCTCGACGCCATGGGAGCGCGGCTCGTGCGAAGCGATTCACCCGCCGTCGCCACCATCGTGCTCGTCGACTGTCCGGATCCCGACACCCAGGATCTGCCCGGACACCCGGTCGTCGACACGTCTCGACCGAGCGGGGGCAATCGGAATCGCGATCTCCTCGAGGCGGTGCTTCCCGCCTGCGACGTGCTGCTGCTCGCCTCGACGGCGCAGAAATACCGGTCGTGGATCGTGGCTCGTGAAGTGGCTGCTTTTGCACCCGGCCGTCCGCTTCTCTTCGTGCAGACTCACGCTTCGCGTGATCCGGACATTCGTGCGGATTGGCGAAAGGAACTGGAGTCGCAGGGGTTCGACGTGCCGCGCATCTTCCGGGTCGATGGCGTGGATGCAGCCGAGCGGGCTGCATCGGGGCTCGAGCCAGACGCCGGCTTTCGGGATCTCGTCGCGGCGATCAACGACGAACTCGTCGGTCGGGCGGCGCGACGGGTGCGCCGCACCGGTGCGGTCGATCTGGCTGCCTGGTTCACTCGGCAGGCCCGTGAGGCGTGCGGCGGCTTTCAGCCCGCCGTGGCCGCACTTTCGGTCGGCGTCACGTCGGAGACGCGTCGGCTCGAGGGCATTCTCGCGAAGGCGATTCGTGAGACGCTTCACGGCAACCGGGCTGCGTGGCAGCGTCTGATCGGTGACGACGTGGTGGCCCGATGGCATGGTGGTCCGTTCGCCGCCTTTCTCCATGTGACCTCGGCGCTGGCGTCGCTCTGGAGCCGGATCCGGCCCACAGGCGGACTCGTGGGTCGCCTTTTGGCGGGGCAGTCGGTGACGGCGGCAGCCCGCGAAGCCGGATGGCACGCTGTTGAGGAACTCGGGCTTCCCAGCGGCGAAATCGAGCAGACCCGGAGCGTGCTGAGTGGGCTCGCGGTTCGTGCGGGCATGACGGAGCCGCTCGTGGGGCGATCACGGCTGTCCGTCGATCGCGCCGAGGCGGCGACGGCCACGGTGGTCGATCGCGCCGGTCGGTGGCTGGCGACCGGCATCGATCAGCTGGTGGCGCAGCGACGACGTCACGTGGGACAGCCCATCGTCCATTGGACATTCGAGGCGCTGTTTTCGGGACTCGTGATCACCGTTCTCGGTCGGGCCGGCTGGAACTTCTTCTACGGCAACCTCTGGGAAGGACGGCCCGTGTCGGGGATCGGCTTCCTCGAAGAGGCCATCGTGTGGGTGATTCTCTGGGGGTTTGCCCTGCGATGGGCGGTCTTTGCCCTGGTGCGTCGCGGGCTTGATCGCGATATCCGTGGACTCGTCGATTCCCTCGCAGCCTCGCGAGTCGTTGAACCACTGATCGCAGACTTTGCCGCCGCCGCCGAGTCAGCGGGATCGTGGATGGGCGAGGGCGATCGGCTGGGCAGCGAGGCCGAGAGGCTGGCGGCCGATGGTGATCGATCGGCCCTCGGGAGACTGCGGCGGGCTGCCTCGGAAGCAGGGCGATTCAACACCGCAAGCGCATAAAAAAACTCCGCCCGGGGTTTCCCCCGGGCGGAGCTCACTGGCCGATGTCGGGCAACAGATCTCCGACCGACCTATTTGCCCTCAACTCACTTCGAGGCAACCGTCCGGATCGCCTGGGCCTTGGCAGCCGAGGCATCGGGGGTCGGCTCAGCAGCCGGAACCGCACCGCACGCCGGCTCGCAGCAGCCGTTGCCGGCTCCGCAGCCCGGCTCGCAGCAACCGTTGCCGGCCGAGCAGTCGGGCTCGCCGCAGCAGCTGCCGCAGCAGCTCTTGCGGGCATGCTTCGCCTTCAGGCAGGCGAGGAGGTCACGAATCGGGTGGCAGTGCTTCTTGCAGCAGCGGGTGCCGCAGCAAGAATCCGCACCACAAGCCGGTTCGCAGCAGCCGTTGCCAGCGTCGCAAGCGGGCTCGCAGCAGCCGTTGCCGGCGTCGCAAGCGGGCTCGCAGCAGCCGTTGCCGGCGTCACAGGCGGGCTCACAGCAGCTGTCGCAGCAGCTGTGCTTCCGCTTGCACTTCGCGAACAGACCCTTCAGACCACCGAACAGGTCGTGCTTCTTGCAGCAACGGGTGCCGCAGCACGAATCAGCTCCGCACGCCGGCTCGCAGCAGCCGTTGCCAGCGTCGCACGCCGGCTCGCAGCAGCCCTTGCCAGCATCGCAGCCCGGCTCGCAGCAGCCCTTGCCGGCATCACAACCGGGCTCACAGCATCCATTGCCGGCATCGCAGCCGGGCTCACAGCACGAGCAACAGCCCTTGTGGCCGAGCATCCGATCGAGGAGCTCGAAACCGTAGGACTGGCTACAAACGGCAACGCCGAGGATCAGCGCACCGACATACATCATTCGCTTCATCGAGCCACATCTCCTTTGCTTATGGATCACCGGTGTGGTCGTCCCGCTCGCGACGGTGTCACCCCGAGGTTGTGATCCACGTACTCTCCGCGGCAGGCCTGTCGAGCCATTCCGTGACTCGAGGATCGCAGGTTACTGCCGCCCCCTGGTTGCCCGACGGGCACAGTGATTGCCCCGGGGGACATGGGGGCTATCGGCGGTCTTCCTCCGGCGGCTTGAACACCGCCCAAGTTTTTTGTTTTCCACAGATTGCCTCTGTGCATCGCGAAAACTTTGCCGTGCATCCGGCCTGCGCAAGGCGTGTGGCGGAGTCCTGCGCGACCGTTCCAGTGTGATGGCACGGTCGCCGGCAATCGACAAGGTTTGCCACTGCTCGAGCCCACCCTGGAAAACCGTGCGGCCTGAGGCTGGGGGGCGCGATCTGATTGACATCCCTTGCCCCACCCCTACACTCCACCACGACTCTGGTGGCCGGCTGTCAGATGCTCCTGCAGCCGGCAAACAGGGAACTCCGGTGCAACTCCGGGACGGCCCCGCCGCTGTGATCAGGCGTCGAGGTCGGCTGCATTCAGGCCATTGCCCGGTGCCCGCGTCACACACGCGGGTGGGGGCGAGAAGGCGGGCAGCCGGCCGAGCCTGAAAGTCAGAAGACCTACCAGAGCCATGGGTTCACCCGACCGCGAGGGCGGAACGGTGGGCACGGTTGCCTGCGCAGCCGTTCGGCATCTCTCTGGGCTCGAAGCGTTTCGCGCGATGCATGTCTCTTCTTTGGCCTGCGCCCTCTGGGCTCGGCCGAAGGATGTGCTCGTGGATGACGATGGCATTCCATGACGCGTTCCAACCTCCACGCCCGTGTCGGCATGACGCTCGTCGAGCTGCTCGTCGTGGTCGCGATCGTTGCGGCGCTCGTCGCGCTCCTGCTCCCTGCCGTCCAAGCAGCTCGTGAGGCCGCCCGACGGGTCAGTTGCCTCAACAACCTCAAGAGCGTGGGATGCGCCCTCCATGGCCACCTGCTTGCCCGCCGAACGTTTCCGGTCGGCTGCCGAGAGTGGAGGGCTCCGGGGCGAAAGGGTCCCGAGCGGTGCCTTGCGTGGAGTTGTCGAATCCTCCCATGGCTCGAAGATCAGCACGTCGCTGATCAGATCGACGACGGCAAACCGTTCGACGACATGGCCAACGCCGCCGCCGCCTCCACGCCCCTTGCGGTGTTTCGCTGTGCGTCGGCCGACCGTTTCGACCTCCTGGTGGGCGGCCTTGGACGCAGCGACTACGGCGGGGTGAACGGGGAGCGGATTCGATCCCCCAACACCCCGGAGAAGGGCGTGCTGATCCATGATCGGGCGTTTGCCGAGCGGGACATCGCCGACGGTCTCTCGCACACGATTCTCGTTGGCGAGTGCGCCTCGGGAGCCTGGGCCGACGGCCAGTGGATCAACGGACGAAACCTGTTCGATCAGGCCTATGCCGTGAACTGGCCCACGTGGGAGGACGAGCTTCGCAGTCGACATCCGGGCGGCGCCCAGGCGTTGTTTGGCGACGGCTCCGTCAGGCTTCTCGCCGAAACACTCGACACCCGTGTTCTTGCCGCATCGTGCACCCGTGCCGGCGGCGAGATCGAATCATCTCAGGGGGCCGTGCCATGAACGGCCTCCCCATCCATTCGCCCGGAGGTGCCGCTCCTCACCGCTGAACCCGACCGTCGCCTGTCGATGGCCGGGATTTTGTCGTCGCGTCGGACGCTGGTGTTCGTCGTGAGTAGCCGCCTTTTGTCTGAACCGAATGTTCTGGAGCACTTTTTCATGGCCCGCCTGTTGTCGATCGTTCTCGCCGTTGTCACGGCGCTCGTCGTCTCGTCGTCCTTGGCCGATGTCGTCACATTCGAAGACCTGACGGTTCCACCGTCGGGATACTTCAACGGTGATCCTGGAACACTCTCGCCGGGGCAGTCGGTGACCGTGCCGTGGACCTCCGCTGGTGCGGCGTTTTCAAACACGTATGCGATCGACGACTACGGCGATTTCGTCTATCCCTACTGGGAGGGTTTTTCCTACTCGAACGTCGTCAACACGACCGACCCGGGCTTTACCAACCAATACGCGTCGTATCCGGGCGGTGGGTTCGCATCGAGCACCTACGCGGTGTCGCATTACGAATACCTTTCCAATCCGGTCGTGACGCTCCCCGGGCCGGCGACGGTGTCGGGCTTCCGCATCGCCAACACCACCTATGCCGCCCTGACGATGCTCAACGGCGATTCATACGGCTTCGCGGCCCCGCTGCCGCCGGGCGGCTGGTTTGCCACGACGGCGACCGGCCACCTCGGCGCCACGACGACCGGCTCGGCCACGTTCTATCTGGCTGACCTCAGGGGTGATTCGCCGCCGGGCATTCTTTCGACCTGGTCGTGGTTCGACCTGACCTCACTCGGCACCGTGGACTCGATCGAGTTCACCTTCAGCGGATCCGACACCGGAGCCTTTGGACTCAACACCCCGCAGTACTTCGCGATGGACGATCTTGCCTTCGCCGTCGTGCCCGAGCCTTCGACGTGGGTGGCTGCCGGCGGGATGGCCTGGATGGCGGTCGTCACGCGCCACCGCCGCAGGCTGTGGTGGTACAGTACGGAGGAGCGGGTATGAGGCTGTCCGCCGCAGCGGCCACCGTCCCTCGTCAGTCGCCTTCCTGGGAATGACCATGATCTGCCTGAACATCCTTCTCACGGCCAAGAACGAAGCCGACGTTCCGCACCTTCGTGCCCTCATCACCGAAGCGATGCGAAAGAGCCGTGCGGAGCCCGGCTGTCTCCGCTTCGACGCCTATCACTCGTCGGCGGATCCGCGACGGTTCACACTCGTGGAGCATTGGGTCGATCAGGCGGCGGTCGATGCCCACAGGCTTGCGGAGGCATACACCACAATCTACAAGCCGCAGGTGATGCCCCTTGTCGACCGCGAAGGGCATCCGTCAACGCTTCTGGAATAGCCTGGGCCACCGACACGCATGATTCTGCTCATCGACAACTACGACTCGTTCACCTGGAACCTCGTCCAGCGACTTGGCGAGATCGCACCGCAGATACCGGTCGAGGTTCATCGCAACGACCAGATCACCGGCGACGAGATCGCGGCGAAGGCACCGAGCCACCTCGTGATTTCGCCGGGGCCGTGCACCCCCGACGAGGCGGGCATCTCGTGCGATGTCGTGCGTCGGTTCGCTGGCCGCATGCCGATCCTCGGCGTCTGCCTCGGGCATCAGTCGATCGGCCAGGTCTTTGGCGGAACCATCGTGCGGGCGAAGCAACTGATGCACGGCAAGGTCGACCGCATCGAGCACTCGGGCAAGGGGCTGTTCGTCGGGCTCCCGTCACCGATCGAGGCAACCCGCTACCACAGCCTCGTGATCGACCCTCCCACGCTTCCGAAGGAGTTTGAGGTCGACGCCTGGGCCGCCGCCCCCGATGGATCGCGGGAAATCATGGCCATCCGCCACACCGCCCTTCCCATCTTCGGGGTGCAGTTTCATCCGGAGAGCTTTCTGACGCCTGCTGGCTACGAGCTCCTGAGGGCGTTCCTGCGAACCTCGACCGTGACGGCATGATCGATCTGGCCGATGCGATCGCGCTGGTGGAACGAACGGCCAGGCCGTTGCCGGCGAGGCGACAGCGGCTCGCGGCCGCCGCAGGGGCGATGCTTGCCGAGGATGTGCTGGCCGACGTTGATTCGCCGCCGTGGGATCGGGCGATGATGGATGGGTTTGCCATCCGATCGGCCGACATGGCCGGACGCGGAGACGACGCAATCGAGTTCGACGTGGTGCTCGATCTCGCGGCGGGTGACACGACCGCGCGAACAGTCGCGTCGGGAGCCTGCGCCCGAATCATGACCGGAGCCCCGGTGCCTCCTGGCGCCGACGCGGTCATTCCGATCGAGTCAGCCCTCGACGGCACGGCTGGTGCGAGGGCGGGCGCCCGCGTGCGGCTTCGCGAGCCGCGGTTTCGTGCCGGGCAGCATGTCGGCCGCCGTGGTGCCGCCTTTCGGGCCGGGCAGCCCGTGCTGCGGGCGGGCTGCCGACTGACGCCGGCGGCGATCGGTCTGGCGGCGGAAGCCGGGGCGACGCACGTGCGGGTGTCGGCCACACCGCGGGTGGCGATTCTCTCAACCGGCAGCGAACTGGTGCCCGTGGAGGCGATTCCAGCCCATGGCCGCACGCGAAACTCGAATGGTCCGATGATCGCCTCGGCGGTGGAGCGGCTTGGGGCCGAGCCGATTCCGCTCGGCATCGCCGTGGATCGGGCGGAAGCGATCCGCGCCGCGGTCGCCCAGGGACTTGCCGCCGACGTGCTCGTGCTCTCGGGGGGCGTATCGGCAGGGGATCTCGACCTCGTGCCATCGATCTTCTCAGCCTGCGGCGTCGAGCAGGTGTTTCACAAGGTGCGACTCAAACCGGGCAAGCCCGTGTGGTTCGGCCAGTTCGACCGAGGCGACGCAGCCCCTCGAACGCTCGTCTTTGGACTGCCAGGCAACCCAGCCAGCAGCCTCGTCTGCTTCGAACTTTTCGTGCGGCCTGCCCTGGCGATTCTGGCCGGTCGCCCGGCCAAGCAGTGGCATCTTCCCAGAGTTCGTGGCGTGCTCACTGGGGCGGCCCGGTCGGCTTCCGACCGACCGGTCTATCTGCCGTGTCGCCTCGTGGGCGATGCGGCATCCCGGGGGATCGAACCGCTGCCATGGACAGGTTCCTCAGACCTCGCCAGTCTCGCCATCGCGGACGGGCTCGTGGTGATCGAGGCCGGGCAGCGAGCCGAGCCCGGAGGTGAGGTAGAAGCGGTCGTCTTCCCGTACGGAGGCCTCCCTCGGTGAACGCCATCCCAGGGATCGTCGTGGCGTCGTTTCCGAAAGCGGGAAGCACCTGGGTGAGGTTCCTGATCGCCAACCTGTTCAATCAGGTGGCGCCGGAAATCGAAGCGGTCGATTTCCACAGCATCCACGACATCGTTCCCGAGATCGGACGCCCCGATGCCCGTCGGCACTTTTCGTCGATGCCACCAGTGTGGAAGACACACGATCCGTGGCAGCGATCATTCGATCGGGTGGTGCTCGTGCTTCGCAATCCCTGGGACACGCTCTACTCCTACTACCACTACCTCACGGGAGAACACGGCCGGACGGTGACGCTCCGCGACGTCGTCACCGATGGTCGGCACGGTGCGGCGGCCGTGGTGCGTCATGCCGCCTCCTACCTCGGCCGCTGTCACGACCTTCTGGTGATTGCCTACGAAGACCTCCATGCCGTGCCGCAGCCGGAAGTCCGGCGGCTTGCCGAGTTTCTCGGGGTGGCGGCGACCGATCGGCAGGTTACGGAGGCGGTGAACGCGTCGTCCTTTCAGTCGATGCAGGCGAGTGAGTGCTCGAAGGGCCGCCGGTATGGAGGGGGCAGCTTCCGATTCATGCGGCACGGCGCCGTGGGCGAGGGATACGCCGCCATTGCGCTCGAACCGGGCCTCGACCGTCATGTGCGACGGGAACTGGCCCGGTGCCCGGCGCTCGAGGCGCGGTATGCGGGCTTCACGCCGTAGCGCGACGAAGCCTGGTCACGTGAAGCGGCATGCTGCCGTCTGGAATCAGCCGGGCACGCTGCGGTGGAAGTGCACGTGCTTCCAGCCGTCGCGAGTCCGCACCCACACGCGGGTTTCCTCCCCGCACGACACGATGGGGCTGCCGGACGCATCGAGCTTCTGGACGAGCCGCACGTATGCCACGACGGCTACGTCGTCGCCGAGCATCTTTACGACGGGCGATGCGAGCGTGGTCGTGACATGCGGCGAGGCCTTCGCCCGTTCACCCGCAAGATCGAAATAGAACTTGTGAAAGGGAAGGCCTTCGACGAGCTGGCCCTTCGCCTCGGGCTCGAAACAGGTGATGTCGTCGGCGACGAGGGTTTGATAGGTCTTCCAGTCGGCCGCGGCGACAGCGTCGAGGAGCCGACGGGTGGCGGCGAGAACTTCTTCAGCAGGCGAGGACATCCAGGGTTCCTTTCGGGAGGGTCATGCAGGGCGGGCGACAAGGCCGAGCGACACGAGCTTCTCGAGACATTCGTCCCGTTCACGGCATCGGGCGATGCTGGCCCATGAGCCGTCCTGAGCGGCCAGGAAAGCCTCTTCCGACGCAGGCAGGCGGCCTCCGGTTTGGGTGACGAGCCGTCCGATCACCTCCCGGTCGAGCCGCGTCAGACGCATCGACTCGACGCGGTAGTCGAGAAATGCCTCCCACACGAGCGGGAAGAGAGGTGCCACGATCTGGTGTCCGATGGTTTCGGCGTAGCGGCGGATCTCGAGCTGCGCGTGCGAATCCATTCGCAGGGCGAGAAAGTGGAGCAGATTGTGGAGGTTGATCTTCCAGTAGGCCTCGGTGTAGGTCGAGAGGGGAAGGTCTTTGCGGGCCTGCTCGCGGGCGACGCCCGCCCCGAGACGCTCCTCGTAGATCCGTCGCGACATCTCCTGCAGCTCATGTTCAGACTGCGTGAGCTGGGAGCCGGCCTCCGACGACATCAGGCCACCCGATCCCTGGCGGTTCGAGGTGGCCTGGCTTCGCCATTCGCCGGTGGAGGTGGCCTGCATGGAGTCGATCGCCAGCGAATAGCGGGTCGAGTATTCATTGACGCTGGCCGTGCGATGACGGATCCACTGACGCCAGCAGTCCATCGGAACCCTGACGACAAACTTGAGTTCCGCCATCTCGAATGGCGTCGTGTGGGCATGCCGCATCAGGTAGCGGATGAGCTGTCGATCGTCGCTCACCTTTCGGGTGCCTTCGCCATAGCTCACCCGCGCGGCCTGCACCACCGACCCGTCGTTGCCCATCACATCGACCAGCGCCACGAAGCCGTCGTCGAGCACCGGGAACTTCTTCCAGCGGAGAGCCTCCGCGGCAGCGGCATGGTCGGAGTCGGTCGGGGTGTCTGGGGCGGTCATGGCATCGATCCTGCAGGGCGAGAAGCCTCACAGAATGGTGCAGCACGCCAGTCGGGTCAATCCGCGGCCGCCAATCCCGGGCAGTCAATCCTTCGCGAGGAGTTCCTGCAGGAGGGCGGCAAGCTTTCGGGCGTCATCCGACTCCCGGAGGTGATCGATCCGTGAGGCCGCCACGCCAAGTTTGGACAGGGAGGTGGCGATGCTCGTCCAAAGTTTGTCCCGTTTCTTGCCTTCCGCCAGGTACAGGTCGGTCACCTGTTCCCCGAGACGCTGCAGGAGGGCGGTGTCGAGATTGGCATAGTAGTTCTTGACGATCGACTGCTGGTACTTGGTCAGTTCCGCCATGGCTGTGCCCTGATTGCCGATCCTGGTTTGGAGGTTGTGGGAAGGATGGCTACAGTATCGGCGAAATCCCCGCAGGCCATCGAGAGTTTCCCATGCCCACCATCACGTTCACGAACGAAAAGAAGGAAATCCAGGTTCCGGCCGGAGCGAATCTCCGGAAGGAAGCGATTCGGGCCGGGGTGTCGCTGTATCCCGGTATCCACAAAGTGGCCAACTGCCATGGCTTCGGCCAGTGCGGTGCCTGCCGCGTGCTCGTCACGAAGGGCATGGAGAACTGCAGCCGGAAGGGGATCATGGAATCCGCCCGGCTGGCCGTTTCGCTCGCCTACATCGGCAACGAATCGCAGATGCGACTGGCCTGCCAGACCCGTGTCACTGGTGACATCACCGTGACCACGCAGCCCCCGATGAACCTCTACGGCGAAAACTTCTTCAGCTGAGCGGTCGTCGTCGGCGAAGCCTGGTGTCGCGTGGAGCGGTTCTCGGGGAGCATGTTCTCGGGAATGGGCGACCGTCACGACGCGGCTCGTTCATCCTGGTGCCGACGGAGCCTGCGTACCGTGAAGGAAGTCATCGCGATCGTGAAGCCGTTTCTGGCCGAGCGGGTGCTCGAGGCGATTGCCGGCATGTCGATCGAGGCCTGCACCGTGCGGGAAGTGAAGGGCTTCGGTCGTCAGAAGAGCTATCTCGACGCCTACGGCGAGAGCGACTACGCGCTCGCCTTCCTGCCGAAGGTGGAGATCCAGTTGTGGATCGACGACCAGTCGGTCGACGACGTCGTGGCGAGGATCGCCTCCGCCGCGCGGACGGGCAGGATGGGCGACGGCAAGATCTTCGTGCTTCCCGTCTCGACCGCGATCGACGATGCCGTCAGGGAGCCGCCGAGCCGCTGAGTCGTGGAGGCGTCAGTCGCGGAAGATGCCCGTGGCATACCACACGCCGTTGCCTCCGCGGCGGATGTCGTAGCCGTAGGCGGCATGGGATGATCCCACGGCCTGCCAGTGGCCGGGAGAATGCCGCCAACTGTGCACGCAGTCGACGCACGAATCGAGGAGATCCTGGTGCTCCCAACTCTCCGCGCACACCTCTGCTGCGGGTCCGCCAAGCCGCTGCGAACGGATTGCCCAGTCATGATGGCCCTGCTTCTGAATGCGGGCCTGGTGGGCCGAGTGTGATTCCGCCTCCGCGCCGAGCAGCGGATCGCAGAACCCCTCGGTGCTCCGGGGATGTTCGTTGTGAAGCCGCACCGCCAGGACCATCGATCGTTGGGTGAGGGAGCCTTCGGGCAGCGCGGCCAGTTCGTCCAGATGATGGGGTTCGAAGCGGTAATAGGTGCCCGCCGTTCGGGGCAGCACCGACACGATTCGGCCCTTCCAGGCTGCGTGGGCGTAGTCCACCACGAAGACGCCGGGGCCGTGCCGCATCTCCCGCAGGGACGGATCGTTCACGAGGGCTGCGGCGTCGTCGATCCCGAGGCGGCACACCACCCAGGGGCTGCCGGATGAGGCAAACTGCTCCTGCACGTCGGCGCGTGCCAAGCGGCTGCCGACGAGGTCGGAGGTGTCGTCGGCCATCGGTTCGATCGATACGAGAAGCATCGCTCCGGCATGCTCGGCGGCGGCGCAGGCAGCGGCGTAGTCGTCGATGCGGGGCAGTGTGGCAGCCGTCCGCATCGATTCGCGTGAAGATGCAGCCATGACCACACCGGTCAGGAGGCACAGGGCAGCGGGAACGAGGCCGCGATGGAGCGCCCAATGGCACATGGAACACCTCACAAGCAGGGGGGGCGAAGGCGGCCGGGGTGGGACGGGTGGCCGCAGGGGGGACCAGGATTCAAGCACGGGGGCGCGGATTTCGGCAACCATGAACGGCGAAACCGTGTGAAAGAGCCTCTTTTTCAGGCAAAGTGGTTTGGCGGGGTTTGGCATGGAGGTGGTGGCACGGCTCGGGATAGACTCCGTCGCACCGGGCCGCCCTGTGGCGGCCACCCCTTGCCCTCGAGGATCCTTGCCGCATGATGCCGCGCACCTTTCCGGTTTCCCTGTTTCTGGCCAGCGTCGTCGTGCTTGCCGCCGGACGTCTGCCTGCCGCCGATCTGGCAAGCCTCGCTGCCAAGCCACTTGGCGAGGGGGAGGCCTTCCGGCCCGTGGCGGAATCGCAGGTGAGCGCCGCGGCGGCGAAGGTACGCGAGGCGATGGGTCCGCTCGATCGGCTCCTTTCCCGGAGTGCCAGCGGCGCCGATTGGCGGAACTACCTCGACTGGAAGGCCCTCACGCATCAGGCAGCCAGCGGTGGCAACGCCGACACGGCAACCCTTCGACGGCTCTTCGAGAAACTCGATGCCGGTGAGAACGGCCTCGAAATGCCGCAGTTTGCCGCCGTGCGGCGCGCCGTTGCCAGCTACCTCGAGGTGGCTGAATCAGCCACCAGCCCGCAGGCAGCCGAGCTCTACCAGCAGCGTCTCGAGAAGCTCTCGGCGGCCGTTGCAGCCGGTGCGGCCAGCGGCACTCCCGAATCGCTTGATCCGGTCGGTCCGTTGCTCGCCCGACTCGCCGACTCGGGCCAGGCACCGGCGACGGTGTCGCAGGTGCGTGACGCCGTGAGCCGGCCAAACCTGTTTCTCGAGGTCGACGAGACTCTTTTGGCCAGTGGCGTGAACCGTGCCATCGACGAGGCGACCACGATCAACGACGTTGTCCTCGGCACACGGGTGCGGGGCACCGGCCACACGTCGGGGCTCGTCTGGCTCGATTTCGTTCCATCGTCCGACCGCGCCGTGGTCGACCTGTCACTCGATGCCACCAACATTTCCGAGACAATGGGAGGCAAGGGGCCGGTCACCGTCTGCACCCTCGGCACGACGAAGGTCGATGCCCGCAAGCGGATCACGATCGATGATCAGCGAATCGTCGCCCAGCCGGTGGAGGCCAGCGCCTCGACCGACACCCAGACGACCGGCATCGGCGTGAAGAGCAAGTTTGCCAAGCAGTTCATTCGTCGCATGGCCAGCAAGAAGGTCTCGCAGATGAAGCCCAAGGCCGAAGCGATCGCCGAAACGCGGGCGCGGGCGAAGGTGCGCGAGCAGTTCGAGAGCCAGACGGCAGGCCCGATTGCCAAGGCCTCCCGCGATTATCAGACCAGGTTCCGCAAGCCGCTGATCGAACGGGGGTGGTATCCGGAACTGATGCGGATCGGCACCACCGATTCACGACTGCACGTCACCGCCCGCAAGTCGCTCGCCGACCAGATCGCGGCCTTCACCGATCCTCCCGTCGTCGATCCCGACGCGGTGCTGTCGGCCCGGGTGCACGAGTCGATGGTCAACAACTCCGCCGAGATCACGCTTGGCGGACGCACGATCACGCAGCAGTTCGTGGAGGAACAGCTCAAGAAAAACAACATGAAGGTGCCGGCCGAACTCGAGAACGACGCCGATCAGCCGCCATGGTCGATCACCTTCGCGAAGCGACGTCCGGTCGAGCTCGACGTTGACGACGGTCGCGTGAAGCTGACCGTGCGAGGCACCCACTACACGTCGGGCGACCGTGAGTTCGATGGGATGAACATCTGGGCGACCTACCGCATCGAGCCCGGCACCCCCGGGATCCGTCTCGTTCGTGATGGAGACGTGCAGATCTATCCGCCAGGATTCGTTCCGGGGGGCGGCGAAAAGCTGTCGATGTCGCAGACCTCGCTGCGTCGCATCCTCCAGAAGCGGTTCAACAAGGTCTTCAAGGACGTCGTCGATGTCGAGCCGCTGAAACTTCCTGGCGAGCTCGAGAAGGCTGGTCCTCTGCCGATCGAGCAGCTCGATGCCCGTCACGACGGGTGGCTGGCCGCTGGATGGCGGAAGCGCGATCCGGCCGTCGACACCACCGCCGACGCCGCGAGCGAACCGACGCTGGCATCGATCGCCGCCAGTGCGATTCTCGAAGCGGCGTTCCTGCAGCGATAGCCGCTGGTGCCTCGCGACCGATCGTCAGGTCATCGGGCGATCGGTCGCGGCGTCACCGGCGCGAAGGGCCGCACCCAGATCGAACGAAACTGCACCGGATTGCCGTGATCCTGGATCGCCAGCGGCAGGGCATCGGCGTGCGGCTCGTAGGCCGGAGGCTGATGCCAGAAGGTGTCGCCGAGGATCACGGTGTCGGAGTGGATTGCGACGCCGTTGTGGACCACGCTCACGCGGCCCGGGGCGTCGAGTCGGCCGTCGGTGAACCGAGGCCGGGTGAACAGGATGTCGTAGGTCTGCCAGTCACCCGGCTTGCGGCAGGCGTTCACTGCGGGAGGCTGCTGCTTGTAGACCGCCCCGCATTGTCCGTCGGGATACGTGAGCGGGCCATCGGTGCCGTCTTCATACGAGTCGAGCACCTGTATCTCGTAGCGACCCATCAGAAAGATCCCCGAGTTGCCGCGCCCCTGGCCCTTGCCGGACGCGGGCGATGGTGTGCGAAACTCGACATGAACCTGGCAGTCGCCGAAGGCGTCCTTCGACACGATCTGGCCCTTGCCGATCGTCACCACGCCGTTGGCGACGGGCCAGTTCTCGCCGTTGTCCCAGGCCGACATGGTCGTGCCGTCGAAGAGCACGACGGCGTCGGATGGAATCGGGGCGGGATGCTCCGGGGCCGGGCCTGGATCGATCACCTTCGGGCGGGGCCACTCAATCGCCATGCGCCACTCCCCGCTGGGATGCGTGGTGCCTCGGAGCTGAAGACGTCGCGTGCGGAGCGACTCGGTGAGCCTACGGGCCTCGTTCTCAGCCTCACTGATCGACCGGCCCTTGGGGGTGCCAGGGCGGGCATGGCCGGCAGCTTCACGATAGGCATCGCGAAGGACTTTCATGCGGGAGAAGGCCTCTGGCAGGAACGGCGCCAGCGTGGTGGGCAGGTTGGGATCATCAGCGGCCTTCGTATCCCCGAAGCCGGCGATCACGGCGCGGCAGATCGCCCAATGGCCATCGTCGTTTGGGTGGATGCAGTCGGGGGTGAACGTGGCGTGTGGATCGACGCTGCGCTTCCGCTCCAGGGCCGCCCTCATGGGGCCATGCACGTCGATCACCGACCAGCCGTCGGCCCGCCTGGTCAACAGCCAGTCGGAATAGGCCGTGAGGACGGCGTCGTAATCGGCCTCGCCCGCCGGGCCCTGGTTGTCTGGTTGCTTGTCATAGATCGGGGGCGTCAGGTGGATGATCCGTGCCCCGGCCTGCTCCACCGTGTCGTGAAGCCGGTCGATCCCGTCCTTGAAGCTGGCAAACCGGGCGGCATCGAGGGGCTGGTAGATGCCACAGTTCATGCCATACATCGCAAGCACGAGATCCGGCTTCGTCACCCGCAGCACTGCATCAAGCCGGTCAAACACGCACGGCCGCGGGAATTTTCCTTTGGCGTGCCCTTCTTCGGTGAGCCCCGAGACCGTTTCGCTCGACAGCCCGACGTCGATCACCTCGGCGGTGATGCCCTGTTCCTCCATCCATGCCGCGAGATCGCCCACCCACCGGCCATCCTGGGTGATCGAATCGCCGAGGATCGCGATCCGCTTCGCCTGACGGATGAGATCACCGGGCGAAGCGGGCTCGGCCGCCAGGGCCGGCACGAGCAAGGCGATGGCGATGACGGGAATGGAGAGGCAGTGGGCGACACGGTTCATGGCGTTCACGGCGCCGGCGTGGCGCCCTCCCGGATGGCGAAGAGATGGCTCTTGTTGGCGATGTAGAGGGTGTCCCCAACGGCCACCGGCGACGTGTAGACGCTGTTGCCCATGTTGATCTCGGCAACGATGTCCTTGTCGCGGCCGAGCGTGAAGATGGTGATGTCGCCATCTTCATCGCCGATGTAAACCTTGCCGTCGGCGACGAGGGGGGAGCCCCAGCTCGCGGCCAGCATGTCGTGCGTCCACACGGGCTTGCCGGTCGCGACGTCGAGGCAGTGGAAGAGGCCGCTGAAATCGGCCACGTAGAGCAGTCCGTCCTTGATCGTCACCGTGCCGCAGGTGCGATGCATCGTCTCTTCGAACGACAGTTTGCCGTCGCCATCGGCGTCGAAGCCAGGGTAGTGCCAGATGGCGGCCGAGTTGGGGTTTGGTCTCGCCACCTCCCCCTGCTCCTTGATCACCGCCTGTTCCCGGCGCCGAGGCAGCGGTGTGTTGGGGTCGGCGAGACTGACGGCCAGTTCGCTCGACACGTCGCCACGTTTCGTGGGATCGATGCACCAGAGGTGCCCGACCCCTTCGCCATGCTCGGGGTCTTCCCCCACGGCCACATACACCAGGCCGTCGAACACCACCGGCGTGCCGATGATGTGATTGCGATCGGCGCGGCCGCCGAGCGTGTATTTCGACTCCTTGGGGTTGCAGTCGAACTTCCACAGCAGCTTGGCATTGCCATTCTCGCCACGGGCGTCGAACGCATAAAGCCATCCGTCCCCTCCCCCAAACAGCACCTGGGGCACGCCACCGAGTTCGGCGTAGGCCGGGCTCGACCACTGCCCGTGAAGGACGTAGGCGCCAGGAGTGCCATCGGCCCAGAGCACGCGACCATCCCGCTTGTCGAGGCAAAGAAAGCTGGGTGCGTCGGGATTGGGAAGGTTGAGATGGCCTTCGTCGACACCGTTGCTCGTGTTGACGAAGAGGAGGTCGCCGGCGGCCGTGACGCTGCAGGAACACATGTTGTGCTGCGAAACACCGAGTTGCTTCATCATGTCGAGCACCCAGACGACATCGGCCTCGTCGTCGGCCTGCACCTTCTCGTCGGCAAACGGCCCGTCGTTCTCGCCGTCGCGGAAACCCTCCGTGTCGAGGCACTTCACCTCGCCCCGGCTCGTGACATACCACAGCCGGTCCCCCTCCACGAGCGGCGCGCAGCAGATGCCCTGGAGGGGCCAGTCGTGAACGCGGCCGGTCGGAAGCTTTTCACTGGAGTCCTGCCAGAGGAACGAGCCGTCGGAGAGGTTGAAGGCGAGCAGGCAGCCGAGGTCGGTGGCCGGCGGATACCGCTTCAACCAGCCCTTCCCGTTGTTGGTGCCGACGAACGCCTTGCCATCAGCGATCACCGGGTTGCCATACGACTGGCTGCCGAGAGCCGCGACCCAGGCGACGTTCTGTGAGGACGATGAATCCCAGTCACCGGTGTCGGGGTCAAACTCGCCAGGCGCCCATTCGATGGGGAGGCCTGTGGCGTCGGGCACGTTGTTGCGGCTCGGTGAGCCGCACCACTGGTTCCACTCGGCGGCGAAGGCCGATCCGGCGGCCACAGCGGCCATGACGATCAGGCTTGCATACGACGTGCTCACGGCACTGCCTCCACGGATACGTTGTCGATGTAGATTTCCGAGTCTTTCGAGTTGCCGAAGAAGCCGGGGCTGCCCTGCAGGTTGCCCGCTTCGTGCGTCGCTTCGATCGTCCAGGATTGTGGCTCGGCTTCATCGCGAGGCCAGACCTTCCCTCGCAGCACCGCCGCGCCGTTGTGGGTGCGAACCTCGAAGCGGAGCGTGTACCACCGTCCGGCCTCCCAGGCGAACGGTATCGTCTTCGAGAAGTGCGTCGCCACCTGCGGCGGCCACGATCGGACCTGCAGCTGTTGACTCGCCCCCATCAGGTCGAGCGTGTATCGCTGAGCGATCAGCCCCATGTCGGGCATGCGTGCCTTTTCAAGGGCGGCAGGATTGCCGAACTTCTTGGCGAAGGCGTCGGCGTCGCTGTCGGCGGTCTTTGGCTCGTTCGAGGCTGGCGAACCGGGCTGCTCCACGCCCGTCTCACGGGCGCGGAAGTCGGCCTGGATGGCGTAATCGTGCAGGTCGATCGGGCCGATCCATCCCTGGCTCCGGGTGCCCTTCGGGATGGTGGTGATCTTCACGAGGCACTTCGAGCCGTCCACCTCGCGCACCACGTGTCGATACCGCATGCCGATCCAGGGAAGCGGCGGATCCCCTTTCACCACGCCCGTTTTGGGGTCGGCGGCGAGAGGAATGTCTTCGAAGTTGAAAGACCATGGAAGGGGCGGCATCGACCGGATCCGTGCCGTGCCCTGGAGATCGCCGACCTTCGCGGTGATGATCGCGGCAGCATGACCGGATGCCGGAGCCGTGTAAACGCCCGCTGTGGAGACCGTGCCCGCCGTGGCCGAGAACTCGGCGGGTGATTCCTTCACGAACCGACCGGCTGCGTCGTACAGCCGCACCTTCAGCGGCTGGGCGCTGCCCGCGGCAATCTGCATCTCGGCGGGCACGACCTGCACCCACGCAGGCGGGCCGGGCTGGCCTGTGGTGGCGGCCGACACGAGATCGGGGCCTGGATTGGAGGGGCCCGACGATCCGCTGCCCGCAGGCTTCTCCCCGAGGCAGTAGAGCCGGGCACCTGTGGTGAGGTAGAGGAGGCCATTGGCGGCCACCGGCGACGCGGTCACCTCGTCTTCTTCGTCGAGCCGCATGCGATTCACGAACGAGAGCCCCTTGTCGGTCGGTTCCAGCACGTGCCAGCCGCTCGTCGAACAGACATAGAGACGACCTCCGGCCACCAACGGGCTGCCTCGCACGATCGTGCCAAGAAGCTTCACAGGCCGGCCTACCGGTTCTCCCGTCGCCTTGTCGAGCATGTGGATCTTCGCCCCGTCATCGATGAAATAGATGCGGTCGCCGAGCACCACCGGCATCGACCGGCCATCCATCACCCCCTTCTTCTGCCAGACGAGATGGGTCGTGGTGATGTCGCCCTCGCCGACGCCCCGGAAGCGGGTGGCGGAGCCCATCGACGTGTTGTCGAGATTCTCCTCGGCCTGGGAGATGAACACATCCTCGCCGTCCACCAGCGGGGCCACGTTGAGCCCACGACGGGAGAGCTTGAAGTTCCACACCGACTTGCCGGTGCGGGGCTGAAAGTTCCAGACGCTGCCGTCGCTCGATCCGAAGACAAGCGCCGCCTGGCCGCCGAGCACGGCCAGGGAGGGGGTGCTGTAGGTGGTGTCTTCCGGCAGTTCCTTCGTGCCGTTCATCCAGCGGACCTCGCCCGTGGCCTTGTCCATGCCGAGGAAGCGATGGGCGGGTCGGGCCGTGTCGCCCCATCCCGTCACCACGGCGCTGGCGATGACCAGATCCTCGAACACCACCGGAATGTTCGTGCGGCCGCCATAGGTGGAGAGGAAGCCAAACTCTTCATGGAGTGAACGCTGCCATTTCGTGGCACCGGTCGTCGCATCGATGGCCGTGAAGACGCCGCAGACACCGTGGGCGAAGACGGTGTTGGAGGCAGGGTCGGCGATCACGGCCGACCAGCCGACGCGCTCGGCAGGCACGTCAGACAGGTACACATTGAAGACGTTTTCCCAGAGTTTCTTTCCCGTGGTGGCATCGAGGCAGAGCACCTTCTCGGCCTCCTCCGTGGTGCCTGGCTTGTGGCGGACGAGCGTGTAGAGACGGCCATGCACGACCACGGGGGTGGAAATGCCACCCGCCTCGTCGTTGCGCCACAGGATGTTGGTGCCCTTCTCGGGATCGAACGAGGTGACGAGCGGAGCACCGTTGTCGTGACGATCCTGGAGAGGGCCACGCCAGTCGGGCCATTCGGCCGACATGGACACGGCCATGACGAAGAGGGGGGCGAATCCGCCGATGGCAGCACGCGAAAGGGACACGAAGTTCTCCTTTGAATCGATGATCGAAGTCGTCAGTCGGTCAATCCCTTGGCCTTGAGGTCGGCGGGCAGGTCCGGATCAACGATGCCGATCGCTCCGCGGCCCTGTCGCACGCGGTCGTCGGTGTCGGCCCGAATGCTCTCGACATCGGCATCCCACCACCGGCGGCGGGACGCGACGTCGGGCTCGACCAAGGGACGCACCACCCGAAGGCCGACGCCGAGCGCGGGCTCCTCGGTGTACCACCACGGGCTCTTCGGCAGATTCGGATCGACGTCCTTCCAGTCGGGATCGTCGCGGGTGCCGCCAGCATCCCGGGAACCGCGGCGGGCAGCGCTGCGACACTCCGACGCTTCATCGTAGTACGCGCCACCGCGGAGGACGCGAGGGTAGAGCTTCGTCGGCCAGGCGATCGTGTCGGCCACGGCCACCGGCTGCGGGAGCGACGCCTGTCGGCCGTATCCTCCCGAGGTCAGCTCATCGACACACCATTCGGCCACGTTGCCGTGCATGTCGTGCAGTCCCCAGGCATTCGGGGCCTTGCCACCGACGGGATGGGGAGCCTCGTCGGCGTTGTCGGCAAACCATGCGACCTCGTCGAGACCTTCGGGATCGTCACCCATCGTCCAGGCCGACGGTGTGCCGGCCCGGCACGCATACTCCCACTCACTCTCGGCAGGCAGCCGATAGAAGCGGCCGGTGAGCCCGCTGAGCCACTTGGTGTATTGGCGGGCCGCGAAAGGAGTCATCGTCACGGCCGGCAACGAGTCGTCTTCACCGTTGACGAAGGTGGTGGTGGGATCGTAGAGGGCCGAAGGAGCCGTCACCGCGTCGGCGAGGTTGTCGGGAGTGATCGGACGAACGCCGGCGGCACGCATCGCCTTGAAGAGTTCGAAGGCGGCCATGTACCGCTTGTACTCCGCCCAGGTGACCTCGCACCGGCCCATCCAGAAGGGCTCAATCGTGACGTCAACCTGAGGGCCTTCGTCGGCGGTTCGGTCGGCCTCGTCGGCGGGACTTCCCATTCGGAAGGTCCCTCCCGGCACGGGGATCATCCGAAAGACGACGTCCGTTCCGGGGATCGTCTCGTCGTAGGCCACCATCCAGCCACCGGCCACGCGAATGGCCGGCCCGTCGCCCTCGGGCCGAGCGTCGCCCGGCAGGAAACCCTGGGCCAATGATGGCCGCGACGCGGCCATGGCGAGGCATGCGACAAGGAGGAGTCGAAGGGGCATGGGAAGCCGGGTGAGGGGAGGGATTCGGAGCCGACGCAGGCCGTAGAGTGTAGTCTTCGACGAATCCGACCGCACCCGTCAGGACGGCTCCATGACCGCGCCCAAGCCAACGAAGCCCACCAAACCCGCCAAGCCCGCGAAGAAGGGGGGCGACGAAAAACCCGCCGAGCGGGTCGTGGCGGAAAACAGAAAGGCACGACACGACTACGAGATTGTCGACACGCTCGAGTGTGGGATCGTGCTCGTTGGCAGCGAGGTCAAAAGCCTCCGTGGGGGGCGCATGAGCCTCGACGAGGCCTACGGACGGGTTGAGGGGAGCGAGGTGTGGCTGCTCGGAAGCGACATTCCGGAATACGACAAGGCGAATCAGCTCAACCACAAGCCGAAGCGCCCGAGAAAACTCCTGCTCCATCGCCGGGAGATCGCGAAGTTCGCCGGTCATGCCTTCGAAAAGGGGCTTACCCTGGTGCCCCTGAAGATGTATTTCAAAAACGGCAGGGTCAAGGTGCTCCTCGGCATCGGTCGAGGTCGGAAAGCCCATGACAAGCGGCAGAAACTGAAGGCCCAGACCGCCCAGCGTGACATCGAGCAGGCCCTGCGCGGTCGCCGCTGAATCAGTTGCCAGCCGCACATCCAACGACAACGCCCTGCGAAGCGGGGCCTCGCAGGGCGTCGTCTGGATGCGTCAGCCGTGGGCTGCTCGACTCGGGAGCAGCCAATGCGGGGTCAGTCGTCGGCGCCAGCGCCGACGAGCATGCTCGATTCCGTTGAATCTTCAGGGTGCCAGAGTGGCATGCCGCGCTGGATGCGGTCGGCAAGGATGTCGATCTTCTGCTTGGAACCGGCGGGGGCGGTGGTCGCAACGAACTCCGGGGAGCACTGCGGCTCGAAGTTCTCGTCGTGACCGTACAACTCGATGATTTCAAAAACGTTGCGGATCCTGGCCATCGGGGCGAAACCACTCCTTTACAAGCGAGTTCATCTGGCATCCATCAGGTAGGCGGAACGGCCCGCTGACCCTGGATGCCGGTGTCCCGCGAAGTGGCGCATGTTCGAGCGATGCAGGCACGACCCCGCCGCAGAAGCGGGGTCACGGACATCTTTCAAACACCCCGCGGGCGAGACGGCAGGGGGGCCGTAGCGGGGGCGACGAGCGACGGGAACGCGGACATTATGGACGCGTGCCCCTGCAAGTCAAACATTTTGCAAACATCAAAAAAGCGGCTGAAAACAAGCCGGAAAAGTCGCCGTAGTCGTCAGACTTTTGGGTTCACTGGCCCGGCGGGCCGGGTGGGAGCACGATTTCGACATCACCGGGAGGAGGGGTGGTCGACGACGTGGTGGCTGGCGCCGTGGAGGGATCGAACTTGGGGGTGTCGGTGCCGGTGCGGGCTTCAAGGTCGGCGGTGAGCGACACCTTCTCTCCGTCGTGCGGGCGGAGTTCGAGCAAAGTCACGCCCCACACGCCTCCGGTCTTCTTTCCCTCGACCACCATAACGCCCTTGGCCTTGGGGCCACTCACCTCGAACTGCAGCGAGGCGATGCCGTCGGTTTCATTGCACGTGCCCCGCACCGAACGCGAGCATTCGATCGGAGCGCCGAGTCGCTCAGCCACGTGCTCGTTGAGCGTTGCCTCCTCGGTCGCTTCGACGACGAGGGGGTGCTCGGCAAGGCGACGGCAGCCGACGAGTGAGCCCGCCAGGACGACCAGCAGAAGAATCGAACGCAGGTGACGCATGGTATCCCTCCCGAACGCGACAATCGAAGAACCGTCGACCACCGTGTGCCGGGGATCCTCCCGGCATACTGCGACTCGCGACCGGCGTGTCACCCCGTGGCGTCGTTGGCGCGACACCAGGCAATTTTTTCAGCGGTCGTCGTCGGCAGATTGGTGGCCGCTTTTTTGGCGGGTGCCTTCGGGGCCGGGGCAGCTGGCGCTTCGGGAGCATCGGCCGGGGCCGGTTCCGCAGCGGGCGCCTTGGCGGCACGGGCACGGGCGAGAATCTCCGCGGTCGAGGGCTTGCCGCCGCCGGCTGGCTTCGCCGCAGTCGCCTTGCCGCGAGCGGCGGCGAGAATGTCGGCCGTGGAGGGCTTGCCCGATGCGGGCTTCGCTGCTTCCTTCGCCACCGGCTTGGGAGCGGCCTTGGCCGGCTTCTCCTTCGACTCCGCGGGCTTCGGAAGCGGCTTGGGGACGATCTTGAGGCACGACGGGTCGATGTCGTACCAGCCGATGTTGTTGTATTGATCGAACTCAACCAGGCATCGGCCGTTCATGTTGACGGTCTTCACCATCCCGGTGGCGTGCGCAAACCGCGCAAGCTCGGGAGCGGGTGAGTCGATCACCACATACTTGTCGGTCCATTCGTCCTTGAGTCGCTCGATGACGTCGAACATGGGTCGACCGGAGATAGCCTGGGATTTCGGGGGGAACTGTTGACTGAATGTGATCGATTGACGGGGGTCTCGCAAGATGCGGCCCTCGGGCCGCGTCAGCGTGCCGCCTTGCCCCGGACCGGGCAAATGCCTGCCGGGCCGATGGTGTAGGTCCAGGAAATGGTGGCCGGGAGCGAATCCGTCGCTTCGTCCGGGGCCATCTGCACCTCGCCACCATCCCCGGCGTAGGTGGAGCCCAGCCAGACGGGGTGGACTTTCACGCGGCACGCCAGCTCGAAGAGAAGCGTGTCGGCCATGTCGGGATGCGGGGAAATGCTCGCGGAAAAATGGGATCGGCCCGCCAGACCGACGCCGAGCAAGGCGAACCCGGCTTTCAGCGGCAGTTCGGAGAGTTCAACGAGCGCCGGCGACGGAGGCCACTCGGCACGCGGTCCGTCCGCGGAGCCTTCGATCGACTCCGCGACGACCCGTCCGGCGACCGTGACCCGATGGCCCCACCGGTCGCCGTGCCAGCGAAACTCCAGTCGGGTGGCGCCTGCCGCAAGGATGGGAGGGGCTCGCCGGCCGTCGGGGCAGGGGGCCGTGAAGGGCTGGTCGCGATCGCGTTCGGGAGCAGGCATGATGGTGTGGCTCCCAGCATACGACAGTCGACGATTGACCGCTCCCGGAACCCGCTCGAATGGAACCACGACGCTCGCTCGGCTGGCCCATTCTGCTCGGCGTGGTGCTGATCGCCTCGATCATCGCACTGGCGGTCGGATGGGTGCTCGTCAGCATCGTTGCCGCGCTTGGCTCGAGGAATGCCCCCTTCTACTGGGCGATCCTGGCGGTGGGCGTCGCCCTGCTGGTCGTGGTGTTGGCTGGCGTGATCGTGTACCTGGCCCTGACGCTCAAGGCCATCGCATTGTCGCAACGACAGAGCAACTTCATCGACAGCGTGACGCATGAGCTCAAGAGTCCGCTGGCATCGCTCAAACTGTCACTCCAGACCCTCGCCCGGCGGGCCGTGCCCGCGGAGCAACAGGCCGACTTCCATCGCATCATGCTCCAAGACGTAGAGCGTCTCGACACGCTGATCGACCACCTGCTCGATGCCGCCAAGACGCTCCAGCGGCAGCCGCGCGATGGCGGGGATGTGGCGCGCCTCGATGCCGTCATTCCGGGAATCCGTGCGGCGGTGGCCCAGCGGCATGGCGTGCCGATCGAGGCGATCCAGGTCGGCGACATTCCGGCCGAGGCGGCCGTCGTCGGTCGCGCCGCCGACGTGGAGATCGTGCTGCGAAACCTTCTCGACAACGCGGTGAAGTATTCGCTTCCGACGCCGAAGGTGGAGGTGACGGTGGGCCGCACCGCCGCAGGACGCATTCGAATCACGGTGGCTGACCACGGTCCGGGCATCCCGCTCGCGATGAGGCCGCTCGTGTTTCGACGATTCGTGAGGCTCGGGAGCGAGCTGGAGCGTTCCACGCCAGGGACGGGCCTTGGGCTGTTCCTCGTGAAGTCGCTCGTGCGACAGATGCGGGGTCGCGTGTCGGTGCGCGGGCGACAGCCTCCACCCGGCGCGGTGTTCGAGGTGGAACTCCCGGCGGCGCCGTAGCCTGGCGCGGGTCCCTTTTCTCAGTCTTCCGCATTGGTCTAATGCGGCCATGCACACCACCCACACCGCTCCTGCGACGCCGACCGTCGACGTCGTTCCCATTCGCCGCGTTCTGATCAGCGTGTTCGACAAGTCGGGGCTGGATCGCCTGGCTGCCGCCTTCGTCGCCGCGGGAGTTCGCGTGGCCAGCACGGGGGGCACCGCCACGGCCCTCGCCAGTCTCGGTGTGGCCGTTGACGATGTCTCCGCCATCACGGGCTTTCCCGAGGTGCTCGACGGGCGCGTGAAGACCCTCCATCCCCACATTTTCGCCGGCATCCTCGCCCGTACCGATCGTGCGGATGACCTCGAGGTGCTGGCCGCCCACGGCATCGAGCGATTCGATGCGGTGATCGTCAATCTCTACGACTTTCAGAGCGTGATCGCCAAGCCAGACTGCACGCCGGCGCAGGCCATCGAACTCATCGACATCGGCGGTCCGAGCCTCGTGCGGGCGGCCGCGAAGAATCACGCCTTCACCAGCGTGGTGACGAGCCCTTCCCAATACGACGCCCTCATCGCCGCGATGACGCGGGGCGGAACGACGCTCGTCGAGCGGAGGCAGTTTGCCGCGGCGGCGTTTGAGCACACGGCGCACTACGACGCCGTGATCGCCCGCTGGATGGCTCGGCATGCCGGGCTCGTGGCTGAGGCCGCTCCGTCGGCCGCGTCGGCCGCTGATGCGTCGGATGAGCCGCCCCTCCCGGCTCGGGTGACCTTCGAACTCGAGCGTCGGCTTCCCCTCCGCTACGGCGAGAATCCCCATCAGTCGGCGGCCATGTATGCCCCCGTCGGCACGCACCTCGGCCTCGCCGGGCTGAAGCAGCTCTGCGGCAAGGAGCTCTCCTACAACAACCTGCTCGATCTCGATGCCGCGGTGCGGCTCGCCGGGCTCCTTCAGGATCCGGCGGCGGTGGTGGTGAAGCACACCAACCCGTGCGGCGCCGCATCCTCCGATGTCGCCGCCGAGGCGCTTGTCGCGGCGATGGCGGCAGATCCCGCCAGCGCGTTCGGTTCGATCGTCGCCGTCAATCGGCTGTTCGACCGATCGTGTGCGGAGGTGCTGTGCGCGCCGGGGCTGTTCGTCGAAGTGGTCGCGGCCCCCGCCTTTTCGAAGGAAGCCGTCGAGTTGCTCACGACCCGCCCCACGTGGAAGGCGAGCGTGCGACTTGTCGAGGTGCCGGCCGGTGATCCCTGGGAGGCGACGGCAGGCCTCGAACTGCGAAGCGTCGCCGGGGCGCTTCTCGCCCAGCGACCCGACGACGAATGCGATGATCCGGCGACGTGGCGGGTTGTCACCACGACCGCTCCACCGCCAAACCTCATGCAGGATCTCGACTTCGCCTTCACGCTCGTTCGACGCCTGACGAGCAATGCCATCGCCGTCTGCCGCGGCACGAGCCTCGCGGGCGCCGGCATCGGGCAGACGAGCCGCGTCGATGCCGTGCGGATCGCGGTCGAAAAGGCAGGGGAAAAAGCCCGCGGTGGCGTGCTGGCGTCCGATGCATTCTTTCCGTTTCCTGATTCGATCGAACTGATCGCCAAGGCGGGGATTGCGGCCATCGTCCAGCCGGGTGGCTCCAAGCGAGATCCCGAGGTGATCGCTGCTGCCAACGCTGCCGGCGTGCCCATGGTGTTCACATCGCGGCGGCACTTCCGGCACTGATACCGGGGGCGCGTGCGAGGCCGCCGATGTCGCGTGATGCTCGGCGGGCATGCGGTCGGTGTTTGTGCCCGGGGTGAACGGGGCTATCCTGCTGCCATGTCGGACATCCTCGACCAGATCGTTTCCCGCAAGAAGGCCGAGGTGGCGGCGTGTCGCGACCGCGTGCCGACGGCCGCTCTCGAGGGACGGTTGGCGGTGGCCTCTCCGCCGCGCGACTTCTTCGGGGCCCTGGCCGCACCAGGCCCGATCAAACTGATCGCGGAGTTCAAGCGAAAGAGCCCGTCGGCCGGCGACATTCGCCCCGAATCGACGATCGAGGAGGTGGTGCGCGGGTATGCCGACGCCGGGGCGAGTTGTCTCTCGGTGCTCACCGACGGGCCGGGCTTCGGCGGCAGCCTCGTCGATCTTGAAAGCGCGCGGATTGCCGTGCCGCTGCCGGTGCTGCGCAAGGAGTTCGTGATCGATCGCTACCAGGTGATCGAGGCACGGGCCCACGGTGCCGATGCGGTGCTCCTGATCGCCGAGTGCCTCGACGACTGCCTTCTCAGGAGCCTCTACCGCGAGATCATCGACCTCGGGATGACACCGCTGGTGGAGCTGCACGACGCCGACAACCTCCCCCGTGTGCTCGATCTCGGCGCCACGCTCGTGGGCATCAACAACCGCAACCTCAAGACCATGACGACCGATCTCGGCACCGTGCTCAGGCTTCGAGAGCAGGTGCCCGACGACGTGCTGCTCGTGGCGGAGAGCGGAATCAAGACTCGTGCCGATGTCGAGCGGCTCGAGAGGGCGGGGATCGACGCGATGCTCGTCGGCGAATCGCTGCTCACGGCGCCAGACCCGGGGCGGGCGGCCGCGTCTCTGCTGGGCCGCTGACGAAACGGTAGCCCGTGCCTCTCACGGAGAGGAAGTGCACCGGCCGCGAGGGGTCTTCCTCGAACGTCTTCCGCAGGTTGAGCATGAACGTATCGACCGTACGGGTGGCTGGAGGCCGGCTCATCCCCCAGACGTTGGTGAGAAGTTCCTCACGGCTGACGACCTTGCCCTCGTGCTGCACCAGGTATTTCAGCAGCTTCATTTCGAGGGTGGTGAGTCGCACCGGCACCCCGCGGCTCGTCACCTCCCACGTGTCGAAATCCACCTGGGCCGATCCAAATCGATGCACGTCCCTCGGGGGTGACCCATCGGTGTCGGCGGCCGGTGCCCCGCGGCCCCGCCGCGACAGCAGGCTTCGGATGACCGACAGCAGTTCGTCGAGGTCGAATGGCTTCTGGAGGTAGACGTCGGCTCCGGCATCGAAGCCGCGAATCCGGTCCTCCACCAGCGTCCGTGCCGTCAGCATCACGACGGGAATGTCGTTGTGGTCGCCTCGGATCGTCTCGCATACGGCATACCCGCTCATGTCGGGCAGCATCACATCGAGTACGACGAGGTCCACCGGGGGCGTTGCCGTCGCGAGCCGTTCAAGGGCATCCGGCCCGTCGCCGACCGTCGTCACCGTGTAGCCCTCGGCTTCGAGATTGAACTTGATGCCGAAGGCGAGGTGCTGCTCGTCCTCCACGACGAGAATGTGAGGCATGGCTGGGCGACCCGAAGGCGACGGGGCGAAGGAGTCACTGAGTGTATCGCCGCGATCGTCGCCCGGAGGAGGTGCGATTGACGGGCGCGTTGACGGTGGCCCAAGATGCACCCGCCCCAAGGAGCGTGCCGTGGCCGATATCGCCATTCAGCCGGTCGAAACGAGAAGTCAGCAGAAGCGATTTATCCGCCTGCCGTGGCGGATTTACGCCGATGATCCCTGCTGGATGCCCCCCCTCATCATGTCGCAGGAGGAGCTGCTCGGCTTCCGGAAGCATCCCTTCTACGAACGGTCGAAGAGCCGGTCGTTTCTCGCCACCCGGGGCGGCCGTGACGTGGGGCGGATCACCGCGATCGTCAACGCCGGCCACATCGACCGCTACAAGGAACAGCGCGGGTTCTTTGGCTTCTTCGAGTGCGATGACGACACCGCCGCCTCACGGGCGCTCTTTCAGGCGGCCGGCGACTGGCTCCATGCCCAAGGCATGACCTGCATTCGAGGTCCGGCGAATCCCACGCTCAACTATGAATGCGGCCTGCTGATCGAGGGGTTCGACACGCCTCCGTTTTTCATGATGACCCACAACAGGCCGTGGTATGCCCATCTCGTCGAAGATGCCGGCTTCCGGAAGATCGAAGACATGTTCGCCTTTTGGGGCGAAGGATCGATGCTCGACACCATCGACCCCAAACTTGCCACGATGATCGAAGGCGTCAAGGAACGGTTTGAGGTCTCCCTTCGCCCACTCGATCGGAGCCGATTCTCCGAGGAGGTGCGGATGTTTCTGCACATCTACAACGAAAGCCTCAGTGGCACCTGGGGCTTCGTGCCGCTCACGGCCGGTGAGATCGACCACATGGCGGCGAGCCTGAAGTATCTGATCGAACCGGAGCTGGCGATCGTGGCGGAGGTCGGCGGCAAGCCGGTCGGAGCGGTGTTCTGCCTGCTCGACTACAACCCGAGGATCAAGGCGATCAACGGCAGGCTGTTTCCGTTCGGTTTCCTGAAGCTCCTCTGGAACAAGCGGGCCATCAAACGGCTTCGGGCAATCAGCACCAACGTGATTCCTGAATACCAGGCATGGGGCATCGGCCTTGTGCTGATGAGCGGTCTCTATGAGCGGTTCATCAACTGGGGGCTCAAGGAAGTCGAGTTCTCGTGGGTGCTCGAGAGCAACTACCTCTCGCGGCGCACGCTCGAGCGGGGCGGGGCGCTCGTGACCAAGAAATACCGCATGTACCAGGACGATCCACCGACGACCTGATCACGCGTCGTTGGCAAGACGCTTCCCGATGTCCGGCAGGGCTTCGGCGATGGGCTGCGTGGCGGCCACGTAGAGAAACTCGGTGTTTCGCACATGGCTCACCCGGCCCACCTTCTCACCGCGAGGATTGTGGATACCGATCCGGGCGCCGACATACCGGCGATACTCGTTTGCGATCGTCATGACGTGGGCGCGGCCGTCGTAGAGCTCCGCGAGCATGGCCTCCATCGCGTCGCGGCTGAGCCAGCCCTCATCGCTGAAGGAAACGAGGATCACGGGGGCACGAATCGTGGACAGGAGGCCACGGATCGCCTCGTGGAACCGCGGGCGTGAGTTGAAGACACTTCGTCGCTCACGGCAGTCGATCCGCTTGCAGGCCACGCCGTAGACCTCCGGCTGGTCCCATCGCACGAGCGACTCCCAGACGTGGTAGTTGCCGAGGTAGGAGTGCTGGTTGTAGGGCGGGTCGACATAGGCGACGTCGGCGGTGAATCGGCCGGCGGCCTCCAGGGCATCGAGGCCGTGGGCCTCGCATCGGCCCGCAGCCGGGGTCGGCAGAAGGTCGGGGAGTCGCAGGTCGAGGTCATTCGAGGCGCGAGGAGCCCATTGTTTGAGGTAGGCCATCTGCACGCCGGTCGTGGAGTCGACCCGGTCTGCAGCCTCCATCAGCGAGACGAGGAGCACGGCCTCGAGGTCCGGCGGGAGGCCTTTACCCGCGATCGCCCCGCGGATCGCGTCGATGCGGGCGCCGTTTTTCGGCTGGAAGAATCGTGATCGTTCGCAGAAGGTCTCGGTGAACCATCCGGCCTCACCCGGAAGCCGGTTGAACTCGTCGATCAGCAGCAGGGCATCGCGTTCGACAGACTGACGGTCGGCTTCGACGTAGCAGCGAGCCAGCGTGTGTGCGTAGGCGTTGTGGTCGTTGGCGATGACGCGAAAGCCCCGACGCTTCAGGGCATGGCCGACCCGCGACGTACCGCTGAAGAGATCGAGCACCGTCGGTCCTGCGGCCAGGCGATCGATCGTGTCGCCGATCAGGTCGACCAGCAGCCGCTTGGAGCCGAGGTATTTGATCATCCGTCCCTCTGGCCCGGCCGCTTCGGGCGGTAGCCGACGCTCTTGCGTCGTCGCCCCTGCTTTCGCGGCCCGCCCGTTCCGCCCGCGGGAGGGCGACGTCCTTCCCCTGCTCCTTCCTGTGCCGCGGCAGGGCCGCCGCGCAGGTGATCGCCGGAGGTGCGTTCGGTGAACTCGCGGGTGGCGTCGCGCCGCCGACGGTCGAGGGCTTCTTTCGGCGGCCGCGCCGGGATCAGGCAGTCGCAGCCCGAACCGATCAGGTCCTGCCGACCGGCCTGTTCGAGCGCCCGCCGAACCTCGAAGTAGTTCTCCGGCTTGAAGAACTGGAGCAACGCCCGCTGCATCCGACGGTCGCGAAGACCTTTCGTGATCGTGACGGGGAGGCGAGTCATCGGGTCGAGACCCGTGTGGTACATGCACGCGGCGATGTCGAACGGGCTCGGGATGAAATCCTGCACCTGGTCTGGCTTGTAGCCATTCCGTTTGAGGAACAGGGCGAGATCGATCATCTCGTCGACACCGCTTCCGGGATGGCTGGCGATGAAGTAGGGCACCGTGTACTGCTTCTTGCCAACGCGACGGCTGGCCGCCTGAAACTCCCGGTCGAACTCGACGAAGTCGTCGGCCGAGGGTTTCTTCATCAGCGCCAGCACCTCGGGATCGGTGTGTTCCGGGGCCACCTTGAGATGGCCGCCGACGTGATGGGCGGCGAGTTCTTCGAGGTATTCAGGGTCGCGACGGGCCAGGTCCATTCGCACACCACTGGCCACCAGCACCCGCTTCACGCCCTCGACGCTCCGCGCCTCACGCATGAGCGTCTTGAGCGGGCCATGATCGGTTCCAAGCAGCGTGCAGACCGTTGGATGCACGCACGACAGACGGCGACACTTCGCCTCCACCTCGGGACGGGTGCACCGCATCTGGTACATGTTCGCGGTGGGGCCGCCGATGTCTGACACGGTGCCCTTGAAGCCGGGCTGGGTCGCGAGCAGTTTGATCTCCGAGATGATCGAGTCCTGCGACCGGCTCTGGATGATTCGGCCCTCGTGGGCGGTGATCGAGCAGAAGGTGCAGCCGCCGAAGCAGCCTCGCATGATCTGAACGCTGTGCTCCACCACCTCAAAGGCTGGAATGCGGGCGTTTCCGTAGGCAGGATGAGGGCGACGCGTGAAGGGAAGCCCGTAGACCTGATCCATCTCCTCCTGCTCGAGCGGAAGGGCTGGCGGGTTCACAACCACCGACTCACGGCCATGGCGCTGCACGAGTCGCCGGGCGTTGTGAGGATTCGTCTCGAGGTGGGAGATCTTCGTCATGTCGCAGAAGGCGATCGGATCGGTCGAGACGGCGTCAAAGTCGGGAAGTTCACGGGTGTCGCTTCCGGAGGGAGGCGGCTCGCTGGCTCCAAGCCGATACGCCACGCCACGGAGACTGCGCAGGTCTCGGATCGTTCGGCCATCGGCGAGTTCGCGGGCAATGTCCAGCACGGTGCGTTCCCCCATGCCGAAGGCGATGAGGTCGGCCTTGGAGTCGAGGAGGATCGAGCGGCGAACCGTGTCGCTCCAGTAGTCGTAATGGGCGATCCGTCGCAGACTCGCCTCCACGCCCCCCGCTACCACGGGCACGCCTGGAAAGGCCTCGCGAGACCGCTGGCAGTAGGCGAGGGTCGCACGGTCGGGGCGACGACCGATCTCACCGTTGGGTGAATAGGCGTCGTCGTTTCGCACCTTCCGATTGGCGGTGTAGTGGTTGATCATCGAGTCCATGTTGCCGGCGGAGATGCCGAAGAAGAGCCGCGGTCGGCCAAACTGCCGCCAGGGCTCGCAGCTGCTCCAGTCGGGCTGCGCCAGCACCGCGACGCGGAAGCCGGCCGCCTCGAGCAGCCTCGCGATGAGTCCGTTGGCAAAGCTGGGGTGGTCGACGTAGGCATCGCCGCTGACGAGGACGACATCAACGGCATCCCAACCCCGTGCATCCATGTCGCGACGCGACATGGGGAGTGGGGGGGCGGGCCGAGGCGGGGCTGTGATGGGAAGGGTCATGGCAATGCCTCAATCCTACCCCGGCGGCAGGGCTTCGCCGGGGGCTTGGTATATTCGGCACGACCCGGAGGTTTCATGGCAGGACTCGTCCTCGTGCGTCCCCTGTGGCCGCCGGTGGCGGCCTGTCTGGCCGGCTGCCTGGTCGCCGGAGGCTCGCTGCATGCCGACGACATTGATCGCTGGCTGGTTCAGCTCGGCGACGGCCAATATGCCCGCCGGGAGGCCGCGGCCCGCAGCCTCCTCGCAGCTGGCAAGCGGTCGGTGGGGCCACTCGAACGGACGATCCGCGAGGGAGACCTGGAGTCGGCCAGTCGCGGGATCGAGGTGGTACGCGACCTCCTCGTGTCGGATGATCCCGACACGGCCGAGGCCGCCGAACAAAGCCTCGATCGTCTCGCCACCGAGGCGCCGTCGCCCGTGTCGCGGCTGGCGGCCCAGACCCTCGAGTTTCATCGGATGGGGATGGCGGACGAAGCCCGCGAACTGCTCGAGTCGAAGGGGGCCGTTCTGCGGACGCGGAACGCAGTCGATGGCCGCGGGATCGACGTCGAGTTTGCCGCCGCCTGGCGAGGCACGCCCGACGACTTTCGTCGGCTGGCGAGGCTTCGCGGCGTGGTGAGCGTGAGCATGCATGGTGTGCCGGTCGACGCCTCGATGCTTCTCGTGCTGGGAAGTCTCTCCGGCGTGCAACGGATCGATCTGTTTGGCGCCGGCGTGGGAGAAGATGCCGCCGCCGTGCTCACCAAACAACTCCCCGACGCCCGGATCGACGTGCGAAAAGGTGGTCGGCTCGGAGTGAGTTCGCTCGCCTTCGGCGGCCCGTGTGAGATTCGGACCGTCGAGCCCGGTTCGGCCGCCGATCAGGCCGGTCTTCGAAGCGGCGACGTCGTTCTGTCGATCGATGGAACCGAGGTGTCGAGTTTCGAAGACCTCACGAGGCGTCTCGGTGATTCGGCTCCCGGGGAGGTGGTGCAGTTGGTGGTGTCGCGGCGCGACGGCACGGCTGATGGCGAGCCGGCGCGGATCGAATGCGACGTGCGGCTCGACGCGTGGTGAACGTATCGTGGAAAACGGAGGAAGCATGGCAGAGGCAACAGGTGGTCGTGAGGTGGTCGATGTGCGCTGGCACGAGCATGCCGTGAGCCGGGAGGACCGCGAGCGGGCCGCAGGCCATCGGGGCTGCGTGCTGTGGTTCACAGGGCTTTCGGGCTGCGGGAAGAGCACGCTCGCCAATGCCGTGGATCGGCTTCTCCACGACCGTGGCTGTCGAACCTTCGTGCTCGATGGCGACAACGTGCGCCACGGCCTGTCGGCCTCGCCAGCCTTGCTGGAAGAGCGTCACGGCAAGGAGTTTGCTGCGCGGTTTGGCCTCGGGTTTGGGGCGGCCGACCGAGAGGAAAATATCCGTCGCATTGGTTCGGTCGCCGAACTCTTCGTGCAGGCCGGGCTCATCGCCCTGACGGCGTTCGTGAGCCCGTATCGCCGTGATCGCGATGCGGTGCGGCGGCTTCTCGCCCCCGGAGAGTTTGTGGAGGTGTATGTGAGGGCACCGCTCGAGGTCTGCGAGGGGCGGGATCCGAAGGGGCTCTACAAGAAGGCTCGGGCCGGCGAGATCAAGGGATTCACCGGCATCGACGATCCGTATGAGGAGCCGTTGCATCCTGAAATCGTCGTCGATTCCGCGGCGAGGCGGCCGGACGACCTGGCCGCCGAGGTGGTGGCGTGGCTCGAGCGTGCTGGCACGATTTCTGCCCGGTGAGCCTGGGCGACGATCGCGTTGTGATGGTGCGGTGCGATTCCGTTCGGTATGGGAGGTGCCGGCTCGGTGGCGGCAAAGGTCTCGTCGCGTGGGCGAGGATACGCCCAAAGCTCCTCGAGCATTCGCCGACCCCCTCGCCTCCCGTGATGGCGTTGTGACCGTGTTGTGATGGTGCGGTGCGATTCCGTTCGGTATGGGAGGTGCCGGCTCGGTGGCGGCAAAGGTCTCGTCGCGTGGGCGAGGATACGCCCAAAGCTCCTCGAGCATTCGCCGACCCCCTCGCCTCCCGTGATGGCGTTGTGACCGTGTTGTGATGGTGCGGTGCGATTCCGTTCGGTATGGGAGGTGCCGGCTCGGTGGCGGCAAAGGTCTCGTCGCGTGGGCGAGGATACGCCCAAAGCTCCTCGAGCATTCGCCGACCCCCTCGCCTCCCGTGATGGCGTTGTGACCGTGTTGTGATGGTGCGGTGCGATTCCGTTCGGTATGGGAGGTGCCGGCTCGGTGGCGGCAAAGGTCTCGTCGCGTGGGCGAGGATACGCCCAAAGCTCCTCGAGCATTCGCCGACCCCCTCGCCTCCCGTTGTCGGGAGGGATTCTTCGGCGATGGCAGCCGTGAAGGCTGCGTTACACGAAGCAACGCGCACTCGCTCAGGCTGCCGGGGCTGCGATCGACTGGCAGCCGTGACGGGCTGCGTTGCGGGAGGCAACGCCCACTCGCTCAGGCTGCCGGGGCTGCGATCGACTGGCAGCCGTGACGGGCTGCGTTGCGGGAGGCAACGCCCACATGCTCAGGCTGCCAGGGCTGCGATCGACTGGTAGCCGTGACGGGCTGCGTTGCAGGAGGCAACGCGCACTCGCTCAGGCTGCCGGGGCCACGATGGCCCGGCAGCCGTGACGGGCTGCGTTGCAGGAGGCAACGCCCACACGCTCAGGCTGCCGGGGCCACGATGGCCCGGCAGCCGTGAAACTAGTCGATGAACCCAGCCAACTCTTCGCTGCGGGCCGGAGCCTGCAGCTTCCGCACGGCCTTCGCCTCGATCTGCCGGATTCGCTCGCGGGTCACTTTGAAGATGTGGCCCACTTCTTCCAGCGTGTAGCTGTAGCCGTCGCCGAGGCCGTAGCGAAGCTTGATGATTTCCCGCTCGCGATACGAGAGGCTCTTGAGCACCTTCGCAATCCGGTTTCGAAGCATCTCTTGCGCGGCACCCACGGCCGGGTTCTCGGCGCCCGTGTCGGGGAGGAGATCACCGAAGTGGCTGTCTTCGCTGTTGCCGACCGGTCGGTCGAGGCTGATCGGATAACGGCTCATTGCCGTCACGCGACGCGTCTCATCCACCGGCGTGCCGGCGCGGGCGGCAATCTCCTCGATGGTCGGCTCGCGACCATATTCCTGGAGAAGCTGGCGGGCGACGTTCCGCACGCGGCTCATGGTTTCAACCATGTGCACGGGAATGCGGATCGTGCGGCTTTGATCGGCCACCGCACGGGTGATCGCCTGCCGAATCCACCAGGTTGCGTAGGTGCAGAACTTGAAGCCCCGGCGATATTCAAACTTGTCGACCGCTCGCATCAGGCCGGCGTTGCCTTCCTGGATGAGATCGAGGAACGAAAGGCCGCGGTTGCGATACTTCTTGGCGATCGACACGACGAGTCGGAGGTTGCCCTCGGACAGGCCGCGCTTGGCCCGCTGATACTTCGCGAAGATCACGCGGATTTCGTCGATCCGCCGCTTGAGGCTGCGCGGGGTCTCCTGGCAGCTGCGCAGGATCTGACGGTATTCCTCGACGAGCTTTGCCCGGGCCGACGGCGGCTGCTTGGCCCTCTTGCTCGCGTCGATCTTCGACTTCAGTTCCCGCACCCGCTCCAGGAATCGTTCGAGGGTCGGGATCATCGCCTCGATGCGCTGGGTCCGCAGGCCGAGTTCCTCGATGAGCCGCACGCACCGGCGGCGACGCTTGCCCAAACGAGCCCAGGCCTCGCGACGCTCGCCCATCCGCCGCTTCTTCGACAGGGCGATCCGGTAATCGGCACGATTCTGCTGGATGAGCACCTCGAGCGTCCGCAGGTTGTGCGGCAGGCGACCGAGGATCTGATCCTTCTCGAGACGGTCCGTCACCGACACCTGCACGGTGCGGTCAAAGGGCAGCTCGCCCTTGTGAACACGAAGCAGCACGCGATACGCCTGCTGGCACACGTACTCGCACTGGAGCAGTTTGGCGCGGAACTGTGCCCGGGTGGTTTCGATCTGCCGAGCGAGATGGATTTCCTGGGCGCGGGTGAGGAGCGGGATCTCGCCCATCTGGGTCAGGTACATCCGCACTGGATCGTCCGACCAGTTCTCAACCTGCTCGATGAGCGACTCCTCGGCTTCGCCCGAAAGGTCGGCTTCGGCTTCCGCCTCGATGTCGCCTTCGGGGATGCCTGTGACGTCGGCCTCGTCGGCGAGAAGTTCAGCGTCGGCCTCTTCGGCATCCACGACCTTCTCCGTCAACTCCTCAACTTCCTGAGGGTTGGAAACGACATCGTCTTCGAGTTCATCAAGCAGTGAGTCGTACAAGGCGAAACTCCTTACGAGTATCGATCTGGTCAGGTTCAATGGCCGGCCATCAGCCGGCCCGGGTGGTGCCTCCGGCACCGTAGGCATCTTTCGAAGTTCGGTCAGTGTGATTCAAGGAGGGGGCAAGTCCAGAGCCGACATCGGCGCCCGGGCATCTGCGGCGGAGACATTCCGAACTGGTGCGGCACGAAAGGAATCAAAACTGACAACCCCTCGATGGAGGGTGTTTCGCTCGAATGAGGACGAACCTGGGAAAGGAGGGCAAGAAGAGCGGCCAACCACGGTCATGGTCGAGCGGTTCCGGAGGACGCAACATTATGCCCATGCGGGGTCGGCGAGGCCAGTTTTTTTTCCTGGGAAACTTGGTTTTCGATCAGATTCGCGGACGGGAATGGTAAAAGAATCCGTCGGGAGAACCTCTGCCGACGCCGCCGCGCAAGACGTCGGCCGGCGGGTCAACGCCATCGTTTCAAGCCCTTCCGCAAGACTTATGCGACCAGCCGAACGAACGTACCGGGTGCCGTGTGCGTGCTCGCACGGCGTGATCGTCACCGCAGGGCAGGCCGGGGGGCGGGTGAGCTGTCCAGCCTGCGGTGCCGAGGTGGTGGTGCCCCGGCTTCGTGACCTTGCAGCCCTCGTCGTTGTGGAAGAGGCCGCGGCGCCCCGCGCGCCGGTCTGGGATGCCGGCCGTGGCCTGCTCGTAGCCGGAGGGGCTTTGGCCCTCGTCGCCGCGGTGTTGGCCGCGAGTCTCAATCGCATGGGCGGGTTCTTCTTTCCGTTGCCGCCCGGTGAGGCGGCGATTCGGATGGCGGTCGACCAGGCACCCGAAGAGGTTGTGCAATCGATGTGGGAGTCGGCGAGCCGGGGCGGCGTGGCGCGGCCCATCACGGCCGATGAGCTCCGGCTCATTCAGTTCACGCGGCTCGCCGATGGCGTGTCGAAGGCTTTGTGGGGGGTGGCTGCCGTCGGGGTCGCGATGGCGGGAATCGGTGCGTGGCGATGCCTCGCTCCGTCGGATCGTGCATCGGGGCCGCTTGCATGAAAGCCGCTTTCATCGAACGCACCGGCCCGGCCGATTCGATTGTCTACGGAGACCTTCCCGATCCCACTCCCGGTCGGCGGGAGGTGCTCGTGCGGGTGAAGGCCTGCGCGGTCAATCCGATCGATACGTATGTCCGAAGCGGCGCCGTCGCCATGCCGTTGCCGTTTCCCTTCGTGGTGGGCTGTGATCTGGCAGGGGTGGTCGAGGCGGTTGGACCGGATGTGAGCAGGCTGCGGCCCGGCATGCGGGTGTGGGGATCGAATCAGGGGCTGCTTGGCCGGCAGGGAACCTGTGCCGAACGTGCCGTCGTGGATGAGCGATGGCTCTACCCGACGCCCGACGGTGTGACCGACCGCGAGGCGGCGGCCGCGGCGCTCGTTTCGATCACGGCGCACCTCGGGCTCGTGGGACGAGCTGGGCTTCGTCCCGGGGAGACGGTGCTGGTCAACGGTGGCTCTGGCGGCGTCGGATCGGCCGTCGTGCAGGTGGCCAAGCGGCTTGGGGGCCGCGTGATCGCCACGGCCGGCAGCCCCGACAAGCAGGCGCGGGTGGCGAGGCTCGGAGCCGACGTGGTGGTCGACTATCGCGCCTCCTCGGTGATCGACGATGTCCGTGCCGCGGCCCCCGGCGGCGTCGATGTCTTTTGGGAAACCCAGCGCGAGCCCGATTTCGACCGGGCGATCGCGATGCTCGCCGACGGTGGCCGGATGGTGGTGATGGCTGGTCGTGACGCCCGTCCGCCGTTTCCCATAGGGCCTTTTTATGTCAAAGGCCTCAGCCTTCATGGATTCGTGATGTTCAAGGCCTCGGCCGCCGAACAGGCCGCGGCAGCGGCCGACATCAACCGGTGGCTCGCCTGCGGCGACCTGCGCCTGCCGATCGATCGTGTGCTTCCGCTCTCTGAAACGGCGTCGGCGCATGCGTTGCAGGAAGCGGCCACCATCGGCCGGTCGGGTGCTCTCGCCGGCAAGATCGTGATCGAACCATGATTCCCCAGGCGTGCGGAGGCGTCGGGGCGATCGGCGTGACCGCGGTGGTCGTGGCGATGGTCGTGGGAGGCCATTCGTGCGTCACCGTGGCGGCTCCGCCGGCCTCACCAGGACGCCCGGCCTCGCTGTACGGACTCGAGGCCCGAGGCCGACGGATCGTCTACGTGTTCGATCGTTCCGCCAGCATGAGCGAGCCGGATGGCCATCCTCTCGCCGAGGCCAAGCATGAACTGCTCTCCAGCCTCGAGTCGCTCGGATCATCCAGACAGTTTCACGTGATCTTCTACAACGAACGGGTGGCCGTGTTCGCCCCCGGAGGGAACCGCGGGCGTCCGCAGTTTGCCGATGAAGGGACACTCCGCGAGGCACGTCGATTCATCGAGTCAGTGCGGGCTGAAGGGGGCACGAATCATGCCCAGGCGATCGAGTCGGCCCTGAAGCTCGCCCCTGACACGATCTTTCTGCTCACGGATGCGGATGAGCACGACGATCTCACCGACGACGAACTTGCCCGCCTGACCCGCATGGCAGGAGGCACCTGCTGCATGGTGGCACAGTTTGGCGGGAACGAAGGCCGACGCTCTCCGCGGCTCGAGCACCTGGCCCGTGCGACCGGCGGTCAGTATCGGGTCGTCGATGAATCCCCGGCCGAGTGACGGTCGGCTGCGGATCAGCGACGCGTCGGCTGCGATGCGTTGCCCGATCGAACCCGGGTCCACTGGTTGCCGATCGCTTCGATGCCGGCGGCGACGTTCGGGAACATCGTTCCCCACGTTCGCTCGTCGGTGGACGGCTGCGTCTGGGCCTGCCGCTGGGGCTGCGACGTCGACGGCTTGCGGCCCGCCGGCTGCTGAGGAGCCTGCTGCTGCGTCGATCGCTGCTGGGGCGGCCGCTGCTGGACAGCTTGCTGCGATCGTCGCTGCGGCTGCTGGGTCGACGGTGTGACTTGCCGCTCGCGAGTCGTCGCCGGCGTGGATGCCGACGGAGGTCCCGGGGGCTGCGGCCGCGGCGTTGTGAACGACGTGTCGGCCTGGAGGGCGATGCGTTCCGGGACGACCAGATGCCGGCCCGCCTGCGTGCGACGGGGGTCACCCGTCGTGGTGCCATTCTGGTCCTCCGTCAGCACCGACGGCATCGATGCGACATCGGTGGCCACCGACTCCGACTCGGTCGCATCGGCGGGCATCGAATCGGAAGCCAGGGTCGGCTGGCCCGAGGCACTCGCCGTGTCGGCAGGTCCGGCCGTCGGATCGGCCACGGTGGGAGAGCCGGCCTCGGCTGGCGTCGGCTCAGCCTTCTCGGCCACGGTGCTGGTTGCCGGCGTGCTCGGGGCGGAGGTGGATGGCTCGTCGATGGGCGTTTCAGCCGGCTCGGCGGCGGGGGACGCAGGAGTCACCGTCGCGATGCTCGGTGCGGGCGGTGCGGCGATGTCGGTGGGGCGCGGTGAGACGGTGGGCGTGGCTTCACGAGACGGAGTGGTGTCGCGAGCGGGTGTGGCCACCATGGCCGATCCCGGAGCGGAGGCAGGAGGCGTGGCTGCAGGCATCCACGGATCGTTCTGGGTCGACATGGTGACGGCGGGCGCCGCCGGAGCGGGGGCCGTGAAGGCCTCCTCGGAGACGGCGGTCGCTGGTGATGGTCCCGATCGCACGAGCTGGACGGCCAGGAGCGGCTGGCCTTCGCGAACGGCATGCCGCAGCACGTATCCCTCGAAGGTGTCGCCGGCCCGCATCGCCGATCCCGGCAGCATCGCCTTCGGCCAATCCTTGAGGGCGACATCCCACACCGTCACGGCGGAGCCCTGTGGCAGCGATCGCAGGGCCACGAAGATCGGCTCGCATTCGACCTGCGGGCGGCGCTGCGCCAGCTGCACGTCCAGCACGCGGTTGACGCCGACCGCAGCCGCAGCACCGGCAAGAAAAGCAGCCGCAAACACGGTCAGTGTTTTGGGGCGGTGGCGAATGGGAGTGGTCGTCGTATCGGATGCCATGCGTGCCTCGTCGTCTGGTGGCGCTCTCGCTCCAGAAGATCGGCAGCCGGTCTTGTGCTTGCCCACCTCGTTCGGCGAAACCGTCGAGCCTCCGCCAGGATGCCGCGACCGCCCAGTTGCCGCATCTTCACTCGGGCGAGGCGTCCGAAGCGGTGGCGTCGTCGGCGAAGACGGGGTCGACGCTGCGGGCCATGGGCCGCACGACCATGAGGCGTGTCGTTCCGCTCGGGCGGTCGCGAAGCAGGCCGTCACCGACCGTCGTGGCGGCATCGCCGGCGGTGCCGATGAAGAGGGAGTCTCCCGGCGGCAGCATCACGTCGATCGTCAGGTGATCCATGCGATGCCGTCGCTGGCCTGTTTCGAGCCGAAACATCCCGTCCTCGCCGATCCACTCTTTTTCGACCGGTCCGTGCTTCACCTCGGGAACGAGGCTGAAGCGGATGCGGCCGTCGGCCGCGGGGCGGGCTTCGATCGACCACAGCGGCGTGGCGTCGTGGAACGTGTTGCCCACCACCTCCCCGGCATGGCGCTCGAACATCACAAGGCTCTCGACACGGCTCGCCGTGAGCAGTTCACTGCGACGGCCGGGAAGAAGCTGCAGCAGGCGACGGGACCGCGAGGGATCGATCGTGGATACTTCGGCGATCTCGTCGTCGGCCGCGGAGGCAAGACGGCGCTCGAACTCGGCGGGCAGATGTCCCGACACGATGCCTGCCCGAACCCCATTGGCATTGAGCGCCCGCGCGACGTCGCTGCCGATGGCCTGCTCATCGACATGGTCCCAGATCGATTCGGTGAGGCCGTCGTCGGCACTGCATCGAACAAACAACACCTCCACCGACATCGCCCGCGTCGGGTGCTTGGTGTCGGCCGCAGGCGAGATCGCCGACGGTGATGCCCCGGTGAGCGTGCCCGTTCCGACAAGCTGGCATCCTGCGCCGCCGATGAGGGCGACGAGCATCGCAGGCAGCCAGCGGGACGCCGGAAACGGCTGCATAGGGAGTCGGCCGTCGAGAGGACGGTGCGCGGAGGAATGGGGAAGCGGGGAGGTAGAGGAACCGACGCACCGGGTCAACGGCGATCGACGCCGGGCCCGCCACGCATCGTCACTGGGTCTCCCAAACCACCCGAACTTCCGCCCGTGTCGAGCCAACGCGAGCCTGCGACGCCGCGCCTAGAGCGCATCTCCGCTACGTGTAGCGACGAGTTAATAATCCTGAGCGGGTA
>JAFMIU010000158.1 GCA_017853835.1 Pirellulales bacterium | reverse complement strand
CTCATGGCGGCCGTGAAGAACGGCGTGAGCGACATCCACATCACCGTGGGGCTGCCGCCGGTGTTTCGCATCGACGGCCACATGAAGCCGCAGGCCACGAAGGTGCTCACCGGCGACGACACCAACGGCCTCATGAAGGCCATCACGCCCGAACGCTGCCAGGCGGAACTCGCCGAAAAGGGAGGGGCCGACTTCGGCTTCGCCTTCAAGGATCTGGCGCGTTTTCGCGTGAGCATCTTCAAGCAGCGTGGCACCGTGGCCATGGTGCTGCGTCAGATTCCCAACAAGCTCCTCACCCCCGAGCAGCTCGGCGTGCCGGAGGTCTGCAAGAAGCTCGTCACCCGCCCGCGAGGCCTTTTTCTCGTGACCGGTCCGACGGGCTCGGGCAAGAGCACCACGCTCGCCGGTCTGATCGACTTCATCAACGCCACCTACGACCATCACATCATCACGATCGAGGATCCGATCGAGTTTTATCACTACTCGAAGAAGAGCACGGTGAACCAGCGGGAGATCGGCACCGACGTGCCGAGCTTCTCGGAGGCCCTTCGCCGCGCCCTCCGCCAGGATCCCGACGTGATCCTCGTGGGCGAGCTTCGCGACCTGGAGACGATCGAGGCGGCCATCTCCGCCGCCGAAACGGGCCACGTGGTGTTTGGCACGCTCCACACGACCGGCGCCCAGGGCACGGTCAATCGAATCATCGACGCGTTTCCGACGCACCAGCAGGAGCAGATCCGCACCCAGCTCTCGACGGCGATCCTCGGCGTGCTCTCGCAAACGCTCCTGCCGAAGATCGGCGGCGGGCGATGCGCCGCCTACGAGGTGCTCGTGGTCGATGCCGGCATCGGCAACCTCATTCGAGAGAACAAGACGTTTCGTCTCAACTCGGCCATGCAGACCGGTGCCAAGAAGGGCATGCGGCTGCTCGACGACGATCTCTTCCGCCTCTGGAACGAGAAGAAGGTTGCCGAAGAAGACGTGCTGGCGAAGGCTCAGAACGTGGACGAACTGGCCAAACGAATTTTGGACGCCAAGCAGGGCATCTTCGACGACGAGGAGACCGTGACGAGGCGTGCGGCCAAGGACCTTGCCAAGTAATCACACGGAAACCCCATGGCCCTCAAACGGATCGGACAAATCCTGGTCGACCTTGGCCTCATCGACGAGCAGCAGCTCGCGACGATGCTCGAGGAACAGTCGCTGCGAGGCGGCGAGCTCCTCGGCCGGATCGGTGTGTCGCTTGGCTTCTACACCGACGAACAGCTCGGTGAGGCGCTCGCCGAGCAATGGAACACGACGTTCGTCACGCTCTACGACCGCCAGATTTCCGCGGATGTCGTCCACCTGATCAGCGAGCCGATGGCCCAGCTCTATCGCGTGGTGCCCCTCGAACTCTCGGGCAATCGCCTCACGATCGCCTCGGCCGATCCGCAGAAGATCCAGATCGCCGACGAGCTGCGAACCCTCCTCGGCTACGACATCCACGTGTGCGTCGCCACCGAGCCAGAGATCACCAAGGCCATCGAGAAGCTCTTCTCGTCCGACAACGAGAGCGTGGAGTCGCTCGTGTCGGACCTCGAGTCGGACAGCGAACTGGCGGCCCAGGCTGCCGCCACCGCGAAGGAAGGCGTGACCGACCTCACGAGCGTCGAGGCGCTCGCGGAGAGTGCGCCCGTGCGGAAACTGCTCAACATGGTTCTCCTCCTCGCGATTCGTGACGGGGCGAGTGACATCCACTTCGAGCCGTTCGAAACGGAGTTTCGCATCCGCCTCAAAGCCGACGGGGTGCTCCAGGAGATGGTGCCTCCTCCGAAGCACCTGTCATTTGCGATCACCACCCGCATCAAGGTGATGGCCAATCTCGACATCGCCGAGCGACGGCTTCCCCAGGACGGCCGCATCGAACTCACCGTCGGCGGACACCCCGTCGATCTTCGCGTGAGCGTGCTGCCCACGCTCTTCGGCGAGAGCGTCGTGATGCGGGTGCTCGATCGTGGCGTCGTGTCGCTCAGTCTCGACAAGATCGGGATGGAAGCCGAGATGCTTCGGAAGTTTCGCGAGGTGTTGAGGCGTCCCAACGGCATCGTGCTGGTGACCGGGCCCACGGGTTCCGGAAAAACCACCACGCTCTACTCGGCCCTCTCGGAACTCAACGATATCGAGGACAAGCTCATCACCACGGAGGATCCCGTCGAATACGACATCGACGGGATCGTGCAGGTTCCGATCGACGCCGAGATCGGCAACACCTTCGCGGCGTGCCTGCGGGCCATCCTGCGGCAGGATCCCGACCGGATTCTCGTCGGCGAGATCCGAGACGTGGAAACGGCCGAGATTGCGGTGCAGGCATCGCTCACGGGGCACATGGTGTTTTCCACGCTCCACACCAACGACGCGCCCTCGACGGTCACGCGGCTCCGCGACATGGGCGTGCCGCCGTTTTTGATCACCGCCACGGTGGAGGCGATCCTGGCCCAGCGGCTCGTGCGCCGCATCTGCACAGGATGTCGCGAAGAGGTGGTGCCTGGGGCCGACGTGCTCGCCGACCTCGAGATGACGACCGACCAGGTGGTCGACAAGAAGTTTTACCGCGGCAAGGGCTGCGAGAAGTGCAACCGCACCGGCTACAAGGGGCGTCTTGGCATCTACGAACTCATGATCATGAACGACGAGATGCGAGACCTCATCATCCGCAACGCCTCCACGGAGGAGCTCCGGGAGGTCGCCCGGCGCTACGGCATGGTGACGCTCCGCGAGTCGGGCACGGAGGCGATTTTCTCGGGGCTGACGACGGCCGATGAAGTGATCCGCGAAACCATTCTGGATGCGTAAGCCATGCCCACCTACCTGTTCGAAGCCATCGACGCGGCCACCGGCAAGGAGATCCGCGACACCGTGGAAGCGGCGACCGAGGCCGAAGCCCAGGCCACGATCCGGTCGATGGGCTACATGGTCACGAAGCTCAAGGTCGGCAAGTCGAAGGCCGGCAAGGCTGGAGCCGGCGGCAAGAAGCCAGGCCGCACGTTCGCCATCGGCGGCGTGAAGGGAAAGGACCTCACGCTCTTCACCCGGCAGTTGTCGATTCTCCAGGATGCCGGCCTTCCGATTCTTCGCAGCCTGAAGCTCCTTGCCGATATGCAGCAGCCGGGTCGGCTTCGCAACTCGCTGCTCGACGTGTGCGACGAGATCGAGAGCGGCTCGACGCTCTCCGAGGCGATGTCGAAGAGCCCGAAGGCCTTTGACCGCCTCTACTGCAACATGATCCGGGCCGGCGAGGCCGGCGGTGCGCTCGAAGTGATTCTCCGCCGGCTTGCGGAGTTCATGGAACGGGCCGAGTCGCTGAAGCGGAAGGTGAAGGGGGCGCTGATCTACCCCGTCGTCGTGGTCTGCGTCGCGGTGGGCATCCTCACCTTCATCATGTTGAAGATCGTGCCGCAGTTCAAAAAGATCTTCGATGACTTCGGCACCACGCTCCCTGACATGACGATGATCCTGATCGGGATCTCGAACTGGGTGGCCACCTACTGGTATCTGATCCCGGCGATCCCGTTCGGCATCAACCTCGTGATCAAGGGGATCAAGCTGATCCCCTACGGTCGATTCGGCTGGGACCTCTTCGTGCTCAAGATGCCGATCTTCGGCCAGCTCGTCGAGAAAAACCTTCTCGCCCGCTCCTCACGAACGCTCGGCACACTCCTGGCGAGCGGCGTGCCGATTCTCGAGGCCTTGAACATCACGAAGGAAACCTCGGGCAACATGATGTTCGAGCGGCTCTTCACCAAGGTGTCGGAGGCCATTCGCGATGGCGAGGCGATCGCCAAGCCGCTCAAGACGTACGGCGTGCCCCCGTTCAACGTGGCGGCGCTCCTCTTCTGGACGTCGTTTGTGCCCGGCCTCGGGGCCCTCTTGTACATGACGAAATACAAGAAGACCGTCGTCGACGACCTCGTGGTGAACATGGTGGACGTCGGCGAGGAGTCGGGCGAGCTCGACACGATGCTCTACAAGGTGGCCGACACCTACG
>JAFMIU010000015.1 GCA_017853835.1 Pirellulales bacterium | reverse complement strand
CTTCATTGGCAATGCCGGCGGCGTGCGCGGCGGCAATTGGTTCGACATTTGGTTCGGTCTGCAGTCGTCGCAACGCTCCCAGTCAGTCGCCGCCGACGATCTTGGCTACGCGGGATTCCGGCTTGCCTCACCTGCTGCCGTCCCCGAACCCTCCACCTACGCCATGGCCCTCGCGGGTCTGGCCTGCGGTGGCTTCTCGATGTGGCGGCGGCGGAAACAGGCCTGACGCCGCGAAGCCAGTTTGAGTTCAACGCGAGGGGAGCAGGTCGCCACACGTCCCCGCTCCCTGCCGTGTTTACGTCCCGTTGTAAACTGCTCGGGTGTCTCTCCGAAACCCGCAGACAAGAGTCCATCGACCGTGTGTCGGACTCTCAAACTCCCACAGATGCCGCCACCACATTGGCAGAGATGGACGCGAGGCACGTCGATCCGGAACTGTTTGGTTGATACACGCTTTATGACCTCCGGCTCGACGTCGAGCAGGTGAGCTTCGAAGAAGCAATGGGCGTTGGCCCGCCTCAGAACGACCGATGAACAGACTTGGGGCGCCATGAACATCACGTTCGCGTCGATCACGGAGCCGGACTTCCCAGCCTTGCGCGAGCTGGCTGGAGGGATCTGGCGACGCCACTACACGACGATCATCTCATCGGCCCAGATCGAGTACATGCTGGCCGGAAGGCTCAGCGACGAAGTGCTTCGCGGGTATCTCGATGCCGCCGACAAGTGGCTCGACATGGCATGGGTTGGTGACAGGCTCACCGGCTACTGCGCCTATGAACTGTCGTCCGAGAACCGCGCTGACCTGAAACTCGGGCAGCTCTACCTGCTCGAATCGCACCGGGGCCAAGGTGTCGGTCGGGCACTGCTCGCGCACGTCGAGGGTAGGGGCCGCGACCGTGGCTGCGGTGGAATCTTTCTGCAGGTCAACAAGAAGAACACCGAGGCCATCGGGTTCTACAGGGCGATGGGCTTCACGGTGCGTTGCGAGGCCGTTTTCGACATCGGCAACGGCTATGTGATGGACGACTACGTGCTCGAAAAGCAGCTGCCGTCGGGCGAAACACCGATGCGTGGAACGGTTTGAATCAGGAGCTGTGGACGACATGCGTGGGCACGGGCAGCCGAGGCGGCTTCGTGAGCCTCTCGTGAGTTGCCGAGCCACGCATTGACGACGTGGGCGGGTTCATACCTCTTAGCCAGCGGGATTCTGCTCCCCAAGTGGCCTCGTTTAAGGGGGGCAGTTCACAGGCCGGAGCTACCCTGCGGCTGAAATCCAGGAAGAAACAGAAAAGGGAACGACATCGAAGACACTGGACTACTCGACACAACTTGCCCCAGCGATTCCAGCGGTGTATCCTGCGGGGGGTCATGGGCCAAACAAGGGGGGGTAGACGTGCCACGACATCGTCGAAAGCAAACGATTCGCCATCGGTCCGAAAGAAAGGTCTTTGAAGTCCTTGAGAGCCGCCTCGTACTCGCCGTCAGCGCTGCGGAACAATCGTTCGTCTATGCGCTCAACCGCGCCCGCCATGATCCCATTGCCTACCAGCTGGAGCGGTCGCTGCCTGTCGATCTCGGGTACGTCGCGCCCCAGCCGCCACTCGCGATCAATACGCAGCTTATGAACTCGTCCGAGTTCAAGAGTTCGGAGATGGCGTCGCTTAACTACTTTAGCCATACCTCTGTCACCGGGGAAACGCCAAATGAACTGGCGCGTCGTTTTGGCTTTGAACTTCCCTACTCTCTCACTGTCGGTAGCACCACTTACGTGATCGGTTCGACGGGAAACCAGATTGAGTCGCTCGCTGCAGGTTACGCGACCGCGGATTTGGCACTTGAGGGCCTGATCATCGACGAGGGCGTCAGTCCCCCTGGGCATCGCAACCACCTCTTGGGTATCGAGCCGTTTTATGCAACGGCTCGGGAAATCGGTGTGGGCTATGCCTACGGAGCTTCTGCGTACTACCGTCACTACTGGTCGATCCATGCGACCAGGTCGACTGACCCAGGGCCGTTCCTTACAGGTGTCGCTTTTTCGGATGGAAACGCGAACAGTCGCTACAACGAGGGCGAGGGTTTTGGAGGGGTCACCATCACCGCCACAGGGCCCGCCGGGACGTTCACGACCTCCTCGCTTACCGCCGGGGGATGGTCGATCAAGGTTCCGAAGGGCCAGTACGTCGTGACGGCAAGCGGCGGATCGTGGAGCGGGTTGTCCTCGGTGGCGGTGGCCGTGGGGGCTGACAATATCGAGGTCGACTTCGCTTCGGGGCAGGCGAACGGTTGGGTCAACTTTACCCGGTACGCGAACACGGCCCCCGTGCTTGCGCCTTCCGGTGGGCGGAATGTATCGCCCGTTGTGATCGGCACCGTGCCGGCTGGCACTACGATCGGCGACCTGCTCGGAACCTCGTTCAGCGATGCCGACCCACTCCCAACGGCTGGGATCGCGATCACCGCGGCAACCAGCGGCACGGCGACGGGAACCTGGGAGTATTCGATCGATGGTGGATCGTCCTGGGTGAACCTGGGGAGCCCGACGGCAGCATTCGCCCGCCTCCTGCGACAGCAAGACCTTGTGAGGTTCGTGCCAGATTCAGGTTCGCCGCAGGGTACCGCTTCGTTGACCTACCGGGCGTGGGATCAGACGAGTGGTGCAACTGGAGGGGTGGTCAACACGTCCACGACAGGAGGAAGTTCGGCCTTCAGCGCCGCGACGGCGACGGCATCGGCGACCGCGATCGCCGCCAACACGGCGCCGGTGCTCACCCCATCGGGAAGCGGTACATTCGATTCCGTCGCGGAGGACACCGTGTCCCCACCTGGCACCACGGTGGCAACGATCATGGGGACGTCTTTCAGCGACGTGGACCCTGGCACCGCGGCTGGGCTGGCGCTGTTCGGAACGACTGACAACAGCAGCGGTGCCTGGTCATATTCGATCGATGCAGGAATCTCGTGGACTCCTGTCGGCGCTGTGTCCGCGTCATCCGCACTGCTTCTGCGAGCCAGTGATCGACTGCGATTCGTGCCATCAAACAATTACTCGGGTTCAGCATCGATCTCGTACCGAGGCTGGGACCAATCTTCTGCGGCCGCAGGAACGCGTGTCGATTTGTCCTCCGGTTCATTTGTCGGAGGATCAACCGCGTACAGCACCGCAACGGCGACAGTGACAATTTCGATAACCCCAGTCAATGATGCACCATCCTACGTCGATGGTTCTTCGGCACTGCGAATGAAGCCGATCGCCATCAACTCCAGTTTCAACTTCATAGGCACGACAGTTGCCGACATTCTCGGTAACTGCGTGTCCGATCCCGATTCATCGCCGCTCACGGGAATGGCCCTGATCGGACTCGGTAGTGGGGGAACCTTCTATTGGAGCACAAACAACGGGGCGTCTTGGTCTGGCGGCACCGTTTCGCCTACCTTCGTCACCCTGCTTCGAAGTACAGATCGCATCGGTTTTGCTCCGAACTCGGGTTTCAGCGGCGATGCCACCGTCACTTTTCGACTCTGGGACCAGACGTCGGGTGCGGCGGGTTTTAATCAAGCCAACCTTTCCAATCCATCCGCCTCAACCGGTGGCACCAGCGCCTACGGCGCTGATGTCCTCACGGCCCGAATCTTTGTCGGTGCCGCAGGAACGGCACCTTCGATCACGCTTGGTGCCGTCGTCCGGTCGGCCGGTGGAAGGACGGCCGACTCGATCCCCATCGGTGCGTCCCGCGCAGTAACGGGCCTCGACGTCGGCGATTTCACGCTCACCCGCGACAGTGTGCCGGTGCCGCTCACCGGAGCAATCATCACGGGCAGCGGAACGAGTTTCGTCCTCTCCGGCCTCGCTAACGCCACGTTGGTCGGAGGAAGTTATCAACTCGCGATCAAGTCATCGCTGACCGGCATGGCCGATGACGCGGGAAACCGCGTCGCGAGTGCCCCCGTCGCGAGCTTCAGCGTTGCCGCTGCATCGCCACCGAGTGATATCAGGCTCTCCAACACGTCCATTGTGGAGAACGCGGTGGCGAACGCTGTCGTCGGTACGCTCACTACGGTCGATGCGGATGCAGGTGATATCTTCACTTATGCACTCGTGCCAGGCGCCGGCGATGCCGACAACAGCATGTTCACGATCGTCGCGGGGCAACTCCTCGCCAAGAACCCACTCGACTTCGAGTTGCGCAGTGACTACTTGGTCAGGATTCGCTCGACGGATGGCAGCGGCCTCGCGTGCGAGAAGTCCTTTTCGATTATGGTCACCGATGTGCTCGACGATTATATCGTCGTCGTCGATTCGGGAGCCTCAGCAACCGCAACGGCGCTTCCGTCTGGAAGCCTGTCTCGTCTCGTCAAACGTGGCACTGGCACACTTGTGCTGAACACCACCAGCGGCCATGCGGGCGGAACAATCATCGAAGCTGGAACCGTCAGGGTCACTAATGGCAGTGCGTTCGGAACCGGTGGAGTCACCGTGCTTTCTGGGGCAACAATGACGATCGCGTCCAACGTCACCAGCGTCACGATAGCCTCGCTCGACGTGCGGTCGGGCGGCCGTGTTGACATTGATTCCGCACAGGTCGTGGTTGCTAACGGTTTGACACGGGCGACCTTGCTATCACGTCTTGCTGCGGCCAATGGCGACGGCACATGGAACGGCACGAGCGGCATCGGTTCGTCCGCGGCCGCCGCTGCACGGCTCGCCCTTGAATTTCGATCAATCGGTTGGTTTGAGAATGGCGACGGGTCGTTCGTCATAAGGTATGCGGCAACTGGCGACACGAACATCGACGGTTCTCTTGACATTCTTGACGCCGCGAATGTGCTCGCAGGCGATATGTTTGACCGCAATGCCGCTGCGTCGTGGACTGAAGGCGATTTTAATTACGACGGGGTTGTGGACATTCTTGACATCGCTGATTTCGTCGCTGCGGATCTGTTCGACAAGGGCGTGTATGCGTCCGTGGCAGCAGCGGACTCCAGTGTTGCGGGAGACGACACGGGCATTTCCACATTAATCAGTGCCGCCGTCTTTGCCGAGTTTTCAGCGTCGACACGGACCAAATCGGCGAAGACTAGTCGTTCGATCCTTTGAGCAGTCCCTGGGTTGAGGCTCCCGATGACTGACTCACGAATGACTTCGCTGCGTGGTGTGAACGACGATCCTCGTGGAAAGACACGGCATCGGGCGAAGACATTGTCGGTTGCAAGTTTCTTGTAGGTTGACTGGTTGGATACGCGTTTGATGTAGGCGGCAGCGCCAATGTTGCGCCAAGCCCAGTGGCGAGTGATGAAGGTGCACCGGTTTCTGCAATCTATTCTTCTGAGGAGCTCCTTCCCAGCGTTCCTCGCGAGATCGTAGCCGTGGCAGGAGACGGATTTGTGAATTTGATGTGGAAGGTGCCAAGTTCCACTGTTGCGCAACCCATCAAGAACTACCACACATTTGTCTCGAAAGACGGCTTGTCGTGGACGAAGGTCAGTTGTCCTCGCACATCCGCGTTGACGGAGCGGGTGATCCCGCGTCTTGAAGCCGGGTAGAACCAGGCTGGGAACGAGAGTTAGATCGACCAGTGGCTTTGTAGACGTTCGAGAGTTGACACTTACTCCTTTTTTGCGGTAAGGTACCCCCCGCGGTAAGTACCTAGTCTTCAAGTAAGTCGAGTTGCTCCTGCAAACACCATCCCGTTGCGGCTGTTTTGAACGCACAGCGGAAATCTTTGGTGATAACTGAGGGTGTTCCTCTTTTATCACCGATGGTGCACCTCCTCATGTGGAGGCAGGTGACCGCCTATTCAAGTGGGCGAGTGAAGCTTTCGCGGTTCGTGTTTTTGCCAACGCGTGGTGGTGTTTTGCCATTCCTTAAGAGGCAAGACCATGACACCTGCATTTCGTGCGTTTTTGAGACCGCTCAGGCTCGTACCGTTCGTTGCGATCGCTGTGTTCGGATCATCGGGTACTCGGTCGGAGGCAATTCCCATTACCTATGAGATGGTTCCAGTTGGAGACATTGGAAATCCGTCAGATGACAATGGGCACGGCTCCGTGGGATTCGAATACAAAATCGGCAAGTTTGAAGTCACGATTGCTCAGTATTTAGTGTTTTTGAACAGTGTCGCTGCTGATGACACGTTTGGGCTCTTTGATTCGCAAATGGAGAGCGATCCCAACGTTTCTGGGATTCGTCGGATTGGAGACCAAGGCCGATATCGTTATGAAGCGGTCATGGCATCGGGGAGTGGCACGATTGGCGGTGGGGACACGAATCGGCCGATCGCATACATCAGTTGGTTTCGTGCGGCGAGATTTGCGAACTGGATGTCAAACAATCAGCCGAGTGGTGTGCAGGATGCCACAACGACTGAAAACGGTGCGTATGATTTGACACAGGGAGACCTACTGAATGCTCCGAATGTCAACTCGATAAACCCTAACACAAGCATCGCACCGGAGTACGCCATCCCGACAATTGATCAGTGGTATAAGGCGGCGTATTATTGTCCTTACTTGAACTCAGGGACTGGCGGCTATTATGACTATGCTACTCAGAGTGACGTTGACCCCGGTAATGAAGTTGGAGGAAAGTCTAATCAGGCGAACCTAATCGTTGGGGGTACCTTCGCAGTTACTCAACTCGCGATGCTAGATTCTGCGGAGGAGCAAAATTATTTGACGGCAGTTGGCGCCTTTTTGGGGAGTCCGTCGTATTACGGTACGTTCGATCAGACCGGAAACGTCATAGAGTGGAGCGATTTGCCATCGGGCTTCGGATTGCGAGGACTGGAGGGCGGGCATTGGGCAGAGGACTCCGCCGCTGTCAGGAACTCATACATTGACGGACGGTCCTCCGGGCCCATGAATGCTCTCGGCATGAGTGGGTTTCGTTTAGCTAGCCCAGTGCCAGAGCCAGCGCCATGGATGTTTGGAGGTGCCGGTGGCATCCTCGTTTGGTGGCAGTCGCGTCGTCGGTCTTGTCGTCGATCAACGACAAGGTTTTCGTTGTGCGTGAGCGCCCACCACAACCAATCTTGACGACCCAGATAGCCTCGCGGGTGGACCTTGTTCATCCCGTTTCAAAGGAGGCCGGCGATGGCACGGCAGGTGGATCAGAGGAAGTGTTCGGAGTGGCAGCAGCGGCTGAGGGGGTTTGAGAAGTCGCGACTGACAGTTGCACGATTCTGCGCCCGTGAGCGGGTGTCCGTGCCGGCGTTCTGGTACTGGCGGCGGAAGTGCGCGGGCGGGGCTCCTGAGCCGCAGACGCCTCCCGCGGCGTTCTCGCCGGTCGAGGTTGTCGGTGGCCGATCTGTCAGCCTGCGGTTCCCGATCGGTGCGGTTCTCGAGATCCCCGAAGATCAGCCGGACCTCGTGCGTGTCGCGATCGGGGCTGCGGCTGGGGTGTCGCAGCCAAGCTGAGCATCGCGCCGCCGCCCTGCAGTTCGCCTTCCGCAAGAAGATCGAGTGGTATCTGCCTGACCCGAAGCAGTTCATCCTCGACTTCGGCGACTCGCCGGAAGTCGTCGATGCCGCGGAGGGAATCGCCGACGCCGCGTTGGAGACGGTCGGCATGAAGGCGGAGGTCGCCAGCGACCTTCGCCGCGTCTTCGACGCGGACGAGCCTGCTGAAGCTGAGCGGCGGCTCCGCGACGTCGTGGCTCGCTACCAGAAGCCCTCACCGTCCTTCGAGTCCCCGCCGCCCGCCGGAGGCGGCTCCGAACGACCAACGGGCTGGAACGGCTCAACAAAGAGATCAAACGAAGGACGCGAGTCGCCACGCTCTTCCCGAACGAAGCCTCGCTCCTGCGACTCGCCTCCGCCGTCCTCTCCGAGATCAGTGACGACTGGGAAACAGAACGTGCCTACCTGAACATGGAAGCCAGATGACCCACCTCTGAAAACCCGGATTTACAGAAGGGGTGTTGCTTTATCCGCGACGATTCCTGGGATCGCTGGCGCCCGTCACTCTTCAGCATGGGCTGCGGCGGAATCTTCGGTGGCATTCTCTGCGTTGCGTGACGCATCGAGGCGTTGCCGTGCCGCGTCGACTTGGGCGAGAAGGTCGGACTGCTTGATCTCGGTCGCCAGGCGGTCGAGGATGACTCGCGCGGCCGCGGTGTCGCCCGCTTGGAGGCAGAATCCCATCTCGATTAGCGAGGCAAAGGCCTGTCGCTGGCCCGCGAGGTCGAGCCCCTGCGTTGCCTGCTCCCTGGCATGGGCTTGCGCCATCGTCTTGATCTGTGTGCGCATGCGTTCCAGGTTCTGACGCACCTCGGGAAGCTCGATCTCGTCGAGGAGGGTTGTCACGATAGACAAGGCACCGTCGTAGTCGTGCTCCCGAACCAAGCGGGAAAGCTCGGCGGAGTGGCGTCGCACCTTCTGCTCCTCGGCCATCTGCCGGGCATAGGCCTCACGATCCCACGTGCCCGCCACGATCTGGCGAAGCGGTTCGTCAAGCCGCATCGGGTGGCCGATCCATTCGATCTCCCCGGTCTTGCCCACCACGAAGGCCGTTGGGATCCCCGACTGTTCAGCAGCCTTCATGTAGGCGTTTTTCATCGACTGGTCGGGATCGGTGGTGAGCCAGTAGTGGCTCGTGATGTCACGGAAGGTCGTGTCGTCCTTTTCGCGGTCGAGAAATGCCTCGACCGTCGCCGGATCCTCGTCGCTCACACTGATCACCTTGATCGCGTCGCCATACTCCTGCTGGAGCTCGCTCAGGTGCGGAATGCTCGCGATGCAGGGGCCGCACCAGGTCGCCCAAAACTCCACCACCGTGATCTGATCGGACGAAAACTCCGTCACCGGGGTTTTGTCGTGAAACCAATGCTCGATCGAAAGCGGAGGGGCCTTCGACCCGATCGTCAGTTCCGCCGCATGAGATGCCGGAAGCATGAACATCGCGGCGAGCGATGCAAGGATAAGACGGAGAGGCGTGGACATGGGTCGGTCTCCAGAGGGACGGCGATCCCCGCATTGGTGGGGAGGCCTCTGAAGAATAGGATCGCAACGCCATTTGGTGCAACCAAATCGAGCGTGAAACGGGGAGTATGGCTGCCAGGGGCACCCGATCGTTGGGCCCCGGTATGTTGCAGGCATCGTCACATCCAGACCGGCACATTCCTCTGATCGAAAAGCGGTATTCGCCATGAACACCAGTTCCTTTCATACGTTTCTGTCCGTCGTCGTCGTGGCGGCGTATGCCGTGCCGGAGGCGCTGGCATGCACCGCGTTTCAGCTCACCGCGGATGACGGCGCCCAGATCTACTGCCGCTCAATGGAGTTTGGATTTCCATTCAACTCCAAGGCCATCATCGTTCCACGCGGCACCCGCTATACCGGGACGGCGCCGAACGGTAAGCCAGGGCTGTCGTGGCAGACGAAGTACGGCGTCGTGGGGCTCAATGTGAACATCGCCCCATCGATCGTGGCCGATGGCATGAACGAAAAGGGGCTCGTCGTGGGCATGCTGTATCTGCCTGGGTACTCGGAGTATCTCCCCCCGGATGACGCCAAAACGGCTCAGACCATCGGCTCGTGGGAAGTGGCGATCTATCTCCTCTCCACCTGCGCCTCGGTCGATGAGGCTACCGACGCTCTGACCCACAGGGCCCACGTCGCCCAGCAGGAGTTTCCGCCGTTCAAGGAGGTGTTGCCGGTCCACTACTGGATCGGCGACGCGTCGGGCAAAGTCGCGATTGCCGAATATGTCGGAGGCAAACTCACGATCCATTCGAATCCGCTCGGCACCCTCACCAACTCGCCTCCCTTCGACTGGCAGCAGATCAATCTCGGCAACTTCGTGAACCTCACGCCTGTGAACGTGCCCACGCAGAAACTCGGGCCCACCGATATCGTGAACTTTGGGCAGGGGAGCGGCTTCATCGGACTGCCGGGCGATTTCACGCCGCCGTCGCGGTTTGTGAGGGCTGCCTTCTTTTCGCACTGGGCCACCGCAGCCAAGACGGCGCCCGACGGCGTGAATCTTGGCTTCCACATCCTCAACACGTTCGACATCTTCGCCGGTGCGATCAAGTCGGACACCACGCACCAGACGGAAAACACGAAGGGGTTTTTGAAGCCTTCCGGGGAGCCACGGCTCGTCGATACCGATACGACGGAATGGATCGTCGTGCATGATCGCACCCATCGGAAAACCTACGTCCGAACCTACGGCGGGCTGAAGATTCAGCTGATCGATCTCGCCAAGGCGGGCTTCGACACGCCGGGCATCCGAGCGATCGAACTCGCCACCACCTTCCAACCTGATGACGTGACGGAGCAAGCCAAACCGCTCAACGCGAAATAAATATGTGACCGCTGCTTTGCCCACATCGTTCTGATACTTGCGTCGCTCGACACCGCGGCGTGGGGGGCTGGCGCTTGTCAAAACAGCCCAGTCGCCCAGTGTTGTGGGGAAATGCTCGATCCCCCTCGGGAAAACGGGTTGTGGGAAGCCCGTGGGGAAGGTATCCCCTTGAGCCATGCGAGGGGCGTGTCGGGCCATCACCGTGCGGGGAATCATCGTGGTGGCCGTGGCCATCGGGGCGGCGCCGTCGGCATCCGCCCAGCTGCGGATCGTGAGCTACAACGTCAACGCCAGCGATGCCACGCTCACGAGCCCGCGGCCAGGCATGGACACCATCCTCGCCGCCATCGCCGCGTCTGCGAAGGGAGGCTTTTCGAGCCCCATCGACGTGCTCGTGCTCGAAGAGGCCAACTCCGTGTCCACCACCGGGGCACAGTTTGCCGGGCTGCTCAACACGCTCACGGGTGGCTCGACCTACCTGGTCTCCACCGTCGATGGCGCGACCTCCGGCTCGGGCAGGCCGATCTGTATCTACAACTCCGCGGCAGTCTCACTCCTCGGCGAGCAGACGATCGGCACGCTGAGCACGTCGGGTCAGGCCCGCCAGACGCTTCGCTACGAGTTTCGCCCGGTCGGCTACGACGCGGCTTCCTCCTTTTACATCTACGCGAGCCACTTCAAGGCATCGAACACCTCAAGCGATGCGTCACGAAGGAACGTGGAAGCCCAGGCGATCCGCGCCAACGCCGATGCGCTCGGCGATGGCACGCCAATCATCTTGCTCGGCGACCTCAACCTCTACACGTCGGCCGATCCTTCGTTTCAAACCCTCACCGCCAGCGGCCCAGCTCAGTTCTTCGACCCGGTGAATATGGTCGGATCGTGGAGCGGCAACTCGTCTTTTTCCGCGGTCCACACGCAGTCGCCTGCCACGTCGGCATACTTCGGAGGCCAGGTCACCGGAGGCATGGACGATCGCTTTGACTTTCAACTCACGACTGGCGAACTCCTCGACGGACGGGGCATGGATGTGCTACCCGCGTCTTACTGGGCTTTCGGCAACACCGACACCCATTCCATGAAGGGTGCCATCACCACCGGCAGTCCCACCGCCATGGCCGCCATGCTGCCCGGCTTTACGTCGGCGCAGGCGTCGAACGTGCTCACGCAGCTGAGTCGTGTCACCGATCACCTGCCGGTGGTGGCCGATTACCAGGTGCCCGCCCGCATGGCAGCGAGCCTGGGCACTGCGCCCACCCGTGTGATCACGGGGGCCACTGTCTCCACGTCGCTGTCGGTGTCCAACTCGGCCCCCGTGAGCGTCGTGGCGGGAGCCGATCGCCTCGACTACCACTTTTCAGGAACGGGCATCTGCGTCGGCAGCGGCACCAGCACCGACCAGGCCCTCGGGTCGGCCAATACCCACTCCATCAGCCTTGCCACGTCCGTCGTGGGGCTCGTGTCGGGCACGGTGTCGGCGACCGCCACAAGCCCGCAGGCATCCAACGCGTCCTTCTCCCAGGCTGTCACGATGAGCGTGCTCGATCACGCCTCCCCGTCGTTTGCGTCGGGAACCACCATGGCCACGCTCGACATCGACTTTGGCACGCTCACGCAGGGCACCGGCCCGGCAAACCGCTCGTTCACCCTCTTCAATCAGGCGGGCACGTCCGGGGCCGCGTGGACCGCATCGCTCGACCTCGACGGTGTCATCGAAACCGATCCCGCCGCCGTGTTCTCCTCCACGCTCGCCCCCTTCGTGGGATTGGCGGGGGGCGATTCGCGGAACTACGGTCTGTCGATGCTCACGACGACGACCGGGTCGTTCTCCGGCACGTATTCGCTCGCGCTCTCCGATGAGAACCTGCCCGGGGCGGCCAACCGATCGCTCACACTCACGGTGCGTGGCTCGGTGGTGTCACCGGGAACGGTGGTGCTCGACGTGCCGAGCGGCGTTGAAACCCAACTCGGCCTTGGCTACGGGGCGATCTCCGGAACCGCTGCGGTCACGAAGACCGGCGCCGGCACAGCCCTGCTCGGCGCGACCAACTCCTATTCCGGACAGACATCGATCCTCGAGGGTGTGCTGGCCGTCACCGGCAGCACCTCGCTCGCGGCGACGTCGTTCATCGACGTGGCCGCCGGGGCGACGCTCGATGCCGCCGCCGTGGCCGGCGGCCTGACGATCGGCCATGGCCAAACCCTCGGCGGCTCCGGCACGATCGTCGGGTCCGTGGTCTTCGGCCGAGGTTCCACGCTGTCGCCCGGCCGGATGGTCGCGACCGCCCCGCTGGCGTCGGCCTTCGATACGATCGCTGTTCCCGAGCCCGCATCGGTCGCCCTGATCGCCGCGGCGGGCGGCCTCGGGCTGGCGCTGACCCGCTTCACGCGGCCCAGGTGCAGCCGAGCACGATGAAGCCGATCAGCGAGAGCGCGGCTGCCAGAAGCGAGTAGGGGAGTTGGCTCCACGAGTGGGCCAGGTTTTCGCAGCCCGACGCCTGCGAGGCCAGCACGGTGGTGTCGCCAAAGAAGCAGGCGTGGGATCCAAAGCCGCCGGCCGAGACGACCGCGGCGATGGTGAGCGTTTGGTCGGCGCCAAGCGTGGCGGCCAGAGGCAACACGATCGGAAGGGCGATCGCGTAGGTGCCCCAGAACGAGCCCGTCGCAAACGTGACCATCGACAATCCCGCAAACGCAACCGCCGGGAGCAGGCGGGCATCGAGCAGGGGACTGAGCGAGTCGATCACGCGGGCCGTGAGGTGGAGCCGGTCGTTCACGTCCTTCAGCACGAACGCCAACAGAATCGTCACGAGTGACGGGATCATGGCCTCGATGCCGGAGCAGGCCTCGTCGGCCACGTGCGCCACCGTCGTCCGACGGCGCACGACGATCTGTTGAACGGCCGCTGCCACCACGGCCCAGATCACGCCACGCAGCGCGTCGTTGCCGGAGAGCACCGTCGCCGCCACCAGCACGCCGATCGGCACGAAGAAATCGGCGAGGCCGCCGCCAGAATCCTCTTCCTCCGGCAGGGCATCGGCCGACGGAGAGTCTGGAGGGGCCACATCACCACCGGCCGCCACTCGCTCGTCGGCGCGACGCATCAAGCCCCACGAAGGGAGCACGCCGGAGACGACGAGGGGCACGATCAGGACGGCGATCCATCCGTAGAGGGCGAAAGGAATGACCGTCACGTAGGTCGCCATGCCCTCACCGGGCGCTGCGGCACCGGTCGACTCCAGCAGCCCCGCCACGTAGACGGCCCAGGTGGAGAGGGGCACCAGCAGGCAGACCGGCGCCGCCGTGGAGTCGACGACATAGGCCAGCCGCTCGCGTGGCACCCGCAGTCGATCGGTGACGGGCCTCATGGTGTGGCCGATCAGCAGCGCGTTGAGGTAGTCGTCGATAAACACGATCAACCCCAAAACCCAGGCGACCAGCAGGGCCGCAGGGCCTGATGACACCGAACGACTCACGAGCCTCCCGCAGGCCGAGACACCGCCGGCGACCATGAGAAGGCGGATCAGGCTGCCAAACAGTCCGCAGACGAGCAGCACCCACGCCACCGACCTGTCCTGCAGCTGGCGGACGAGCGAGTCGGCGAGGCCGTCGATGGCCCCGATCCCGTCGAGCATGACATGCCCCACGACGACCCCGGCGATGAGAGCCGGCAGCGTGCTGCGAACGACGATCGCCGTGCCGAGCACCACGAGCGTGGGAAGGAGAAGAAGCCAGATGGAATCAGCCATGCGGCACCCTTGGGAACTCCCGTGCGGGGAAGGCTAGTCGTCGAGCACGTCGAGGAGCCACGCGGTCATGCGGGTGTCCCAGTCGGCCGCCTTCGCCTTCCACTCGGTGAGTCGATGGCCCGCGCCGGGGATCTCGATCAGGTCGCAGCGGATGCCCTCGCCCGCGAGCCGGTCGCGGAAGTCGCGCGACTGCTCGATCGGCACGGTCGTGTCGGCATCACCGTGGATGAGCAGAAAGGGGGGCAGCCCGGCGCGAACGTGGTTCACCGGGGAAAGCGCCCGCAGCAGCCCGAGCGATTCGGGGGTCAGTTCGTGGGGGCGGTCGAGCACGTTCTGCAGCGAGGTGCTCAGCCCTCCTCGTCGCGGAAGCTCCTGTTCGTGGTTGGTCACGGGCGCACAGCCCACGACCGCCTGGACGCGGATGGAATCGTCGACGAGCGTCGCGGCCTGGCAGACGAGTTGGCCGCCGGCCGAATGGCCCATGATCGCGATCCGCTTCGGGTTGCCGCCATAGTCTGCCGCATGGTTCTTCACCCAGCGGATCGCCGTGGCCACGTCATCGAGGCAGGCCGGCCAGCGATGCTTGGGAGCGAGCCGGTAGTTGATCGAAAAACAGACAAACCCCGCCTCGGCGAGGGGGCCAAACAGCGGCGAAATGTCGGCGCCTCGGCCGATCTGGCCCACGTTGGCCTTGTCGCCATCACACCAGCCTCCGCCATGCACGACGATCACGACGGGCGCATGGCGTGCTCGGCATGGAAGCCGCACGTCGAGGAGCAGGTTTTCATCGCCCGCTTTCCCATACGACACGTCCGAAATCGTGACCGGCCCGGGTTCCGCCCGCAGCAGCGGCGCAAGGTCGGGCACCGCCTCTCGCAGCCCGTCGACCACGAGTCGTGCAAAGGCCTCGCTTCCCTTCGCATCGAGGTGCGTGATGTCGATCGAGCCGTCGGGTTTCGTGATGTTGTAGGCGGCGGTCCCCTCGGGCCCGAGCTTCTCGCAGAAGGCGATGCTCGACGCATGGAGATCGATCAGCGGCACCTGTTTCTCCGCAGCAAGCCGCTTCACGGCATCGGCCCACGGCGTGAGCGTGGAGGCGATTCTGGCCGGGTCGTCCTTCGAAAACCCGCGCCGCGTGAGCGACGTGATGAGCACGGGCTTTCCACCGATCGCCCGTACCTCGTCGACATAGCGGGCCATGTTGGCCGTGAACGTCGTGTCAGGATCGGTTTCCCGCTTGGGCCCTTTGCCGGGCTGGTCGTTGTGGCCGAACTGCAGGAGGTAGTAGTCGCCCTTGAGCTCCAGTGCGTCCTGCCAGTGCCCTTCGTCGCGGTAGCTCTTGGAACTCTGACCCCCTCGCGCCATGTTCGTGCATCGCACGCCGTCGGCCAGGAAGTGGCGGAAGCCCTTGCCCCAGCCGCTGTCTTCGGTGACGGTGGAGTCTCCCACGAGCACGATGTGCGGAAGCGGAGCCGTGGCATCGCTCGCAAACGAGACGAGCCCACAGGCAAGCATCAGCAGTCCCACGGCAGCCTGGCAGCATCCGTGCATGCGCATCATCGTTCCTCCGTTGGGTTCCAGCCGTCGGTGCCCCCAAGCACTCGATCGGGGGTGAGCGTCGCCGCCTCGTCTGCCGTGAGCGTCTTGGCCCAGTCGACTCGTTGCTCAGTGTTTCCGCCGGGGCCGGTGCTGCCATATTCCGCATAGAAGGCCGTGTCGTGGGCATGGGGCTTGTTCCAGTCATGCCAGCCTTCGGGCCTCACCACGTCCGCCATCTCCGTGCGGAGAAACACCGTCTTGGCAAAATCGCGCCACGGCCGGCCGAGGTAGGTGCGGGTGTCTCCTTCGCCAGTGATCGTGCAGTCGGCGAAGACATAGCCATGGGGAGTGCCATCCGGCGTCGAGGCGGCCGTGATGTAGCCGTCCTTGAGGCAGTGGATGCGGCAGCGGTCGAAGAAGCAGGTGGCGCCTCCGAAGATGAAGTCGACGTGGCCTTCGATGAAGCAGTCGGCGAAATACTGCCGCCCGCGATTCACGAGGATGGTGTCCTGCCAGCCGAGAAACCGGCAGCGGCGAAACGCCACCCGATCGCCGTCAACCCGCAGGGCGAGAGCCTGGCCCACCGGGCCGGCATCGTTGGCCATGGTGATGTCGCGCCACTCCATGCCGTCCCCGTCGATCCACACGGTGGGGGTGCGGAAGGTGCCGATCGGCTTCGAGTCTTCACCGGGCATGTTGGCGTGCATGTTGAACACGATCGTGGTGGTCTCGGCATCCTCCCCCATCACGAGCATGTTGCCCCGCTCCCGCTGCACATGAATCCGTTCGCGGTAGGTGCCGGGCTTCACGAGGATCACCCAGCGGGGGTCGTCGGTGCCGGTCTTCATGGGGGCCTTGCCGATCGCCTCCTGCACCGAGGTGAAGTCGCCGCTTCCGTCGGCCGCCACCACCGCATTGGGCGTGGGTCGTTCCCCTCCTCGCGCCACATGAGTGGCGCAGGCCATCAGGACGACCGCCGCCATCCCGCCCCCGAGAAGCCCTCGGCCTGCCGCCGTCGGGAAACCGCGATTCCACCGTGCCATGGCATTGCTCCTGAGACCGATTCACCCCCAGTCGGGCATGAGCCTACCATGCGTCGATCCCCCTGCCGACGCGCACGACGTGCCTCGAGGGCCATGAATCGTTCGCTCCGCCGTGGATCGCGAAGGCGATATGCTGTCGGTTCGCGGAAGCGAGGAGTGATGTCGACGAGCTGACGAGGGAGACGGTGATGGAGGACTCAGGGATGGTCAATGACCCGGCCGCGCGGCACTCGCTGGTGGGGCCCGCCGACCTCTGGGAGATGAAGCGGCAGTTTCAGATTGATTTTCTCCGGCGGGCCGGCCTCATGCCGTCCCACGAACTGCTCGATTTCGGCTGCGGGACACTCCGCGGTGGAATTCCGCTGATTGAATACCTTCAGCCGGGCCATTACACGGGCGTCGAGGTGCGTCGCGAGGTGCTGGAGGAGGGGCGCCGTGAGCTGGAGGAGAGCGGCCTCACGGTCAAGCGTCCGTGCCTCGTGTCGTGTGACGATCTTGCGAGTCTCGATCTCGGGCGTCGGTTCGATGTCGCGTGGGCGTTCGCGGTGCTGATCCATCTCGACGACGGCATTCTCGACGAGGCGCTGGGATTGGTCCGTCGACACCTTCAGCCGACTGGCGTGTTCTACGCCACCGTCAACGTGGGGGAGAAAGCGACCGGTGCGTGGCAGGGGTTTCCGATCGTGTTTCGAAGCCTCGACTTTTACCGCGACGCCTTTCGACGGCACGGCCTCGCGGTGGAAGACATCGGCTCCTTGCCCACGCACGGCCATCTTCACCCACGTGCCTCGGCGGAGGATCAGGAGCGTCAGCGGATGCTTCGTGCCGTCGTAGCGTGAACGTCGCCGACGGTGGCGATGCCGCGTCAGCGGTTCGGCGGGGGTGGGGGTGGAAAGGGCGTCGGCCCCATGGGAAACGGCGAGCCGCCGCCATACACCATGCCGCCCGGCATGCCACGGATCGGCACGCCGACCGAAGCGTTGCTGTAGAACCGCGCCCGACGGCCATCCACCGACACGAGGCCGTTGTTGTAGACGGTGACGTTGCCCATCTGCCGGCCGACGAGGCCGTTGTTGAAATAGGTCATGTCGCCGACGCGGTTCGACACGAGTCCGTTGGCATACATCGTGCTCCGGCCGACGGTGAAGCTGCTCCCGCCCCAGTTGCCGCTGCCGCTGTTCCAGTTGCCGAGCGTGCCATGCCGGGCCGCCTGGGCGCGGGCCACCGAGTCGCCAGCGGCGAGGATGAGGAGGGCCGCCACACCGATTCGAACCAGACTCAGCATGACGTCCCCCGGCCTATTGACGCGTGATCACGAGATCATCGCCCGCATCGACTGTCATCGACCGTAGAATCATCGTGGACGATGGCCACCGTGGGAGGCGTTCATGACTGATGCGACCGCTCCAACCAGACCGGCAGATGCCGCCTCGGCATGGCACGCGCTGTCGGTGGAGGAGGTGGTGCGCCGGCTCGCCACCGATCCGGTGGCGGGACTTTCTGGGCCCGAGTCTGCGGCCCGCCTCGTGGCCAACGGCCCCAACGCCCTCGACGAGCCCCCGCCCGCGCCCTGGTGGAGGATGCTGCTCGCCCAGTTCCAGGAACTCGTGATCTGGATCCTCATCGCGGCCGCGGTGATCGCCGGAGCCATGGGCGACTGGGCCGACACGGCGGCGATCGTGGCGATCGTGCTCGTGAACGCCGTGATCGGCTTTCTCCAGGAAGACCGTGCCCAGCGGGCGCTCGCGGCGCTCCAGAAACTCTCGGCACCGATGGCACGGGTCGTGCGCGACGGCCGGATCGTGCCGGTGCCCTCACGCGAGCTGGTGGTCGGCGACCGGATCGAGATCGAGGCAGGCGACAACGTGCCCGCCGATGCCCGGCTCGTGGAGGCCTTTGGGATCGCCACGCAGGAGTCGGCCCTCACCGGCGAGAGCGTGGCGGTGGAGAAGGAGGTGGCCGATGCCCAGCCGCCCGACACGCCGCTCGGTGACCGGAGCGGCGTGCTTCACGCCGGCACGATCGTGGCCACCGGCAGCGGTGCTGCGGTCGTCGTGGCGACGGGCATGGCCACGGAACTTGGCCGAATCGCGGGCATGCTCGAGCGAGCCCCGCCCGAACCCACGCCGCTCCAGAAGCGTCTTGCCGGCCTTGGCCGGATTCTGATCGCCGTGTGCCTCGTCGTCGTCGGTCTCATCTTTGCCGTGGAACTCGTCCGCGGGGGCGGGTTCACGAAGCTCGTCGCCAGCGGTGGATTCGCCGACCTCCTGCTTCGGTCGGTGAGCCTCGCGGTGGCCGCGGTTCCCGAGGGGCTGCCGGCGGTCGTCACGCTCGTGCTGGCCCTCGGCCTGCAGCGGATGGTGCGTCGAAACGCGCTGGTGCGGCGGCTGCCGAGCGTCGAGACGCTCGGTTCGGTCACGGTGATCTGCTCCGACAAAACGGGCACCCTCACCCGCAACGAGATGACCGTGCGGGAAGTCGTCACGGCCAACGACCGCTATACCGTGAGCGGGGTGGGTTACGAGCCCAAGGGTGAGTTCCACGGCACGCGAGGAGGAAACCCCCGGGCGGATGGCGACCTCATCCGGCTGCTCCAGATCGCCGCGCGGTGCACGTCGGCATCGCTCACGCCCGGTCCCGACGGTGGCGGATGGCGGGTGGTGGGCGATCCCACCGAGGGAGCTCTGCTCGTTGCCGCCATCAAGGGAGGCGCGGCGTCCCATGGCCCGGTTCCAACCCTCTACGAACTCCCGTTTGATTCCAGCCGAAAGCGAATGAGCGTGGTGGTGCGCGATGACGATGGCGGCCGGCTCCTCGCCACCAAGGGCGCTCCCGAGGCGGTGCTGCCACGATGCGTCGCCGAGCAACGCGACGGAGAGGTCGTGCCGCTCACCAGTGAACGCCGTCAGGAGATTCTCGCCACCGCGGCGACCCTCGCCGATCGGGCCCTTCGGGTGTTGTCGTTCGCATGGCGGGTCATGCCAGCCGACGAGCCGCTCGACGGGGAGGCCGATGCGGTGGAGCGAGAGCTCGTGTTCGTGGGCATCGCCGGGATGATCGATCCTCCCCGCGACGAAGTGCGAGACGCCGTGCAACGCTGCCGCACCGCCGGCATCCGCCCGGTGATGATCACCGGCGACCATCCGGCCACGGCCTTGGCGGTGGGCCGCGAACTCGGGCTCGTGGCCGAGCGTGGCCGCGCCGTGAGTGGACCGGAGATCGATGCGATCGACGATGCGGCGCTGACGGGCCTCACCGACGATGTCGCGGTGTTTGCCCGGGTGTCGGCTGAGCACAAGCTGCGGATCGTGCGGGCGTTGCAGGCGCGGGGCCATGTCGTGGCGATGACGGGAGACGGCGTGAACGACGCTCCGGCGGTGAAGGCGGCCGACATCGGCATCGCGATGGGGATCACCGGAACCGACGTGACCCGCGAGGCCGCCGACATGGTGCTCACCGACGACAACTTCGCCTCGATCGTGGCGGCGGTGGAGGAGGGGCGTGGCATCTACGACAACATCCGCAAGTTCATGCACTACCTCCTGTCGTGCAACGCCGGCGAGGTGCTCTTGATGCTCGTGGCGGCCGTCGCCGGCTGGCCGGCGCCCCTGGCGGCGATCCAGATCCTCTGGCTCAACCTCGTCACCGACGGCCTGCCGGCACTCGCCCTGGGTCTCGAGCCGCCGGAGCCCGACATCATGCGCCGGCCCCCGAGGCCGCCCCGCGAGGCGGTGATCCCGTGGGACGCGGGCATCACGATCGTGGCCCACGGCGGGCTCGTGGCCACGGTCTGCGTGCTTGCCTTCTGGATCACGTGGGGTGGCGATGCCGCCAGGCTCGACCACGCGCGGACGGTCACCTTCTGCGTGGCCGCCTTCGCGCAGCTCTTCTTCGCGATCGGATGCCGCAGCGATCGGTGCACGGCATGGCAGCTCGGGCTGCTGAGCAACCCGTCGATCCTGTTGGCGGTGGTGCTCTCGGCCCTCCTGCAGATCGCCGTGGTCACGCTGCCTCCGGCGCAGCCGGTGTTCGAGGTGGCGGCGAATCCCGGGCGCGACTGGCCGCTCGTCGTCGGCTTGGCGGTCGTGCCTCTGGCTGCGATCGAGGGGATGAAGGTCGTGACGGCCTGCTTCAGACCTTGTAGCCGTCGCGGGTGATGTCGGGCTTGATGCCTTCGGGTGTTTCGTCGGAGGCGATGTCAAACCACTCGGGCTTGAACTCGATCCGCGACTGCGCGGGGTTCGCGAGGGCGACGTTGCTCACCAGCGCGATCACGGCATCGGCAATCGCCACCTCGGGCTTGCAGCGGGGCTGGTTTTCGGGCGAGGGATTGCGGATGCACCAGGCCCAGTGCTCCATCTCCTCGGTGTAGCCGCGGGAGGGGGCGGCGTCGGCCGCGCCTGCCTTGCCGGCCGCCACCGGGCCGCCGGCACCGCTTTCGGTGGTGTCGAGCGTGGGGGTGCCGTCCTTCGCCTTTGCCACGGTCACCCGCGTGTCCTTGGCGGCATCCTTGTAGAGCATCACGTCGCGTTCCTGCTCCAGGATCAGTGTGCCCTTCGTGCCCATCACCACCTCGCCGTAGCCGCCGAAGCCGTTGCCGTTGATCGAGGAGTAGGTGACCACGATCTTCTTGTTGGGATCTTCGTCGTAGCCCGGGGCGGGATACTCATACATGCAATAGACGTGGTCGTCGATTTCACGATCGGCCGGAAAGATGCTCCGGTTGCCCACCGCCGTGACCGTGAGCGGCTTCACCTTCTTGCCAGGGCCATGCATGGCCGACACGAAGATGCCGGCGGCGTCGAGTTGATGGCTGCCCAGCTCGGCCATCAGGCCGCCGCCGGTGCGATTCCAGAGACGCCAGCGGATCAGTTCCTCCAGTGGCGTGCGAAGGCTGCCGTCGCCGATCGTCTTCTCGGTGTAGCCATACGTGGCCGCCTCGACGGCCTGGTCGGCGATCTGGGCCTCGAGCTGGGCGATCTGCTTTTGCAGGGCGTCGATGGCCGCGGGTGCCGCCGACTCCAGATCCTTCTTCCAGCCGGCGAGCTTCTTGGCCAGCGACGGATCGGCGGGCATCGGCGGCTTCCAGGAATCCTTGCCGGGCAGGTTGCCGCGGTGCCACTGGGCGCGGATCGAGTGCACGTCGCCGATGAGCTTGGCGGTGCCGATCGTGTAGACGGCATTGTCGTAGAGGATGCTGTAGTGACGCTGGTGGCCGGTGGCGAGGATCTTGCCCGTTTCGCGGGAAACCCGCCCCATCTCCTTGCACTCGTGAATGCTGTGGCCCATCAGCTTTTCGGTGAGCACGTGCTTGCCGGCCCGCATCGCCTTGATGGCGGCCGGCGCGTGGAGATGAAGGGGCAGCGCGATGATCACCGCCTCGACGTTTTTGTCGGCGAGCAGTTCCTCGTAGGCCGCGTAGACCTTCACCTTCGCCCGCGCGGCGTCTTCGGTCGACCACTTGTATTTCGACATCAGGCCCGGGCGGGCCTGGTAGGCGCTGGCGCTCGACACGTCGCCGTGGAAGGCGCGATGGACGTTGTAGGGACGGATGTCGGCGATGGCGACAACGTTGAGATAGTCGGGATTGTGTGCCCCCAGGAGCACGCTCCCTTCGTCACCCGTGCCGACGATGCCCACGCGGAGCGGGTTGCCCACGCTCTTGCCATAGCCGAAGTAGATCGACCCGAGTCCGGCGCCGGTGGCGATGCCCGCGGCCACGGTGCCGGAGAGGAAGTCCCGGCGGGTGATGTTCACCGCGTCGTCGAAGTTTTCCTTGCCGATCTGCTTCTGTTCTTCGGTCAGGTTCATCCGGTCACCTCGGGAGAGAGGAGGGCGTGAGTGGGGGGAAGGTGGCGTGGGAGGGGATCAGGCGGGCGTGCTGCAGCCGCCGCAGCAGCGGGCGAGCGGGCACCAGCGCCTCAGGAAGAAGTCGAGACCGCTCCAGCCTCCGGTCGGCAGGGCGGCGATGGCGAGCAGGGCGGCGAGTTCCACCCACTGGTTGTAGGTGGGCTGGGCGCCGGCAACCCAAAAGGGCTGGGTGGCGATCACGCTGACGAGGAAGCAGGCCGCTCCCATCGCGTTGAACTTCGTCAAAAGCCCGATCACGAGGCAGGCGCCGATCGTCACGAGCGACCAGCTCACGAATCGGTCGGCCTTCCAGAGTTCGGAGGGGCCGGCGGCGGCCGCCGCCGTGCGCCTGGCGCCGTCGTCGGGGAGTTGCGCATCCCAGGCGGCCACGAGCTTATGGCCGATGGCCTGGGCGCTCGTCATCCAGCCGGCAGCCTGGGAGGCAAGTTCGCGGCGCTTCTTGGCGACCCGCTCTCGTTCAAAGGGAATTTCCTTCGACTCGGGGCGACGGGTCATCGACTCGAGCCGCGCGAGTTGTTCGCGATAGTCGGCGAGGTCGGTGCCGATGCCGTCGCAGTAGGCGGAGAGTTCGCGGCCGGCGGCGGCCAGGCTTTCGTCGGCTGCGGCACGGGCGTCGGCCGTGAGGGGCACGGCCTTCGCGCGGGCCTTCAGGAGGCTGCTCCATCCGGCGACCACGCTTGCCTGCCACGCCGTGGAGGCTTCCGCGGCGGAACGGTCATCGGCGGCACCGAGGGTGCCCGACCAGTCGCCCGTTTGGGGCAGGGTGGAACGATAGGCCTCGGCGAGCGGCCCGACCGCCGCCTTTCGGAATCCGGCACTCGACCACTCTGGGTCGCGGAGATGCGACATCCCCTCGAGGAAGAAGTGGAGCCCGCACACGATCCGAAGAAACGCGAGGGCGACGACGGCGAGGAGAGGAAGGCGCATGGGGTGCATGGGGAGGCAGCATCGGAGTGATTCCCCTCCGACTTGAATGAACTTTCAGCATACCAACGGTCTCCACCCCTCGACAGCCGCTTCAAAAGGAGCGGAGTGCGTGCCGATGGTGCCGTTCGCGGCCGTCCTGACCCGGACGGGGGAGGGCGTGAGGTTTCGGCGCTTGCACGAAAGGCCGTGATCCTGCGAAAAACTCCACCATGAGAATCGTGCTTTGCTATCCCGTCGAGCCAGTCCACGTCGCCGAGATCCAGGCGGCCTGGCCTGAGGCGACGATCGTCGATGCCGGACAGGACCGCGTGGCGGAAGAACTTCCCTCCGCCGATCTCTTCTGCGGCCACCCGAAGGTGCCCGTCCCGTGGGACAGGGTGGTCGATGCCGGACGGCTGAAGTGGATTCAGTCGTCGGCGGCCGGACTCGACCATTGCCTCGTCCCGTCGGTCATCGCTTCCGACATCATCGTGACGAGTGCCTCGGGCGTGTTGGCGGACCAGGTCGCCGAGCAGGCGGTGGGCATGGCGATCTCCTGCACGCGGCGGTTTCCGCTCTTTCTGGAGCAGCAGGCGAAGCGGGAGTTTGTGCGGCGTCCGACGCTCGATCTCACCGACGCCACGGTCGGAATCGTCGGCCTCGGCGGCAACGGCCGAAGGCTCGTGGAGGTGCTCGAGCCGTTTCGGGTGAGGATTCTCGCCACCGACTGGTTTCCGGTTCGGAAGCCAGCGGCCGTGGAGTTTTTAGGGAGCCCCGACACCCTCTTCGACATCCTGCCGCAGATCGACATCCTCTTCCTGTGCGCACCCCTCACGCATGCCACCCGCAACCTCATCGATGCCCGCGCGATCGCCCGCATGAAGAAGGGGGCCATCCTGGTCAATCTCGCCCGTGGCGCGATGGTCGAGGAAAACGCCCTCGTCGATGCCCTCGAATCGGGATATCTCGATTCGGCAGCCCTCGACGTCACGCCCGATGAGCCTCCCCGGCCCGACAGTCGCCTCTGGACGGCACCGCGGCTCCTGATCACGCCGCACGTCGGCGGCCAGTCGAAACACCGGATCGATGCGATGACGAGGTTTTTCTGCGATAATCTCGGAAGGTATCGTCGGGGGGAGCCCCTGCGGAATCTCGTGGACAAACACCTGGGCTTTCCCGAACCGCCCGACGACGGGCCCGCATCATGAGCACCACCATCCTTCAGGAGGATCGGCCGACCATCACGGCGGCGGGCGATGTCGGCAGTCGTTGCCCGGAGGAGTTTCTCGCGAAATACACCGAGATTCTCGGGGCGTCGCGGCTCAACTGGACCGAATACTACACGCTCACCAAGCGGCTCGGTGCCGGCGGTCAGGGCGTGGTGTATCTCACCACCCGTCGTGGCACCGATGGCTTCACGCTGCCGGTGGCCCTCAAGATCTTCTCGCCGGAGCGGTATGCGTCGGAAACGGCCTACCACGAGGCGATGGCCAGGATCGCCTCGGTGGCGGCCCGTGTCGCGCAGATCCAGCACGACAACCTCCTCGACGTCCACAACTTCAGCGAGCAGCGGATGATCCGCATCATGGAGATGGAGTGGATCGACGGCTACGACCTCTCGCGGCTCCTCGCGCCCGAACTCCTCGAGCGCACGCGGGCCAATGTGAGCGAGGAGCGTTGGAAATACCTCAACAACGTGATCGTCACGGCTGGGCCGAGGCAGTCGCGGCTCAAGCCCGGCGTGGCCATCGCGATCGTTCGCGAGTGCCTCGCGGCCCTCGCGTCGCTTCACCGCGAAGGCATCGTGCATGCCGACGTGAAGACGGCCAACATCATGGTGAAGCGCACGGGCAACGCGAAGATCATCGACATCGGTTCGGCCCACCCGGTCGACCAGCCGCCGCCGACGAAGACCTGCACGCCCGCCTATGCCGCGCCCGAGGTGCTCGAGGGCCGGGAGAACTCGCCGAGGTCCGACCTCGCGAGCCTCGGCTACGTGCTCATCGAAATGCTCTCCGGTCAGCCTCCCTTCGCCGGGCTTCAGTCGTTCAGCGACCTGCTCGAAGCCAAGCGATCGCTCGTGCACCGGCTTCCGCAGATCCTGCCGAGCGAGGTGACGTGCAACGAGCTTCTGATGGACTTCTGCCGCGGGCTGATCGCGGCCGATCCCGACAAGCGATTTCCTAGCGCCGAGGATGCCGACCTCAAAAAGGGGGGCGCGGCGAGTTTTCATCGTCAGCTGATCGTGGGCGGCCTGGCCAGCGAATACGAAAACGAGATCCGCGCCTGGCTCGACGAACTCGAATGAGTGCCACGCCTCAGCGCAGCCGGCGGTAGATGCCTCGGATGATGGCGGTGGTGAGGCGAGGCGCGAGACGCTTGAGCCGCCAGAGCCAGCGGGCCTGGAGGCCCACGACGACGTAGCGGCGATTGATGCGGATGGCGCGGAGCACGCGACGGGCCACGCGGTCGCTGGTCCACCACGTGAGCCCCATGCGGCGGTGCGCCTCGCGCTGCTCCACCGACGACGTGAAGTGCCAGGTGTCGAGGAGCCCCGATTGAAAGAATCCGGGGCAGACCACCGTCACACCCGGTCGGCGTCGCGGGCATTCGGCGGCGATCGCTTCGGAGAGCGCCACCACGCCCGCCTTGCTGGCCGAGTAGGCGGCCATCGACGGCGGGGCGAGCACGGCCGCGATCGAGGCGATGTTGACGAGGTGTGAGCGGCGGCGTCCTGCGCGAAGCCACGGCAGAAAGGTTTCGCAGCCGATCGCGGTGCCGAGGAGGTTGGTGTCGAGCACGCGTCGCCACTGGGAGGCATCGAGCGTGCCCACCTCGCCGGTGGCGCCGACACCCGCGGCGTTGACGAGCAGATCGAGGGCCTTCCACTGGCCCCGAAGGCGGTCGCGGAGCGACTGCCAGGCGTCGGCCTCGCGGACGTCCATGCCGATTCGCGTTTCACTTGGGTTCGCCGGGCTGGTGGTGTTCCACCGGTCGATCGCGTCGGGCAGATCGACGCAGGCGACATGCCAGCCCTCGTCGAGAAGGCGCACGGCGATCGCCCTGCCGAGGCCGCTGGCGGCTCCCGTGACGATGGCCGTGCGTGGCTCAGAGGGGTCGGACACGGGAGGGAGTGTGCCAGACGCGAGGGCGGGGAAGGGCGGCCGAGGCCGTGGCCTCAAGGCCGGGATCGACGAGTGGACGAGCGAGGGTGACGGGACTCGAACCCGCGGCCTCCAACGTGACAGGCTGGCGCTCTAACCAACTGAGCTACACCCCCGTGTTCGGGCCGGCCGGGTCGCTCGAAGCGATTCCGAGCGGCGGCATCCGGGAACGGGTGTCCAACTCGTCGAGCCGGAAGTATAGCGAACGACGGCGTCGCGGCCAGCGGGGCGCGAAACGGCGTCAGAAAATGCCCCGATCGGGCGCGAAGCCGAGGCGATTGGCCTCGTCGAGATCCTGGCGAGCCTGCCCCTCGAGGCCCATGCCGCGGCACGCGAGACCGCGATGGTGGAGCATCACCGCAAGGCCATGATCCACCGAGCGGAGCTGGTAGGCGAGTTCATCGGGGGGCATGTGGTGGACGGCGGCGGCGAGCTGCAGCCGTGTGCGGCGGGTGTCGGCGATCGCCACATTCAGCAGATCGACCGCCTCGTGATGACGCCCGAGAAGGTGAAGGACGAATCCCTTCGTGTCGAGTAGTTCGGGGCTGCCACCTTCGCCGTCTTCGAGTGCCGCATCGATGTCGGCCAGCGCCGCCTCGAGGTCACGGCCGACGAGGGCACGGATGTAGGCCCGATGGTTGAGGGCTTCCGGGTCGTTCGGGCCGGCAAGATCGACGGCCACCTGGGCGTCGGCCAAAGCCGCGTCGGTGTCGTCGAGCATGACCCGCGCGAGGGCCCGCACCCGTCGAGGCTGCGACAGCGTGGGGGCGACTTGGATCGCGTGGTTGGCGTCGGTGATCGCCCCTTGGGGATCGCGATTCTCGATCCGGAGCATCGCCCGCCAGCAGAGCAGACGGCTGCGGAGGTCGCCGTTTTTCGGAGCCCATCGGATCGCCATGCCGAGGTCGCCAATCGCGCCACGGAGGTCGTCGTGGGCCTCATGGGCCATCGCCCGTTCGAGCGACCAGTCGATCACGATCCGCGACACTGCCGGACCGATGCCTGGCGCGAGCAGGCCAGGCACGACGACGGCCGCGAGCACCCCGAGGAGGATGTAACGCTTCCACCGGTTCACCCGGGGCTTTTCCGTGGCGGTGGTGGACGCGTGGGGAAGCGGAGGCGGTCCGGCCCCGTCGGATGACGGAACGGAAAACTCCGGAGGGATCGGGAATCCTAGGCGGTCGTACTTCATCGGTGGCCCGCGCTGCTCGGCCGGCACCTCTGCGAATGAAGGCAGCCGACCGTCGCGATTGTACGTCACGCCGTCACGATCGCCTCCCGTCGCCATGCAACGCCAGTTTGACGCCCGGGAACGGGTGCCGTACCTTCGACGCAACGACCCCCGGGAGCCGCCGACATGCCGCTGTATGAGATCGAAACCGAGGCCCACATCATCATCTCGTGGGCGGGCGACGAGGAATCGGCCTCGGCCGTCGTGCACGACGCCTATCCCGGCGAGAAGATCGTGCGGCTCACACGCCGTCCCCGCGACTGCTGGGTGATTTCGAAGTCGGCGCTCGGGCTCACCGATTCCCGGTCGAATCCCTGCAGCACGGCGCGGGAGTGCCTCTCAAAGGCGGCGGGTGACAAGGTTCACGCCATCCGGCTCTACATGCAGGAAACCGGCGACGATCTCGACCGCGCCCGGAAGGTGATCGAGTCGAACATGGTCATGGGCTGGTGACACCCAGGCCGGTGTCAGGAACCCGCCGGCGCCTCGTACGACACGGGCTGAATCGACCCCTCGGGTTCGTCGCCCGCGAGGATCGTTCGGCTCGGCCGGTAGGTTGACGTGCCGCCGGGGCGATAGCCGGGATCAGGCCGTCGCGTGGGCGTTGGCGGTGCGAGCGAGGAGGGCGTTGCCGCGGGACCGATTGCCGGCATCGCGGCGGGCGCCATCGCCGGGCCCGGCTCGGCCGGCTGCATCGGCGGGAGGCCGGCGAGAGGGTCGGTGGTCGGTGGCGGTGGGGTGACGGGCACACTCGAAAACCGGCTGCCGGTGGCTGAGCCGTAGCGGGTGTCGCTGCCGCCGGACGCAGGTGCCGGAGCCGCTGAGGCCCATGCATCAGACCCACGCGCGTCGGCCACGCGCACGGGCGACGATTCAGCGGGCGCTGCCCCATAGCCGGCCGTTGCAGCCGATGCAGCCATTCCCGCAAACGCTCCCGAGGGCGATGCGGCGGGCAGGGTGTCGGTGGGGGGCGTCGGGCCGGATGCGGCGTTGCCATACGGGCCAACCTGCGGCGCGATGCCGGCGAGGCCTCCGGCAGTCGTCGCCGGTGCCGCGGCGGCGGTTGTCGCCGGTGAGACTGGGGCCACCGAGGGCGACGGGGTGGAGCCGTAGGTCACCGCCGACGGAACACTCGTCGTCGGGGACGTGGCCGCGACCTGCGCCACGCCCGATCCGTTTGCCTTGTCGAGCACATAGCCTTCCGGCGTGCTCGTGGTCGGATAGGGCTTGGCGGTGGTGGAGGGCTTGGCCACGTCGTCGGAATCAGAGGCAAGTTTTGCGGGATCGGTGCCACCGAGCGACCACCACGACGGCTTGGCCGTCCACGAACTGCCTGACTTGCAGCCCACGGCCGTCAGGGCCAAAGCGAGCGCGAGGCCGCGGCCACAGGGACCGAGCACGGGGCGGCGCGGCGTCGACACGATCATGAAAAAAGCCTCCGGACGGAATCCTTATTCCCTGGAAAAAGGGGGAATACGGTTCCGTCCGGAGGCGAGTCAATGCCGGACGTGGGCGGGCCTACTTCGAGGCCGCGTAACGCTTGCTGACAGCGTCCCAGTCGATCACGTTGTAAAACGCGTTGACGTAGTCGGCCCGGCGGTTTTGGTAGAGCAGGTAATACGCGTGCTCCCACACGTCGATCCCCAGCAGCGGCTTGTTGCCGTGCATGATGGGGCTGTCTTGGTTGGCGGTGCTCTCGATCAGGAGCTTGCCCGTCTTGTCAGCCGAGAGCCAGGCCCAGCCGCTGCCGAATCGGCCCATGGCCGCCTTCGTGAACTCCTCCTTGAATTTGGCGAAGTCGCCAAACACCGACCGCACGGCCTCGGCCAGCGCGCCCGACGGCTCGCCACCCTTGCCCTTGCCGAGCGACTCCCAGAAGAGGCTGTGGTTGGCATGGCCACCGCCGTTGTTGCGAACGACGGTGCGGATCGCCTCGGGCACCTTCTCGAGGTCGGCGATGAGCTTCTCAACCGGCAACGCCGCCAGGTCGGCGTGGCCTTCGAGGGCCTTGTTGACGTTGGTCACGTATGCCGCATGGTGCTTGTCGTGATGGATCTCCATCGTGCGGGCGTCGATCGAGGGCTCCAGCGCGTCGAAGGCGTAGGGGAGGGGCGGCAGCGTGTAGGCCATGGCGGAATCTCCGGGGCGGGAAAGGCGATAAAGAGTGCGAGGGTCAACGCCGGGATCGTAGCCGACCCGGCCACCACCGGCAAATCACGACAGGCCGACGACCCTGCGGGTCGAGGCGGTTGCGCCGGTGGTGCACGGGACACCGTCGGTGCCGAACCTGCACGGCATGCCTCCTCTTCGGCCGCGGTGCCGACGAGTGCACCAGCCGTCGCAGCCCTGCCGATCCCCTTTCATGGGATCGTCGCCGCGCCGACGGGCCGCTTCGGCGGCGCCGTGCGGTGGTGCGCGCGTCCCGTGTCGGCAAGGAGTGCCGACGCCCGACGACTGCGAATGGATTCGAGCGAACACCATGGCCCTCTCTGCAACCCAGCGCCGCGATCAGCGCCGGCGGCTGGTGCTCTCCTGGAGACGCTCCGCCGGCACGGCGGGGCCCGTCACGAACGAGCCGACGCGCGGTGTGGCGGGGTATGAGCCCGAGGCGCATCCCAATCGGCAGAAGGGGCCGGCGGTGCTCGTGCCCACCGGCCTCGGCGGGCTGTCGCTCGCGATCATCGCCATCCTCCTTCCCGTTGGCGGCGCGACCATCGCCGGGGCCAGCGAGATGCTCTTTGGTCAGCGGCTCTTTGTCGGGGGAGGCCGTTTCACCCGAACACTCGCCCTTCTTGGCGATCTCGTCGATGCCCGCGGCTCGGCGACGCTGCAGGTGTGGCTTGCCGAGGTCTATCTCTTGCTGGCGGCGGTCGTGGCGCTCGTGGTGCGGCAGATGCGACGGCATCGTCGCGACGACTACAAGGGGCGGTTTCGTGCCTGGGGATGGATGGCGACGCTCCTCGTGATCACGGCATGTGCCGGCGTGATGCCACTGGGGAGGCTCGTGGGCATGGCGATGATGGAGGCCACCGGCATCGCCTTCGGGCCCGACGGCCTTGGCTGGTGGACGGCACTCGCGTCGACGCTGCTGGTGGCGGTGTCGCTCTGGGCGGTGCTTCCGCTGCACGAACGCTTCGCCACGGCCGTGTGGCTTGGACTGGCGCTTGCGGCATGGGGGGCCTCGGCCGCGAGTCCGTGGCTTGGCGCCGCTGATCCGCGGCTGAGACTCGCCGCAGTGGCGGCGTGGCCTCTGGCTGCCGCGTGCTCACTCGTGGCGATGCTTGCAGCTGCCCGTTCGGTGATCCGCGAGATCAAGGGAGAGGGCGGGGCGGTGCGACGGGAGCGGGCCGTGAAGGCCACTCGCGCGTCGGCCCGAGAGATCGTCGTTCCCGGTGAGGATGAGGCACCAGCCGACGACGAGGCCGTCGAGTCGTTTGCCGAGGAATCGGACGATCACCAGACCGAGTTTGTGGATGGCTCGGACCACGGGCACCGCCACCTGTCGAAGGCTGAGCGGAAGCGGCTGAAAAAGCTTGCACGGATGAACGGCGACGCGGCTTGAGTAGGCTAGGGCCCGCCCCGAGGCCGAGTGTCCCGCCCCGTCTTCCCGCCGGAGCCCCATGAGCATGACCGTTCGCACCCGTTTCGCCCCGAGCCCGACCGGCTACCTGCACATCGGGGGCGTTCGCACGGCCCTGTTCAACTGGCTCTTCGCGCGCCGGCATGGCGGTCAGTTCATCCTTCGGATCGACGACACCGACGCCGAGCGCAACATCGAAGGGGCCCTGCAGCCGATCCTCGACGGCCTGAAGTGGCTCGGGATCGATTGGGACGAGGGCCCCGGCGTGGGCGGGCCTCATGCGCCCTACTACCAGTCGCAGCGGGCGGCGAATCACAAGGCCGCGGCGGCGGCGCTGCTCGCCTCGGGTCATGCCTATCGCGACTTCGCGCGTCCTGAGGAGCTCGACGATGAACGCAAGGCGGCGCAGGCCGCCGGCAAGCCCTTCCTCTACAGCCGTCGGTTTGCGGCGTTTGACGAGGAGACCGCGCGGCGGTTTGAGGCGGAGGGGCGGCAGAGTGTGGTCCGCCTCAAGATGCCCCGCGAGGGCTCGCTCGTGATCGACGACCAGGTGCGGGGCCGGGTGGAGTTTGCGTGGGAGCGCGAGCAGGATCATGTGATCCAGCGGGCCGATGGCTCGTGCCTCTACCACCTCGCGAGCGTCGTGGACGATCACGATCTGGCGATCACGCACGTGATCCGTGCCGAGGAGCATCTCTCCAATACGCCGCGGCAGGCGTTCATCGCGCTGTCGCTCGGCTATCCGCTTCCCACCTACGCCCACCTGCCGCTCGTGGCCGAGCCGGGGAGCCGCACGAAGCTCTCGAAGCGGAAGCTCGCGCAGTATCTGAAAAACGCCGACTTCAAGCAGGTGATGGATCACGGCCAGCGGATCGCCGACCGCGTGGGGCTCACCACGGAGGCCGACACCTTCAATCCGGTGATCGTCGATTTCTACCGCGAGGTGGGCTACCTGCCGTGGGCGATCGACAACTACCTCGCGCTGCTCGGCTGGTCGTACGACGACAAGACGGAGTTTTTCAGTCGTGAAGAACTCATCCAGCATTTCACGCTCGAGCGGATCAACTCCTCGCCGGCGAGCTTTGATCCGAAGAAGCTCTGGGCGGTGCAGGACCACTACATGGGGGCGCTCTCCGTCGACGACAAGCTCGCCCTGATGCTGCCGATGCTCGTGAAGGCGAAGCTCGTGGCCGATCCGCCATCGGCCGAGGCGGTCGCGACGGTGCGCAAGGTGATCGAGGCCTCGGGCGACCGGCTGAAGGTGGCGGGCGACATCCTCGCCTACGCCGACTTTTTCCTGATGGATGATCCGCCGCTCGACGAAGCGGCCGTGAAGCAGCGGCTGGCGAAGCCCGGGGCCGGGGATCTGCTGCGGGCGTATGCGAAGGCGATCGAAACGGCCGAGCCCTTTGAGCCGGCCGCGCTCGAGGCCGCGCTCAAGCAGGTGGTGGAGGGTGCGGGGGTGAAGGTGGGCGACCTCGTGCATGCCGTGCGCGTGGCGGTGACGGGCAAGACGGTGGGGCCTGGCCTCTACGACTGCCTGGCGATCCTCGGTCGCGAGCAGTCACTCGCGAGAATTGCCCGCGCGCTGCCGCGGTGCGGTTAACTGTCGTCCGCTGATTCGTCCCTGAATCGGCCGTTTCGTCCGAGATGCCGGGGGGTCGTGTTCGCCGCGCACCCGATTCGTCCCTGCCCATGCCCGATTCGTCACTTTGACGATGGTGGAAGGGAGCGACCATTGATCCGCCCTTGGTCGCTCGTATTCATTGCAGATGTCTGGTCCTCAGACACGCAGTGAAACGCTCGCTGCGTCCCTCCGAAGAAAGGAATGCCGAGCCATGTTGTCGCACCGATGGTCAACGATCAGGAGGCTCGCCGGTTGCGCTGCTGTCGCATTTTTCACGGCGGGTTGGCTCGTTTCACGAAGCGGGAGCCCCCTCGTGTCAAAGCTCACGTCGTTCCGATTTTCGTTCGGTTTGCGGCGAATCGCGGCCGTTGTGCTGGCCATCACGTTCGTTTCATGGGCCGCGGTCGGCAGGCCGGCCGATCCATTGAATCTGAAGTTCGACTTTTCGAACCTCACCTACGCGCCGGGCCCGTACGTGTCGCTTTACAACGGCGGGGCGTCATCGCTTTCGGGCTCCAATATCTTCGTGTCGTTTCAGGCAGGCACGTTTTCGGGAACGATCGGAGGCACGGCATCGCTATCGCTGTCCAGCGGCACGTGGACCTACACAACCACGTCGAGCACGACGACCTATACCTCGATCATGAGCCAGTCATTTTCTGCACAGGAGCTTCAGGACAACGGATTCCAGCTCGGATCGATTGGCGCCGGCCGGATCATCTTTTCGTACGGTACCAACGCCTACGGCTATGGCGCGAGCGGCACAGCAAGTGTTAGTCCGCCTGGAACGCCTCTCTCCAGCGGAAGCACACGATATAGCGTCGCCGAGATCAACTACAACGCCGGCAACGGTGTCGATCTGACGAACATTGACCAGTTCGGAGGCGCTCTGCAGATCACTGCCCGAAACTCATCCAACGTGATTGTCGCCTCGACTGGCAATACGAAGTCATCCCAGCAGTTCATGACCGACATGGTGAACATCGCGGGCGGTACGACATCGCCGTTGGTCGTCATGAGCGGATCGCAGGTTGCGAGCGTCACGGGTCCAAGCGTGTGGAATGGCGCCCCGTCAGTCACCGCCGCGGCCTACGGCGACCTCCAGCAGTACATAGGGACTGTGGCCAGTGGCAGCGGAAGCACGGCCCTGAAGAGCCCAACCCTTACCAACATCATCGACAACGGTTTTCCCGGTGGATTGGGGGCGATTGCGTTCCTGACGAGTTCGACTGCTGGGAACTCACTGACAACGGGATCGAACTATCAGTTGGGCTATTCCTTTACGCCCACCGTCACGCCTTCTGGAACGCTGGCGAGTGTGTCGTTCACCGGAAGTGTGAGTGTTCTCTCGCAGGCGACGCCCGCATCGGGCCCGGTCGCCCACACATATAACGGGCTCACGTTCACCATCGCGTCGGGCTCGTCCATGGACTCCTATCTGGCATCCGGCGGTCCGACGTCGTTCACGAACATCGCTCTCTCTGGCTCAGGCTGGACGCAGTTCTCGCAGGATTTTGCCAACGTCATCAGCGGCACCCCCGGGGCCAACGCCACCTATGCGGCGCCTCTTCCAGCCATTGTCGGCGGCAGCAACTCATCGAACAACGCTGAATATGGTCAAGTCATCCAGAAAGTGATGGGTGATTTTCAGGAGGCGGTAACGGCCGGCCTCTACGGAAACACGATGTCGGGGAGTTACTCGTATTTCCAAAACAACTTAACCACCCCGGTGTCAGGAACCGGCACAATCGGCGAACTGACCAGCGCGATCTGGTGGCAGAACCCCCAGTTCGCGTACTCGAACACCGATCCCCTTGCGAAGAATCTCTTCGCCAACGAGGTTTTTCCGAATACGTTCGTCACGGGGACCGGTGGGTTCTCGGCCTCTGGCGGAGGTGTGTACGGTGCCCCCTACGATGACCGATTTGGCAGTTTGATAGATCCGGCGTTGTCGCAGTGGAAGAACACGTTCCCGCTGCCGACTGACGGAGGGTCGCTCACGATCAACTTCTTCGAGGGCGTGCCCGTTCCCGAGCCGTCCGCGGTGGCACTCTTCGCCGTGCCGGCGGCCACGCTCGGCGGCCTCGCATGGCGGCGGTCGCGACGGACTCGCCGAAAGGGTTGAGCAACCCCGCACCAGACCGCCATGACATCAACATGGCCGTTGATCACCGGGACGCAGCTCTTTCGAAACGGAAGGGGCTGCGTTTCCTTTTTGCTCACTCCGCCAGCGACACGCGGATGACCTCGGCGTCGTTGCGGACGACGATCGACTTGTTGGCATACGCCGGGGCGCACCACACCACGGGACGGCCGAAGGCGTTGTTCGTGGGCTCGAGCAGATGGGCCCGCGAGAGTTCCTCATAACCCTGCGGCGTGAGCCGTGCGATCACGAGATCGCCCGTCTCCGTAAAGAGGAAGCAGCGGGCAGGCTGCACGCCGTCGTCGTGCCGCGTGAGAAACGCCGTGCCTGAGCCGGCCGGCCGCTCGCCGAGCGGGCCGCCTCCCTTCCAGGCGAAGTCGCCCTCGGGCACCCGCATCGCCCGCAGTTCGCCGTTCTCGTGAAAGCCGTAGACGAGGCCATCGGCCACGATCGGCTGCACGTTCACCGCCGAGATCGCCTGCTTCGGCTTGTTCCGCCACACGACGTCCACGCCGGGCACGTCGGCCTTGAGCTTGAGCATCAGGTTCTTGCCCTGGTAGCCGCCCACGTAGAGGAAGTCGCCGATGCGAACGGGCGTCATGATGATCGAGCCGTTATCGGCGTTGTAGGGCGTTTCCCAGAGGAGCTTCCCCGTCTCGGGCTCGACGGCATACACGCCGTCGGGCTTCACGAGCACGAGCTGCCGCTCGCCCGCCGCCTCGATGATCGACGGCGGCACGTAGCCCTGCTCCGGGGCTTTTCCCGTGCGCCAGATCTCCTTGCCCGTTTTCAGGTCGAAGGCGGCCGCATGGGCCACGTCGGTGCCCACCACGCACACGAGCCGATCGCCATCCACAAGCGGATGGCTCGCCCAGCCCCAGAGAGCCGCCTTCGTCGCATAGTCTTTCTTGAGGTCACGGCTCCAGACGACCGCGCCTGTTGCCGCCTCGAAGCAAAAGAGATCGCCCTCGGCGCCGAGCGTGTAGACGCGGCCGTCGTGCACCGTGGGCGTGCACCGAGGCCCGGCCGGATAGGAGATCGTGTAGGTGACCGGAACCTCGTGCTTCCAGAGGATCTTCCCCGTGCCCTCGTCGAGGCAGAGCACCCGCTCACGGCCAGTGGAGGCCTTCCGCTCGAAGTTGGCCACCTTCGCATCGGCATCGGTGACATAGTCGGTCACGAAAACCCTGCCACCGGCGATCGCGGCACCCGCGTAGCCCCCGGCGATCGGCACCCGCCACAGCACCTTCGGGCCTGCGGCAGGAAACGTGGTGACGATTCCCTGCTCCCGCCACACGCTGTCTCGGGATGGGCCCATCCACTGCGTCCACTCGTCGGCGCAGGCCATCGATGAACACGCCACCAGGATCATCAGAAGCCAGGATGTGTTCAGCGGCATGCGTGGGGCTCCGGAGGGCGGGGTTTTCATTCGATCGACGGCAGGCATAATCTCTCCGGTCTTCGTACCCCCATCAGGATAGCCCCTCATGCCGCTGCTTGTCGTCGGAAGCGTTGCCCTCGATTGCGTCGAAACCCCCACCGACAAGCGCGACGACGTGCTCGGCGGCTCGGCTGTGTTTTTCTCCTACGCCGCCAGCTTCTTCTCGCCCGTCAAGATGATCGGCACCGTCGGCGAAGACTGGCCGAAGCAGCACACCGCCTTCCTCGAAAAGCGGGGCATCGACACCTCCGGCATCGAAACGATCGCCGGCGGCAAGACATTTCGCTGGCGGGGCCGCTACCTCCCCAACATGAACGATCGCGAGACGCTCGAGGTGCACCTCAACGTGTTTGGCGAGTTCAAGCCGAAGCTGCAGACCAATCACCGCGACAGCAAGTTTGTGTTTCTCGGCAACGCGTCGCCCGTGACGCAGCTCTCCGTGCTCGACCAGGTGCCCGAGGCGAAGCTCACCGTGGCCGACACGATGGATCTCTGGATCAACATCCAGCGGGATGAGCTCGAGACGCTCCTGAAGCGGATCGACGGGCTCGTGCTCAATGATTCCGAGGCCAAGCTGCTCGCCGAGGATGAAAACCTCGTGCGGGCGGGGCATGCCGTGCGGAAGATGGGGCCGAAGTTCGTGGTGATCAAGAAGGGGGAGCACGGGGCGATGTTTTTCAGCGAGCACGAGATGTATGTGCTCCCGGCCTACCCCACGCCGCAGGTGCTCGACCCGACCGGCGCGGGCGACTCCTTCGCCGGCGGCATGATGGGCCATCTCGCCAGCAAGGATCGCTACGATCCGCAGACGCTCAAGGAAGCCCTCGCCTACGGCGTGGTGACGGCGAGCTACACGGTTGAGGATTTCAGCCTCGACCGTCTGGCCAACATCGACCGCAACGACCTCGACCGCCGCGTCGCCGAATACCGGCAGATGCTGACGTTTTGACTTCACGCGAAACACCGGCATCCTGCCGGTTTGCGCTTGGGCCCGGCGTGGGCGAAGCCAAGGTTCGCCTGGCCGGGCACGCCGCCATCGTGGCGCCGTCACGCGAAACACCGGCATCCTGCTGCCTGCCCGTCCAAGCCCAAGGCCGTGAGGCCTGGGACAGGCACCGCCACCCCATCCGACGCGGCTGAGCGCGACGGCCGAAATCCAGCCCTCACGCCGTTCACGCCCGTGGTCAGGACGACTATGCTCATGCGGTCGATCACCACGAGTCGCCGACGGGAGACGGCACTGCCATGAAGAAGCTGCCACGGACGCCAGGGCAGGGGGGCTGGGAGCCGCTGCTTCAACTGCTTCGCACGTTTCGAGACGAGCGCGACTGGAAGCAGTTTCACAACCCCAAAGACCTCGCCGCCGCCATTGCGATCGAGGCCGGGGAACTGCAGGAGCACTTCCTCTGGAGAACCCGGGAGGAGGTGGATGCCGACCTCGCCGAGCCGGCCCGCCGTCAGGCCGTCGTGGATGAGTTTGCCGATGTGGTGATCTGTGCCCTGCTCCTCGCCGACTGCCTCGGGATCGATATCGACGCGGCGGTGCGTGACAAGACCGCCGCCAACGCCAAGAAATACCCCGTGTCCAAGGCGAAGGGGACCGCCCGGAAATACACAGAACTCCGCCGCGGCAGCCGGAAGAGCTGATTTTTGCGGTGTGTACGGGTGTTCAGAAATTCTGCTTGCCGCCCGGCCCGCCAGCCGATAGTATACCCGCGTTCAGTGTTCGTTTTCGCGGCAAATCGCTCGATTCATGGTGGCGAAGCAACCACCCCGACGACGTGCCGGGAAGCGTGGGAGATGGTCGCCATGGTGACGGCAGTTGCAGGAGCGAATGGTCGGATGGGCAAAAAGGACGACAAGGAAAAGGACGTGCGGGCGTCGAAGGGGCAGGACAAGGTCGCAGACAAAGCCTCTGAAAAGGGGAAGAAGGTGGCCAAGGTCGGTCCGGCCTTCCTCGACGACAACCCGACGCTTCGAAACACACTCGCTCAAATCGAAAAAGAGTTTGGCGAGGGCTCGATCATGCCGCTGGGCTCCGAAGCCCAGGCGCCGATCGAAGGCATCTCGTCAGGCAGCCTGTCCGTCGATCTGGCGCTCGGCGGCAAGGGCTTTCCGCGAGGCCGGATCATCGAGGTGTTTGGTCCTGAATCGAGCGGGAAAACCACCATCGCGCTCCATTCCGTGGCCGCCGCCCAGCGGGCCGGTGGCATCGCGGCCTTCATCGATGCCGAGCACGCGCTCGACCCGAGCTGGGCCAAGAAGCTTGGCATCTCGCTCGAGAGCCTGCTCGTGAGCCAGCCGACGAGCGGTGAAGAAGCCATGCACATCGCGGAGATGCTCATCAAGAGCAACGCCGTCGACATCATCGTGATCGACTCCGTCGCCGCGCTCGTGCCCCAGAAGGAACTCGACGGCGAGATGGGCGATTCGTTCGTGGGGCTCCAGGCCCGGCTCATGAGCCAGGCGATGAGGAAGCTCACGGGAGCCATCGCCAAGAGCAAGACGACCGTGATCTTCATCAACCAGATTCGTGAGAAGATCGGGGTGATGTTTGGCAGCCCCGAAACCACCCCAGGCGGGCGGGCGCTGAAGTTTTATTCCTCCTGCCGGGTCGACGTCCGCCGGATCGGAACCCTCAAGGACGGCGAAGATGTCGTTGGCCAGCGGGTGAAGGTGAAGGTTGTGAAAAACAAGGTGGCCCCGCCGTTCCGCGTGGCGGAGTTCGACATGATGCACGCAGACGGAATCAGCGTGGAGGGCGACATCCTCGATCTGGCGATCGCCGCCAAGCTGGTCGACAAGACCGGCACCTGGCTGCGGTATGGCGAGACACACCTTGGCCAGGGGCGGGAGAAGGCCCGCCAGTTCCTCAAGGACAACCCCGACGTGGCGAAGGAGCTTCGCGAGAAGATTCTCGCATCGAAGGATGCGGTGATCGCCATAGCCGCCAACGACGGCGGCGAGTGATTGCCGCCGAGGCGAGACGAAAATAATCCCCCCAGTCCGCCCACGGGAGGCCGACCCAAGCGGCCGCTCGTGGGCGGCGTCGTTGGTGCGAGAGCGACGGTTTCGCGAGGCCATGCCGGGGCGGCATCGCGTCGTTGTGGCAGGCATGGGTATAGTGTCGGCCCCGCCGGTGGTTTCCGGCGGATTCCCCGGGAGCCGATGGCGACATGAAGGCCGATGACCTCCGCGAAGCGTACCTCGCGTTTTTCGAGTCGAAGGGCTGCGTTCGCCGCCCCAGCGACGTGCTCGTGCCGCGATGGGACCCTTCAGTGCTGTTCACGCCTGCCGGCATGAACCAGTTCAAGGATCACTTCCTCGGCAAATGCAAGCTGGAGTTCACCCGGGCCACCACCTGCCAGAAGTGCCTGCGCACCGGCGACATCGACAACGTGGGGCGAACGCCGCGACACCACACGTTTTTCGAGATGCTCGGCAACTTCTCGTTTGGCGACTACTTCAAGCGGGAGGCGATTCACTGGGCGTGGGAGTTTCTCACGTCGAAGAACTGGCTGCACATCGCCCCCGAGAAGCTTTCCGTCACCGTCTATCAGGACGACAACGAGGCCTTCGCGATCTGGGCCGATGAGATCGGTGTGCCCACCGCGAAGATCACCCGCATGGGCGAAGACGACAACTTCTGGCCGGCGAGCGCCCCGAGCCAGGGGCCTGACGGCGTGTGCGGGCCCTGCAGCGAGATCTTCTACCGCATGCCGGACGGCAGCGACGTGGAGATCTGGAACCTCGTCTTCACGCAGTTCAACCGGATCGGGGCGCCTCCCGACAACCTCCATCCGCTCCCGAGCCGCAACATCGACACCGGCATGGGGCTCGAGCGCACCTGCGCCATGCTGCAGGGCGTTGACAGCAACTTCCACATCGACATTCTCCGTCCGCTCGTCGAGGCGGTGGCCGAGGTGTGTGGCCGGAAGTATGAGGCCGCCACCGACGACGGCCGACGCATGCGGCGGATTGCCGACCACGTGCGCGCCTGCACGTTTGCGATCCACGAGAACGTGCTGCCGGGAAACAACGAGGAGAAGTATGTCGTCAAGCGACTCCTCCGACGGGCCGTGCTCGATGGTCGGCAGATGGGCATGCAGGAGGCCTTCCTCCACAAGCTGCCACCGGTGGTGGCGGAGATGATGCGAGTGCCCTATCCAGAACTCCGCGACACCACCGAGCGGGTCGCCGCGGTGATCGAACGCGAGGAGGAGTCGTTTCTCGCGACGATCGACGGCGGCCTCGATCGCATCGAGCGTCTCTTCGCCGGCATCGGCTCTGCGGGGAAGGCCACGGTGCCGGGGGGCGATGCGGCCGAACTCTACACCACCTACGGCTTTCCTCCAGAACTCCTCGAAACGCTCGCCGCCGAGCGCAACTGCGGCTTCGACTGGGAGGGCTTTCGGGCGGCGATGGAGGAGCACGGCCTGAAGTCGGGAGCCGGCACGCGGGTGGAGGTGTTTACCTCAGGGCCCCTCGACGCGCTCAAGAAGACGATGCACGGTTCGGAGTTTGTCGGCTACGACACGATCAAGGCCGAGGGGAACGTGGTGGGCATCATCGCGCAAGACTCGCTCTGCGATCGTCTCGACGAGGTGGGGCATGCCAAGCCCGTGACGGTGGTGCTCGACCGCACGCCGTTCTATGGCGAGTCGGGCGGTCAGGTTGGCGACACCGGCCGGCTGACCTGGCCTGGTGGGGAGTTTGAGGTGACCGACACGCTCCGCGAAGGCGGCTTCATGCTCCATGTGGGGCACCTGCGGAAGGGCACGCTCTCCCTGGGGGGCACGCTCACGGCGGAGGTTGATCCAGCCCGCCGCGCCGCGCTCCGTCGGGCCCATTCGGCCACGCACCTGCTTCATGCCGCCCTTCAGCACCACCTCGGAACCCACGCCGTGCAGCAGGGGTCGAAGGTGGATGCTGACCTGCTGCGATTCGACTTCTCCCACACCAGTTCCATCGACCACGACACGCTTCGGGCGATCGAGGGCATGGTCAACGAGGGTGTGCTGGCGGCGGTGCCGGTGACGGCCCAGCTGCTGCCGCTCGCGGAAGCCCGCCACGCCGGCGCCATGATGCTCTTCGGCGAAAAATACCCCGACGTCGTGCGGATGGTGTCGATGGAGGGAGTGAGCCGCGAACTCTGCGGCGGCACGCATGTTTCGAGCACCGGCCAAATCGGGCTCGTGCGGATCGTGGGCGAGGAGAGTGTGTCGGCCGGCACGCGACGCATCACGGCGATGACCGGGGCGAAGGCCCTCGAGCGATTCCGCAGCGCCGAGCAGACGCTCGCCGACGCGGCCTCAACCCTCAAGGTTCCGGTGGGCGAACTGCCGCATCGACTCGGCTCGCTCGTGAAGGAGCTTCGTGATCTCAAGAAGGCCAAGCCGGCCGCCGCGTCGGCGGCCCTGTCGGCCGACGACCTGCTCAGCGGAGCCGCCTCGATCGGCGGCACCCGGATCGTCGTGGCCGACGCCAAGGGGGGCGATGCCGGTGCGATGCGCCAGTGCATCGATCTCCTGCGGCGAAAGGGGAGCCCGATCGCGGTGCTGCTGGGCAGCGTCGAGGGCGACAAGGTGACGATCGTGGCCGGCATCTCCCGCGAACTCGAAGAGCGAGGGCTCTCCGCGGGCGTGTGGATCAAGGATGCCGCCAGCGTGGTGGGAGGCAAGGGGGGAGGACGCCCGGATCTCGCCCAGGCCGGCGGCAAACTCGTCGACCAACTGCCGGCCGCGCTGGCCGCGGCCCGGCAGTCGATCGAGAAACTGCTCGGGGCGTGATCCTCCGATCAACGCCCGTCGGAGAAGCGATCAGCCGGCGAGCTCTTCGATTGCCGTGATGGCGGCATCGTAGTCGGGCTCACTCGCCACTTCCTTCACCACCTGGGCGTATCGCACGATGCCGTCCTTGTCGAGGACGAACACGGCACGGGCCAGGATCTTCAGCTCGTCGATCAGCACGCCCCAGGCGTTGCCGAAGGCACGCTCCATGTAGTCGCTGCCACTTCGCATCGCCTTGATCCCCTCGGCGCCGCAGAAACGGTTCATGGCGAAAGGAAGGTCGAGGCTGACGGTGAGGGCGTTGATCTTCTCGCCGAGCGAGGCAAGCCGCTGGTTGAAGGTTTTGGTCTGCACCTGGCACACCGGCGTGTCGAGCGAGGGCACGACGCTGATGATCGTCGGCTTTCCGAGCACCGAGGCCTTGGTGATGTGCTCCATCCCGTTGGGGCCGAAGCAGGCGAGGTCGAAGTCGGGGGCGGCGGAACCGACCGCAACTTCCGAGCCGGCGAGGGTGAGAGGGTTGCCCTTGAAGGTGACGGCGCCGTGACGGGACATGGTCGGAATCTCCTGGAAGTAGGGGCGGCAATCGGCCGCGAACGCTGGCAGTATTGCCAGCAGGAGCCTTGCGGCAAGCCCGACAAGGTGTCCGGGCGGCCAGACGGGGGTTTTGGCGCGAACCCTGGGGCCGGACTTGCCCGATTTCCCTTTTGCGGTGGATCATGATCTTGCCAGGGGCTGTGTCTCGGTGAGACGCAGGCGGCGCATGCTCGACGGTGTTCACGACATCACAGGGAGGATTCCTCATGGAAGTGTCGCGTTCGGATGGTGCGTCTTGTGGTGATCGACCGGGCCGCGCGGCGTGGGCCATGACGGTCGATCGTGGCCCCGACTGGGTGTTTCTGCGGCTTGATCCGGCCGCCTCGCCCCCAGAGGATGATCGCCCGCTGGCCGAGCGGCTCTGGGAAGTGGCCCAGACCCACGGTGCCCATCGCGTGGTGGTGGAGTTTGATCACATCCCTTCGATCGACTCGTCGCTCATCGAGGCGATCACGGTGTTGAGCCTCCGGGTTCACGATGCCGGCGGACTGCTTCGGGTGTGCGGGCTGTCCGAGGCCGCCCTCACACGGCTGCGGTCGTCGGTGCGGGCTGATCAGGTGCCGCACTTCGAGTCGCGGTTTGAGGCGGTGGGGGCGAAGCTCGGGGTCGGCGCATGAAGGCGATCGGTCGCGCGGGGCAGGTTGTGGGGCTCACGGTTCCGGCCGTGGCGGTGATGATGGAGTTGACGGGCCGCATCAGCTCGGGGCCGATGCTGAGCATGCTCGTGTTTTCGGTATGCTGCTTCGGCATCGGGCGGATCCTCGAAGGATACGCCGGCTCCTGAATCCCATCCCTCCTCCCGAGATTGTCCGCCGTGCTGCCACCCTTGATTCTCCAGCCGATCTATCGTCGCTATATCTGGGGCGGACGCGGATTCGAAAAGGCGTTTGGACGCACCCTTCCCGCCGGCGACGATTTTGCCGAGTCATGGCAGCTCGTGGACCGCGGGGCCGACCAGAGTTGCGTGGCCGCCGGTCCGCTCGCCGGCACGACGCTCCACGAGCTGATGGCAACGCGGCGGAAGGAGCTCATGGGACGGCACGCCGCGTTCGAGGCGTTTCCGCTGCTCTTCAAACTCCTCGACTGCCATCTCGATCTATCGGTGCAGGTGCATCCCGACGATGCCCGCGCCGCCCTGCTCGATCCGCCTGACCGGGGCAAGACCGAAGCGTGGTATGTGATCGCCGCCGAGCCCGGCAGCAGGATCTTCGCCGGGCTCAGGGATGGTGTGAGCCGCGACACCTTCGCAGAGGCGCTTCGCGCCGGCCGATGCGAGGAGGCCATCCATGCCTTCGAAGTGCATCCTGGCGATTGTGTGTTTATCCCGGCCGGCACGATGCACGCGCTCGGAGCGGGGCTCCTCGTCGCCGAGATCCAGCAGTCGAGCGACGTCACCTACCGGCTTCACGACTGGAATCGGTTGGGGCCAGACGGCATGCCGCGGCCGCTCCATGTCGAAGCCGGCCTGGAAGCCACCACCAGGCTCGGGCCGGTGGCGCCCGTCATGCCCGCTGCCACCGACGATCCCTCGGTGCGTCGACTCGTGACGTGCGACTACTTCATCTTCGAGGAGGTTCGTCCGTCACACGCCTGGGAGGTCGGGGGGGACGATGTCTGCCATTTCCTCGCCGTGCTCGACGGCGAACTCACGTTCGATGCGTCATGGAACCTCCCCCCGCTTCGTGCTGGCGACGGCGTGCTGCTGCCGGCCTGCCTCGAACGGCAGCGGCTGACGGCGTCGGGCGGGTCGCCGCGGTTTCTCCACGTGACGCTTCCCTGACGCCGATCGCTCACGGGATTGGGCCGTCATCGGCCGGGAAACCGGCCTTGGGAGGGGCTGGGGCGGCCCCTACACTCCCACGCCCCAGCGCCGGAGCCTCCATGCGCCGAATCTGCCTCATGGTCTGTGCCCTCCTCGTCATCGCGACGCTGGCCTCGGGCTGCGCGTCGCTCGGCAAGCCGAAGTGGCTCGAACCGCTCCCGGCAAAGAGTCAGCAGCGTCGGGCCGTTCGCTTCGATCCGTTCATGGAAAACGACATCGGTCCGTCGCTGTTTCGCCAATACACCACCCTCGACGGCACGCGGCCTCGCGACTACGCCGAACCGGTCGCGGAGGTGAAGCGATCGAGGTGGTGGGCGCAGCCGCTGCGGTGATCTGCCGCATCCCGGGCCCGTGTGTATGATCGGGGACGGCGTCCGAAGGCCCTTTCGTGGCCACGGCCGCCCCCTCCGGAGCCCACCTTGATGCCCGCCCCCGATTCCCGCCCCCCTCGTGGCCGACGCCCTCAGCGTCCTGGTCGCCCCTCCCAGCCCCCGCGCCCCGGGGCCTTTCATCGCGATGCGCGTCCGAAGCCGCCTGGACGGATGCCGCGGCGCGACGATGAGCGGGCTGTTCCGGCGGCGGCCGACGACGGCCTCGAGCGGCTGCAGAAGGTCTTGGCGTCGGCCGGACTGGGCAGCCGTCGAGCCTGCGAGGAGTTGATCACGACGGGTCGCGTCGAGGTGGATCGCCAGGTCGTCACCACGCTCGGCACACGCGTGGATCCCCTGTCCCAGGAGATCCGGGTCGATGGCGAACGGCTGCCCAACCCGAAGCGGGTGGTCTTCATGCTCAACAAGCCGGTGGGTGTGGTCACCACCAACGTCGATCCCGCCGGCCGTCCACGCGTCGTCGATCTCGTGCCGGGTGACCATCGGCTTTTCGCCATCGGCCGCCTCGACCGCATGAGCGAAGGCCTGATCCTCCTTACCAACGACGGCGGTCTGGCCAATCTGCTCGCCCATCCGCGGTATGGAGTCGAGAAGAAATACCTCGTGCAGGTGGCCGGCGTTCCCACGCCGGAGCTGATCGACAAGCTCCAGCGGGGCATTCGGCTCGCCGAGGCCGAGGTGCATGCGAAGCGGGTCTCGATTCGATCCCAGCACAAGCAGAGTGCCGTGCTCGAGATGGTGCTCGATGAGGGAAAGAACCGTGAGATTCGCAGAATGCTCGCCTCCCTCGGCCACAAGGTGCACCAGCTGAAGCGGGTGGCGGTGGGCGGGCTGTCGCTCGGCAATCTCCTTCCCGGCCAGCATCGGCAGCTCACGTGGAGCGAAATCGAGTCGCTGCGCCGAGCCGCGATCGCCGCCGTGGGCCCCGATGCCGAACGAGAGGATGTTCGGCCGCGCGGTCCCGCCCGCGGTCGTCGTCCCGGTGGCCCGCCTCGGCGGCTGGGGAGCGGAAGGCCGCCAATGGGGGAGGGCCGTTCGGGCGATCGCCCACCGCGTGGCAGGCCTGGCGGCAAGCCTGCAGGCAGACCGACCGGAAGGCCCACGGGCAGACCGTCAGGGAGGCCCACGGGAACGCCCACGGGCAGACCGACGGGGCGGCCCGCGGGAAAGCCTTCGGGACGGCCAGCCGGAAAACCGGGCGTGGCCGGAGGGGCCGCCGCCGGCAGGCCGGGGCCCTTCAAGCGCAAGCGGGCCGGGAAAGCCTCGCAGTGGCGTTCGAAGAAGCCGGGCGGCGAGGGCTGATCGATGGCGACGCCGTCTCCCCTGGTTTGTCATGCCGACGCCGCGACCTACCGGGTGGCTGGCGTGGTCGCCCATGACCAGGTCGCCGATTCCACCTGGCGTATTCGACTCGACTGCCCCCCGATCGCAGCCCGGGCCACACCGGGCCAGTTTGCCATGCTGCGACTGGCCGATCGAAACGACCCGCTGCTCGCCAGGCCGTTTGCGGTGTATGACGTCGCGAGCGACGCCGATGGGCCGCGGTATGCCGACTTCATCTATCTCGTGCATGGCCGTTTTACCCAAGCCCTCACACGTGTCCGGCCGGGTGATGCACTGGCCGTGTGGGGACCGCTTGGCAACGGGTTTCGGCTCCCGACGGTGGAGCACCTCGTGCTCGTTGCCGGAGGCATCGGTCAAACGGCCCTGCTGACCCTCGCGCGGGAACGATTGGGGCAGGCCCAGGATGGCGGGCCATCACCCGACAGGCCGCTCGCCCGTCGCGTGACGCTCTGCTGGGGGGCGCGGCACGCGGGCATGTTCGCCTGCGTCGATGATTTTCGCCGCGCGGGCTGTGAGGTGCACCTTGCCACGCTCGACGGGTCGATGGGCTCCAAAGGCACCGTGGTGGACCTGCTCGACGGCACCGCGGGGATCGACGCCGCCACCGCCCGCATCGCCTGCTGCGGCCCGGAACCGATGATGGAGGCGGTGTCGCACTGGTCGGCCGCCCGCGGCATCGCCTGCGATGTCTCGCTCGAAACACCGATGGCCTGCGGGATCGGGATCTGCTTCACCTGCGTGGCCAAGGTGAGCGACGGGGAAGGCGGATGGGACTACCGCCGGACCTGCATCGAAGGACCGGTGTTTGACGCGAAGCAGATCGTCTGGTGACGATCAGGCCTTGGCCGACGCCTTGCGGCCCTTGGCCGGTGGCTTCGTGGCCCCGGTGCCCTTCTCGGCATTCTTCACGCGAGCCGAGATCCGCGACTTGATCCGTGCGGCGCGGTTGCGGTGAATCGTGCCGACGGCTGCGGCGCGGTCGGTCGTCTTGGTCATGCCCTTGAACTGCTCCTTCGCAGCGGCGACATCGCCGGTGGAAATCGCGTCGAGCACCTTGCGGATCTTCGTCTTGATCTCCGACTTCATGGCGCGGTTGCGTTCGCGGTTGCGGAGGTTCTGACGATTACGCTTCTTGGCGCTGGCCGAATGGGGCATTCCAAAATTCCTCGGAAAGGTGTCGTGCGGGGTTGGCCGGGAGGGTCCCGGGGGGCGGGGGGGAGCGTCCGGGAGGAGGCTCAGCCGTCGGCACCGTTATCCTTTGCCGTCCCCAACTTTTCAAGACGTTGTGCTACATCCCGGTATCCGAAGTCGACCCCGGCCAGGGAGGAGAGGTGTTTCCGGGCCGTATCGACGTCGTCGAGGGCCGTCGCCAGCACCCCCGCCCGGTAGAGGGCCCGCTTGCGGAGCTCCATTTCCCGGTCGCTCAGCGCCTCGACGGCGGTGGCGTAGTTTTGCATCGCGAGCTGGTATTGCTTGATCTTCTGGAAGCATTCGCCCAGTTCGAGCGACACCGCACCGCGGCGTCGGGAATCTTGGATCGACTCCTGGAAATACTTGATCGCTTCGGGGTAGTTGCCAGAGGCCTTGAGCCGGGTGGCAAGCTCGAACTTCCACGTGAGGTTTTCGGGGTAGCGGCTGCAGCGGGCCGCATACACGTCGATCTCCGCCTTGAGCTGGGCCCGACGGAGGCGGTCGAGTGACTCGCGGTTTTCGGCGGAGTCGTCGGTGGCCAGCCGCTTCTCGGCGATCATCACGCGATGCTTGCCCCATCGCAGGCGGCGATCTTCGAGATGCTCGCGCACCTTGAGGTCGCCACCGGATGCGTCGAGCGCCTGAAGGAGGATCTTCTCCGCTTCGTCGACGCCCGACTTCTGCTCCACGAGATCGGCCAGTTCGAGATAGGAGTCGATGTCGGCAGGGTTGGTCTTGATGACGCTTTGCAGTTCATCGATGCGGCTGGGGGGGGCGGCGCCGGAGCCTTGGGGCGTGGCCGCGCCTGGCTTGCTGCCACGCCCGATCATTCCCTGTCCGGCGGCAATCGTCTTCTCAACGGAGAGTTCGGAGATGGCCTTCTCCGCCTCCTCGGCCAGCCCCTTCACCTGACCGATGCGGCGCCAGCAGTTGATCGCCTGGTCGAAGTTGCCCTGGCTGGCCGCGAACCGGGCGCACTGGCGGTTCACTTCGGGGTCGGCCGGTGCGGCATCGAGAGCGGCGCGAAGGTAGAACGCTTGGGAGTCTGCAAACATGAGGTTGCCGCAGGCCTCGGCCATCGCGAGGAGTGCGGTGTGATCGAACGGATTCGATTTGATGATCTCGACGCCTGCCTTGACCAGTTCCGCCCACTGGGCCGATGCGGCGAGCTTCTTCAGGCCCGCCCGCGAGCCGGCGGCAAAGAACGACGTGATGCTCCCCGCCTTCTTTCCGCCATGCTTCCGGCGGAGTGCCTCGAGAAACTTCTGGAGAAATACCGGATTGCCCGGGTCGCCCACGACGCACGTCGAGAGCATGTCGACCGCGTAGTTGGCATTGGTCTGGAGCTGGTTCATCCCCGCCATGTAGCACTTGAGCAGGCGGTTACGATCGCCCGGCGACAACGCCTGGGTCGACGGCACAGACCCGGGATCGATCGGGGCAGCCGGGGCCGCAGTGGACTCATTCGCCATGGTCGGACACGATTGGGGGACGGGACGACCCCGAGTGTAGTGTGGCCCGGAGGGCTGCCAAAGGGTGTCGGCCTGGCTTTCCCCGAGAATCGCCCAGAATCATGACGCCTCAGCCCACTCCAGCCGCCGGACGCGTCGTGGTGGTGGGAGCAGGCCCCGGATCGCCCGATCTGCTGACCCTGCGGGCGGTCGAGCGGATTCGTGCTGCGGAGGTGATCGTCCACGACGCCCTCGTGCCTCGACGGATTCTCGACGAGATCAACCCATCGGCCGAACGCATTCCCGTGGCCCGCGACGCCGCCCCCAGACCCAACCCCGGCGTCGCCACCGGCCACCTGCTTGCCCGGCTGGCCCTCGAGGGGCGTTCGGTGGTGCGGCTGAAGGGGGGCGATCCTGGCGTGTTCGCCAGGCTGACCGAGGAGCTCGAGCCGCTCCGTCACGCCGGCATTCCCGTGGAGATCGTGCCCGGCGTGACCGCCGCCCTCGCCGCGGCCGCGGCCGCGGGGGTCTCGTTGACCAATCGCGAGGCGGCGTCGAGTTGCACGATCGTCACCGGTCGCGAGGCTGACGACAAAGCCGACACCCTCGACTACACCTCGCTCGCCAGCCTCCCGGGAACCCTCGCGGTCTACATGGGCATCGAGCAGGTGGCCCGCTGGTCACGTGCCGTCATCGATGCCGGGCGACCGGGCGACACGCCGGTGACCATCGTGAGCCGTTGCTCCTGGCCCGACCAGCAGGTGGGGCTGACCACGCTCGAGGAATGTGCCGCCGATATCGCACGCCATGGCTGGCGGTCGCCGGCCGTGGTGCTTGTCGGGGCTTCGGCCGAGCCGGTCGCCGGGCCGCTGCAGGGGCGCCGCGTGCTCGTCACGCGACCTTCCGGCCAGGAGGGAGAACTGATCGCAGCCATCCGTGCTGCCGGCGGGGCGTGTGTGCACGTTCCCCTCATCGAGATCGTGGAGCCTCGCAGCTGGGATGGCGTGGATGCCGCGATTGCTCGGATCGACACCTACGACTGGATCGTGTTCGCCAGCAGCAATGGCGTGCGGGCCTTTTTCCGACGGCTCGCCGCGCTCGGCCGCGACGGGCGGGATCTCGGCACCGTGCGCCTGGCCGCCATCGGGCAGGGAACCCGCCGGCAGGTCGAGACATGCGGATACCGCTGCGATCTCACGGCCGACGTGGCCCGCTCGGAAGGTCTGCTGGAGGCGTTGGGCACGAGCCCTCGCGGCGGGCGATTTCTCCTGCTGCGAGCCGACAAGGGCCGCGATGTGCTCCGTCGAGGGCTCGAGTCGTTTGGGCACCATGTGGACGAAGTGGCGGTGTACGAGAGCCGGGCGGTCGAGGCACCGCCCGAGTCTGCTCTCGGCACCCTTCCCATCGACTGGCTGGTGCTCACGAGCTCCTTCACGGCCGAGACAGCCCTGCATCACTGGGGGGATCGGCTTCGGTCGTGGAAGATCGCCACCATCAGCCCCGTGACGTCGTCGGTGCTTCTCCGTGCCGGGATCCATCCTTCGGCCGAGGCCACCGAGGCGTCGGCGATCGGCATCGTGGCGGCCATGGTGCGTCGGGAGGAGGAATCGGCAGAGGTTGACCGACCCGCAGGGTCGCCCGGGGACGTGAATCTTCCCCCGATCGGCCGTGACTGACCTGGCCCGTCGCCTCCTTCAGCCACGGCGGGGACCGCGACGATAGTGTCGAGGCACGGCATGGAACGCCGCGCAGGTTCGCCAGCACGGAGGGGGCAATGTCAGCGTCGAAACGGCCGGCCACGCTCGTGTTGTGTGCCACGGCACCACGCCAGCCCACCCCGCGAACCGCGGCATGGCTGGAAGCAGCCCGAAGCCTGACCGCTCCGGTGACGTGGATTGCCGGGATCGAGACGATGGCCGAGATCGCCGAACATGGCGCCGGCATCGATGTGGCGATCGACATCCCTCCCACCGTGTGCGGGTCGAAGGCTCGGCTGCGGGAACTCGTGTCGCGCGGCCGTGACGCCATCCCTGACCTTTCAACGGCCGTGCTCCGTGGGCCCACGCCTTCCGATCATCGGTCGTTGCTGGTGGAGCAGGGGATCAGTGTGGCCCTCGTCGATGGCTTCGAGGAAGACAGCCGAGGCAGCCGCCGTCCCGCGCCAAAGGGCTGGCCGTGCCGAAACGTGATCTGGGGCCTGTGGGAGGTGACGGTGTCGTCGCCACGTGCCGCAGGAATCGCCGGATGGCTGGGGCTCGGAGGGGCACCGGCCGCGAAGCCCGGGTCCCTCCAGGTGCTGCGCACCGACGGCATCCTGGCCAGTCACGGAGGCCGCGTTGCGATCGCGCCTCGACTGGATCGGTGGATCGCCTGGGCCACCCAGCGGCGATTCCGCGGCACTGCGGTGACGGCAGGGCTCGCCGACGTGCCCGCCCTCATCACCGGCTGCGGCCGTGAAGCCGTGGCCGACTCGATCCTGCGGGCTGCGTGATCGAGGCGATCACGCCTTCGCGCGGCTGATCGACCAGCTGAGGTAGGCGGTGAGGAGGCCCGCCACGATGAAACCGATATCGGCGAGCACGCTCACCCGCTGAAACGGAAAACCTGCCGCCAGATCGGCGATGAACAGGATGACGACGACACCCGAGAAGATCAGGCCTGCGAAAGACATCGCGTGTGATGCGCCCGTGGCGCTCCGGGGATGACGGTTTTCAGCGACTCGGCAATTCCATACCATACCTTCGCCCGTTCGGGGAGGTGCGGCGGAACGGTTCCTGGGCCGCAGCACGTTCGGGAGCCGCGACTGGTCGGGGCCATGCCGCCCCCTGAGACCCTGAGGAGACGCATGTGATCGCCCCCAGCCGAACGGCCGTCTACACCGGTTCATTCGACCCCATCACCCTCGGTCATCTCGACGTGATCGAGCGGGCCAGCAGGATTTTCGACGCGATCGTGGTGGGGGTGGGCATCAACCCCGACAAGCATCCACTGTTTTCGCTCGAAGAACGGGTGGAGTTGGTGAAGTCGGCCGTTGCCGGGCTCGGCAACGTTCGTGTGGAGCGGTTTAGCGGGCTCTCGGTGGCATTTGTGCGGGAGCAGGGGGCCCATGTGTTGCTGCGAGGTGTTCGGTCGCTCACCGACATCGACGCCGAGTTCACCATGACCCTGGCGAACAGGAAACTCGACCCTGGGGTCGAGACTGTCTTTCTGATGGCCGACGCCGCCTACTCCCACATCTCGTCGTCGCTCCTGAAGCAGGTGACCCCGCTGGCCGACGACGAGGCGCTGCTGCGATTCGTGCCGCAGCCCGTGGTGGCGGCGCTGCGTCGCAAGCTCTCCGTCGCGTGAACGACAAGGGCGGTGCATCGGGAGTTTCGGGCGCACGCTTCGGGGTTGCCCACACGCTGACGGTCGCGCCGTCGCCACCGTCCCGGCGTCGGCTCCTGCTTGGGTGCGCGTGCGTTGAGGCTACGCTTCGGGGTTGCCCACACGCTGACGTTCGCGCCGTCGCCACCGTCCCGGCGTCGGCTCCGGCTTGGGGCGCTTGTGTGGTGGCACGCTTCGGGGTTGCCCACACGCTGACGTTCGCGCCGTCGCCACCGTCCC
>JAFMIU010000157.1 GCA_017853835.1 Pirellulales bacterium | reverse complement strand
GTGTGGGGACTGGCTTTCCCCGCAAGACCGGCTGCGGCCAGATGCTTTTCCAGAAGGCGGGCGACCCCACGAACTGAAAGACGACCACCAAACTTGTTGGTGAAAAGCGGGTTTCGAGACGATGATCCGGCTGTTGGTCGGGCGGCGAGCCACGCCCGAAGGGCCGCCTGCGCGTGGGATCCCACGATGCCGAGTCGTTCCCGCCGTCCCTTGCCTCGGATGCGCACGCAGCCCGCCCGAAGGTCGAGGTCGGCATCGTCGAGGCCCACGAGTTCCCGAACGCGGCATCCGGCGGAGTACATCAACTCCAAGATGGCTCGATCCCGGAGGCCGCCGGCCTGCCCGGGCCGAGGCGCCGCGAGGAGCAAGGCGATCTCCTCGCCGGTGAGGAAGCGTGGCAGCTTCCGTGGCTTGCGCGGGCTTCGCAGCGGCTTGGCCGGATTGGCCGTGACCCATCCTTCGCGCTGTCCAAACGCGTAGAAACTCCGCATGCTGGCAAGCTTGCGGGCGACCGTGGACGGCGCGTACCCGGCCGCATGAAGGCCAGCGGCGAATCGACGCAAGAGCACGCTCGAGGCGTCGGCCGGGGAGCGACACCCGGCGGAGAGGAGAAACTCCTCGAGTTGGAGGAGGTCTTCCCGATAGCTCTTGATGGTGAGCGGCGACCCACCGCGCTCCGCAGCCATGAAGCGCAAGAAACGCTCGATCCCCGAGGAGAACGACGGGCGATGGGATGCGGGCATCGGATGCCCCACCGAAGGAGGTCAGGCCAGACGGTCAGCCCGCCGGCTGAACGGAATCCGCGACGTTCGCGGGGTATTCTGTCGCACCTTTTGGCCGAGGACCGCGGCGTCGTGCCAGGAGAAGCTCAGCTCCGGGTTGGCGGCGTGGCGGGCCAGCGCCTCGATCGCCTGGTCGCGACTCTCGTCGTCATAGAGGATGACGTAGCGTTCGCCTCCCTTGACGAGCGCGATGACGTTGATGTCTCGGGAGGCCATGAGTATCCCCAAGGGCGAACGCCGTGGCCGGAAGACCCCGACCAACGAAAGGGATATCGGCCGCCGTGCCGTGGCGGCACCAACGTTCCAGAGGAGGCTCCCCCAAGTCGCCGCGATCGGGCCAACCGCCACGATTTCGACGCAGGGGAAGCCTGCCAGGCATGAGTCTGGGAAAACTATGCGGCCCGTGGCAGTCAGAACAGGCTCGCGAAGTCCCGCAAGGCAACCGGTTCCCGAGCCCAAAAGGGCTCTCCATGACGGGTGCCGATCATGGATCCCCACCAGGCGTCGGCCGCCGCCACGCGATCGAGCACCCCTGTGCCATCCGTCGTGGCGGCAAACTGGCTGGAGTAGCAGGCGAGGCTGCGGCACTTCGCTTCCCAGTTCGCCGAGATATCCACGACGAACGACGGCTTCCGCACCGCCTTCAGGTGGACGCACGCGTAGTGATAGATCCGTTCTGGGTGCCACGGATCGCCCGGCAGGTCGCACTTGGTGAGCTTGGCCCAGAACCGTGCCGCTTCGGTGAGACGGGTGGCCGCGACGTGATCAGGATGAGCGTCGATCCAGTGGGGTGCGAAGAGCCATCGAGGGCGGGTTCGACGAATCACGGCGGCGAGTTTCGCCCGCGACTCGAGCGAGCTGCGAAGGCGGCGATTCGGCAGACCGAGATTCTCCCGCCAGGTGATGCCAAGGGCGGCCGATGCCGCGGCGGTTTCCCGGCTTCGGATCTCCACCGACCCGCGAGGCGTCGGTTCTCCGTCGGTCAGGTCCAACACCCCGATCGCCATGCCTTGGCTGATCATCATGGCGATCGTTCCCCCCATCCCCAGTTCGGCGTCGTCGGGGTGCGGGGCGATGACGAGGGCGTCGAGCATGGGGCGACTCCGCGGGTTTGCGAATCGGAAAACGAGGAGAGCATACTGTGCCGCATGGACACCACCGAAAACGCCGGGGCGATGGGATCAGGAGCGGGGGATCGTTTTGCGGCCGCGTGCCGGCACGCCCGTCGGGCGTCCGTGCTGGCGAGCGTGGAGGCCCTTCTGGGCTGGGACGAGCAGACGATGCTGCCTCCTGCCGGCGGGCCGCACCGGGCCGACCAGGCGGCTGAAATGGCGGCGGTGGTGCACCGACTGCGCACCGATCCAGCACAGGGCGAACGGCTGGCATGGCTTGCCGACTCACCGTTGGCGACGGACGGCTCCCCCACAGAAGTCGGAACCATTCGCCTGCTCAAGGCCGACTTCGACAAGCAGGCCCGAGTTCCCACGCGGCTCGTGGAGGCGTTGGCCCGAGCCACCGTCGAGGCTCAACAGGCCTGGGTTGAAGCCAGGGCGTCTTCGTCGTGGTCGCTTCTGCTTCCGCACCTTGAACGAGTCTTCTCGCTCAAGCGGGAGCAGGCTGCGTGTCAGCGTCCGGACCTCGATCCCTACGATGCCCTGCTCGATGACTACGAGCCTGGGGCGCGATGGCGCGAGGTGATCCAGCGGTTTGGTCCGCTTCGGGACGCGGTCGTGCCTCTCGTGAAAGCCTGCGGGGAGTCGCGGCGGCGGCCGGATGACTCGCTGCTCACCGATGCCGACTTCCCGGTCGATGCCCAGAAGGCGTTCGTTCGCGAGGTAGCCTCCCGCATCGGGTTTGACTTCGAACGAGGCAGGCTCGACACCACGGAGCATCCGTTCTGCTCCACGCTCGGCCCCGACGACTGTCGCATCACCACCCGCTGGAACGGCCGCAGCCTTCCCACGGCCCTGTTCGGAGTGCTGCACGAGGCCGGCCACGGTCTCTACGAGCAGGGACTGAATCGGGAGTGGTATGGGCTGCCACCGGGAGAGGCGACCTCCCTGGGGATTCATGAATCGCAGTCGAGGCTGTGGGAGAATCTCGTCGGTCGATCGACGGCCTTTTGGGAGTGGTGTCATCCGCTCGCCGCGGCCGCCTTCCCCGCATCGCTTCGCGGTGTGCCGATGTCGCGAGTGCACGAAGCGCTGCTCGTGGTGCGGCCGAGCTTCATTCGGGTCGAGGCAGATGAAGTGACCTACAACCTCCATGTCATGCTTCGATTCGACCTCGAGCGGGCCGTGGTGCTCGGTGAACTACCGGTCGCCGGGCTTCCCGAGGCGTGGAATGACCGATTCGAACGCGATTTTGGCATGCGGCCGCCGGATGATGCCCATGGGGTTCTTCAGGACATCCATTGGAGTGCCGGATTGGTCGGCTACTTTCCGACCTACACGCTCGGCAACATGTTCGCCGCTCAGTTGATGGCCGCGATCGAGCGGGCCATGCCGGGGCTTGATCGGGAGATCGCCAAGGGAAGGTTCACCGACCTGCTCGCATGGCTCCGGCGCCAGGTGCACGCCCACGGACGGTTGCTCGAGTCCGATGCCCTGGTGGCCGCCGCCACGGGTGAGTCTGTTTCGTCGTCGTGGCTCGTCTCGAGCCTGCGGAATCGCTATGGGGCGGCGTACGGCCTCTGACGGGGCGGCACCCGGGCCCCCGCAGCGGTGGTACAATCGTCGTCACGTCACCACCACAGGCATTGGGAGCGAGGGCGATGGCCAGCGACGACACCAACCAGACGCCGGATCCTGACAAGGACGACGCATTCGATCCCTGGGCCGATCTCGATTCGGCGGAAATCCCCGAGATGCCCATCGACGATCTCGATGCCGTGGATCCTGGTGAGCCTTCCGTCCCCTTCATGCCGGGGCACGACACCGCCGATGCTGAAGGCGATGCGGAGCGTCAGGACGACGATTCGTTTGTGAATGCGTGGCTGGATGACATTGGCAGCGACGCCGGCGATGGTAATGCGGTGTCGGAACCAGTGCTCGGGGTGTTTTCCCCCGACGACGCCGACGAGTCGGTGCCCCCTGGCGAGGCGACGCTGGACGACGCGAGTCCGCACGAAGCGGGCGCTGCCGCCGATCCCGAGATGATCGAGATCGGAACCGGCCAGTCCGGGGTGGTGTCGGAAAGTGATCTTGGTTTTTCGAATCTCGACGAAGGGATTGTCGAAGCCGATGGGACGTTCGGCGAGGAGGCGGTCGTCGGCCCGGAA
>JAFMIU010000078.1 GCA_017853835.1 Pirellulales bacterium | reverse complement strand
CCACGCCGGTCCCACGGCTCACGCCGTTGGGCTTCGACGGACAAGCAATCGCCGCATCCCTCGGGATGGGTCTGCTTATCGGTTCACGTGCACAACCGTCGCGGGCGGGAAGCCGTTGAAGTGCGTGCTGCTCGCATGGGAATACGCGCCGATGTTCTCGCTGTAGAGATAGTCGCCGATGTCGAGATCGGGCAGCTGCTCCGACAGGCTGATCGTGTCGAGCGCGTCGCAGGTCGGCCCAAACACCGCGCAGAGCCGGGGCGTGCCACGCTTGAAGCTCTTGAGGTGGTAGGTGCAGTGGTCGAAGATCACGCCCGAATAGGTGTGGTAGACGCCGTCGTCGACGTAGTAGCCCATTTTGTCGTTGCGAACAGCCTTCCCGATGATCTTGCACACGGCCGTTCCAGCCGAGGCCACCAGGAATCGCCCAGGCTCCGCGAGGATCTCGATCGGCTTCGGGAATAGCCGGTCGATCTCGTGGTTGATCTTCTTGGCCAGCTCCGAAAACTTCGGCACCGTGGTGTCGTAGGCCGCGGGAAAGCCGCCGCCGATGTCGAGCAGCTTGAGGGGAAAGCCTCGGCTCTTCGACTCGGCGAAAATGCCGGCGCAGAGGTGAAGGGCCTGGATGTAGTTTTCGTGGTTGGTGCACTGGCTTCCCACGTGAAACGAAAGCCCCTCCACGGTGAGGCCCTGGTCGTGCGCGTAGTGGATCAGGTCGACCGCCTCGCCCGGCAAGGCGCCAAACTTGCTCGAAAGCTCCACCATCGAGCCGGTGTTGGGCACGCGGATGCGGAGGGCGAGACCCGCATGAGGGGCGTGCTTCGCGATCTTCTTCACCTCCTCGTGGTTGTCGTAGGTCACGAGCGGCTTGTAGCGATCGAGCTCCTCGAGGGTCTCGACGGGCTTGATCGGATTGGCGTAGATGATCTTGTCCCAGATGAAGTCCTGCCGCTGCTTCGCCGGCAGCTTCGCGATGTAGTGGTAGACGGTGCGAAACTCCTGGATGCTCGCCACGTCGAAGCTGCCGCCGAGCTTGTAAAACGTCTCGACGATCGCGGGGTCGCTGTTCACCTTCACCGCGTAGTAGATCTGCACGCGGGGAAAGTGCTTCCGGAAGAGGGCGTAGTTCTTGCGGAGTTCGGCGTGGTCGACGACGAACAGTGGCGTGCCGTGCTTTTTGACGAGGTCGAGGAGTTGCTTCTGGTTCATCGCTTGGATCGCTCTCCGTTGGACGTGTTCCCAAACCACCGCAGCCGCGATCGGCGGCCGCGAGACCACAGACTCACTGGAGCCGGGATCAATCCCCGTCGGTCAGCAGAAAATTCTTGAACTGCCACGGGTCGGCCGGGTCGACGGCGGGACGGTTATACCCGTGAAACGCGTTGGAGTAATACTTCAATGGCGTCCAGTCGCTCGGCGTCGAAATGAACTTGCCGAGATAGGGCTTGGCGATCCCGAGCACGTAGTCGTGCGGCAGGTCGTCAGGGAGCTTCACGCCCTCCCCGGGGTTTTCGATCATCCACATCGTCGCCGCCACCACCGAGATGGCCACCTGCATCGTGGTGGCGTTTTGGTGCGGCACGAGCCGCCGGGATTCCTCGATCGAAAGGTCGGTGCCGCACCACCAGCTCGTCAGCGGGTGCCCCATCACGAGCGCCCCGAGGATGTCGGAGCCGCCGGTGATCTCGTCGGTCATGATCCGCACGCGGGGCTGGAGGCGGTAGTCGTTGCCCCGCAGCTCCCAGAGGCTCGCGATGGCCGAGTCGCTCGGGCAGTAGGCGTAGTGCACGGTTGGCCGGTAGATGGTCTTCCCGCCCGCGTCGCGCACCGAGAGTTTTTCCGTGATGCTGAAGGCCTCGCCGTGCCGCACCACCATCCCCACGATCGTGTAGTTGGGCACCCAACTGACCACCTGCGTGTTGATGCCCATGCGGGCCAGGCAGATCTGGCTCTTCGGGCCGTCGGCGTGCTCGTAGGCGTGCGGCGGAAGTTCCTTCTCGTGCGTGCCCCAGCCCATCTCGGCCGTGGTCGTGCCCTCCTCGCGAAAGCCCTCCACGCTCCAGGTGTTGACGAACTCGTCGACCTCCTTCGGCCGATTCGAAACCTGCGTGTCGCGCTCGCTGCAGTGGATCACCTTCACGCCGAGTTCGTAGGCGAGGTGGTTGAACGCCTGAGACCGGGCGTGCTGGGCGATTCGCTCGGCCTGTTCGCCCCCAAACTTCTTCTCCTCGAGACACACCTTGGCGATGTCGAGCAGGGCGTGCTTCGTGAAGTGGCTGATGAGCCCGGGATTCGCCCCATGCTCGAGCACGGCCGTCGGCCCGGGGGTCGTCCATCCGGCGATCATCTTCCGGAGGTTCATGTGACGCCAGTAGAGCGTCATCGTGGTGGGGTGGGCTCCCTGCGAGTTGGCGTAGGGATCCCAGAGCTCCACCGACGTGTTGAGGTAGAGCACGCCATGATCGTGGCACCACTGCACGATCTCGCAGCAGTCGATGTTCCACGCGAGGTCGATCAGCACGTCGCCGGCCGACACGTGCCGGCCGAGAATCTCCCCGAGGTTGTCGGGTTGCACCTTGCCGCGAACGAACTTCACTCCCCGCTCGATCCAGGGGCGCAGGGCCTCTTCGTTCGGCTCAAACTCGAGGATCGTGATGTCGGCCGGTTTGATCTTCACATGGTCGAGAAGGATCGGGAGCGTGCACCGGGCCACGGCACCAAAACCGACAAACAGAATCCGCTTCGAGAAGTGCAGCATTTCGGGTCGGGTCACCTTCCTGGGAACTGGGGGCACAGCGGCCGGATAGCATCGGCCGAATCACTGCTACGCAGCGGCGCCGGCATGGTTCGCCGGGCGGCGGCAGTATACCGTCTCACGGGCCCACGCGAGCCCGTGCCGGCGTTCAATCACACGCGTGACGGTGCGCGGGGCGACAGACGAGATAGAGCCCAAGCCCCACCAATGCGCCGAAGAGGGCGTAGGAGAGCGTGTACTTCATGCTCGACACCACCTGCCCGGTCTGCGATGACCGCACGGCCGGCGTGGCCGCCGCGGGAGCGGCCCCCGACGCGGTGCCTGCCGAGTTGGCCATCATCTGATTGCGGGCGGCGTTGGCGGCGCCGAGTTCAGTGAGCGTCACCTGCCCCATCGAGAGGGAGGGCACCGCGGCAAGGATCACGGTCGCGAGCAGCGTGTGGCAGCGAGGGCGAGTCGTCATGGGCCACCGAACAGGATGGGTGTGAAGAGGGAAATGAATCGGGGCGGAGAGATTCGAACTCTCGACCTCCTGGTCCCAAACCAGGCGCGCTAGCCAGACTGCGCTACGCCCCGAGGCCTCGGCAGTGTAGCACGGCCGCCCGTCACCGCAGCCCACGTCGGTCTTATTCGCAGATGTGGCCGAGGAGCCGCTGAAACTCGTCGAGATCGGCAAACGGAATCACGATCCGGCCGGCCCCCTTCCCATTGGCGTGCACCACCACCTTCACGCCGAGGGCTTGCCGAAGCTGCGATTCCACCGCCGCCACCTGGCTCGACCGCCGCGTTGCGGGCCGCCCGGGCTTCCGCTTGGTCGCGGAGGGCCCACCTGCCGCCCCGACGTCGCCTGTCTCCGCCACGTCGCCGATCTCGTCGCCATCGTCGCGTCGGAGGATCTCCTGCACTTCGCTCTCCACCGCCCGCACCGACAGCCCCTCGGCCGCGACACGATCGGCCAGCCGCACCTGCTCCGCCTCGTCACCGAGCGGCAGGAGAGCGCGGGCGTGCCCCATCGACACGGCGCCCGTGCGGAGCTTCTGCTGCACCGACTCGGGCAGGTCGAGGAGGCGAATCAGGTTTGCCACGGTCGAACGATCGACGGAGAGCCGTTTGGCCAGCTCGTCCTGGGTGCAGCTCCAGGTGGCCAGGTATTGCTTGAAGCTCGCCGCCTTCTCGAGGGCGTCGAGGTCGCGTCGCTGGAGGTTTTCGACGATCGCGATTTCCGACATCTGCCGATCGTCCACGTCGAGCACCCGCACGGGCACCTTCTCCCATCCGAGCCGACGGGCAGCGGCGAGACGACGCTGGCCGGCGATCAGCTGGAAGCGGTCGCCCTTGGCCCGCACCACGATCGGCTGCACGAGCCCATGCTCGCGGAGGCTGTCGGCGAGTTCGGCGAGGTCGGCATCGCCGACCACGGTCCGCGGCTGCCACGGATTCGGATCGATGAGCGTGGCGGCGACGTCGTTGGTGGGCAGCGTGGCCGCGGCCTGCTCCACCTCTTCAGGGGCGTGCAGAATGAGCCGGGCCGCGCCCGAGCCGAGACCGCCCGCCGCCGCCGGCCGTTGGGGCTGCTGCGCGAGCGCCGAGGTGCCGGCGGTCGCCGGCGCCGGATCGAGTCCGGCCCGTCCCAGCAGTGCTTCGAGTCCCCGGCCGAGGCGTCGTTCTCTACTCACAGTCGCGTACCTCCATGCACAACTCCGTATAAGCCCGCGCTCCCGGCGAACGCGGCGCATAGTCGAGCACGCACTGGGCGTGGCTCGGCGCCTCCGACACGGCGACATCCCGGGGGATCACCGTCTCGAAGACGATCTCCCCGAAGAAGTCGCGCACCTCGGCCTCGACTTCGGCCGTCAGTTCCAGGGAGGCGTCGTGCATGGTCAACACGATGCCGCTGAAGGACAGACGGCCTGGCTTTTCCTGCATCACTTCGCGGATCACCTCGATCATCTGGGTGAGCCCCTCGAGCGCGAAGTATTCACATTGGATCGGCATCAGCACCTCGGTGCTGCCGGCGAGTGCGGTGCGGGTCAGGTCGCCGATGCTCGGCGGGCAGTCGATGAGGCAGTAGTCCCACGCCCCGAGCCCCAGGCCGAGGTGCTGCTCCAGCACGGCGGCACCGGCCCGCGACTGGGCGGCGATCCGCTCCACATCGCGAACGCTCCGGCTTCCCGGCAGCACCGCGAGGTTGGGAAGGGAGGTCGCCACGATCGATTCCGAGAGGGGCGTCTCCAGCACGAGCGGATGGGCGACCGCGGGCGTCACGCCGAAGCCGGTGGTGGCGTTGCACTGCGGGTCGAGGTCGACCAAGAGCGTCCGCTGGCCGCCATGGGCCAACGCCGCCGCGAGGTTCGACGCGGTCGTCGTCTTGCCGACGCCGCCCTTCTGATTGGCCACGCAGAGAATCCTTCCCACACGCAAAACCCTTCCCGCCGATTCCGGACGCACTCCAGGCACCATCCGGATATCGGCCACTGCAGGCACGATCGTCACGTTGGGATCGAGACCTTCCGAAAACCGTTTCGGAGCGCAAGGTCGAGCCCGCGGTTTCACGTGAAACCTGCAAGTTTGCGCAGGTCGCGCAGTTCCCTCAGCTCGCCCGCATCGCCACGTTTCACATGAAACCAGCCAGGGGCGTCACGCGGAGGCCTCACGGCCTCAGGGAGTGAAACACAAGCCCTGCGGGCACCGACGGAAAGAGAAACGTCGTCTCGGGAGGCAGGCGTTCGCCGGTGTCGCAGACGCGGCGAATCACCCCGAGCCCGGCCGGGGTAACCAGGGCGGCCGACCGCATCGCCCCCGACGTGAGTCCTGCCACCACGTCGCCGATGCCGTGGACGATGCGAGGCGGCTGCCCGCCAGCCACTCCGAGAAGATCGGCCATCACGAGCCGCGTGAGCACGGTCGAGCCGACGTCCCGCCAGGCCGGTCCGTGGGAGGCCTCGAGGGCTTCGAGCCGGGCCCGTCCCTCGTCGGTGATCCGGGCAATGGTCCAGGCTCGGTCGTCCGGCGTGAACAGCGCGAGCGTGCCCTGCTCGTCCTCGAGTTCGAGGTTGGCCCACACCGCCTCGGCGGCCTCCGCCCCCTGCCAGGAGGTGCGGGTGGTGAAGCAGCCGCCAAGCCGCCCACAGAGGTCGGCGGCGGTTGCGGCCAAGGGCTCCGCGGAGAGGCGGTGCCCTGGCAGGAATACGAGCCCCGGGTCCCTCATCCCCACGAGCATCATCAGGATGAAGTTGGCGGGATGATCCGCCGGGAGCCGTTCGCCCCCATGCTCGTCGGCCCAGGCGGCGGCCACCTCGTCGCGGTAGTCGCAGGCCGCCTCATAGCGGTGATGGCCGTCGGCGATGATGACCGACAACGGGCCGAGCAGCCCGGCCACTCTCGCCGCGATCGCCCCATCGGCCATGGCCCACATGCGGCTGGTCACACCCATGGTGTCGGTGGCCTCGACGGGCGGCTGCCCCGCCACGGCGGCATCGAGAATCCCCTGCACCTCGCGCGTGGTGTCGGGATACATCCCAACCACCGGCGAGGTGTTGAGCCCGCAGGCCCGCAGCAGCCGCAGGCGGTCATCGCGACGGCCCGGGTCGGTCTCCTCATGGGCCTGGATGTTGCCGGTGCCAAACCGCTCGAGCCGCACCCGGGCGATCACCCCCCGCCGCAGCAGCCGCTGGCCGTCCAGCTCAAACTCCTGATGCACCACGGTGAGCACGGCGGCCGGATCCTGAGTGAGCACTCCCTGCTCCCGCCAGGCCTTCACGAACCGAGCCGCCCGGTCATGGGCATGCTGCCGCTCCTCGTCGCCGGGCTCGGTGCGGGTGCACTCGAGCCGCACGGCATTGGCCGGGTGGCGATCGGAGAGCGATCCCTGGAGCGCCGCATCGATGGCATCAAACGGGGGCGCGATCACCTGCGACAACGCCCCGACATGCTTGGGGTCGTAGCGGAGGCCGTGGAAGGGAGCGACGCTTGGCATGGTGGATCCTCTCGCCACAAGGGTGCCACAGAAAACCCGCCCGGGGAGGAACGACGCACCGTTTCTCCCTCGCCGTTTCCCGTGAAACACGCCCGCCCGGCGTGGTCTCAGGCCAGCAATCCCACGGTCTGGAAACGACGGCGGCCGCCCGAAGGCGGCCGCACGTGTGAACCGTCGGGCCGAAGGCCCTCCGATCAGTAGCGGTAGTACTCGGGCTTGAAGGGGCCTTCCACCGGCACGTTGATGTACTCGGCCTGATCCTTCGTGAGCTTGGTCAGCTTCACACCGAGCTTGTCGAGGTGGAGGCGGGCCACTTCCTCGTCGAGTTTCTTGGGCAGCAGGTGGACGCCCACGTCGTACTTGTCGGTCTCGGTCCAGAGGGCCAGCTGTGCCAGCACCTGGTTGGTGAAGCTCGTGCTCATCACGAACGACGGATGGCCGGTGGCACAGCCGAGGTTCACCAGCCGGCCTTCGGCCAGCACGATCACGCTGTTGCCCGAGGGGAGCGTGTAGCGGTCGACCTGCGGCTTGATCTCCACCTTCTTCACGCCCTTCGTGGTGTTCAGCCAGGCCACGTCGATCTCGAGGTCGAAGTGCCCGATGTTGCAGATGATCGCGTCGTTGGGCATCTTTTCGATGTGCTTGCCGAGGATCACGTCGCGGCAGCCGGTGGCCGTCACGAAGATCTGGCCGCGGGAGGCAGCCTCTTCCATCGTGGTCACCTCGTAGCCCTCCATCACCGCCTGCAGGGCGTTGATCGGGTCGATCTCGGTCACGATCACGCGGGCCCCGAGGGCCTTCATCGCGTGGGCACAGCCCTTGCCCACGTCGCCGTAGCCGGCCACCACCACCACCTTGCCGGCCACCATCACGTCGGTGGCCCGCTTGATGCCGTCGGCGAGGCTCTCGCGGCAGCCGTAGAGGTTGTCGAACTTGCTCTTGGTGCACGAGTCGTTCACGTTGATCGACGGGAGCTTCAGCTCACCGCTGGCGTGCATCTGGTAGAGGCGGTGGACGCCCGTGGTGGTCTCCTCCGAGAGGCCGCGGATGCCGCCGAGCAGCTCCGGATACTTCTGGTGGACCATGGCGGTGAGGTCGCCGCCGTCGTCGAGGATCATGTTGAGCGGCTCACCGCCCGGGAAGAAGAGCGTCTGCTCGATGCACCAGTCGAACTCCTCGTTGGTCATGCCCTTCCAGGCGTAGACCGGGAAGCCGGCCTTGGCGATCGCCGCGGCGGCGTGGTCCTGGGTCGAGAAGATGTTGCAGCTGCTCCAGGTGACCTCGGCACCGAGCTCCTTGAGGGTCTCGATGAGGACGGCCGTCTGGATCGTCATGTGGAGGCAGCCCGCGATCCGAGCACCGGCCAGCGGCTTCGAGCGGCCATATTTTTCCCGGAGCGCCATCAGGCCCGGCATCTCGTTCTCGGCGAGCATGATCTCCTTGCGGCCCCACTCGGCGAGCGAGAGATCAGCGACCTTGTAGGGAAGACGGGTTTCGACGTGGGCCACGGGAACCTCCTGGAGAAAGAACAAAGGCGGGGCCCCGGCTACCGCCTGATTCCAGGGGGCCGGAGCATTGGCGGGTCGACCCGCCACGATGCGACCATCTTAGCCCCCTGCCTCGATTCGCAAAGGGTTCACGCTGGCAGGGCCGCGATGGCAGCCCGGGCCGCCTGGCAGAAGGCCCGCACCTTTTCAGGGTCTTTGCAGCCCGGCGAGGCCTCCACCCCACTGGCCGTGTCCACGGCCGCGAGCCCAGTGGCCTCGATCCCTGCGGCCACATTGGCCGGCGTGAGGCCGCCTGCCAAGGCCATGGGAATCCCGAGGTCACCCGCTGCCGCCAGCCGCTCCCAGTCGACCATCGCGCCGGTGCCGCCGAGCCGGCCGGCCTCGGTCGAGCCCGTCACGGCCGCATCGACCACCGCCATCACGGGGCCATGGCCAGCCGCGTGAGCCGCGTCGATCCATCGTCGGGCGGCGGCCAACCCACGGGCTCCATCATCACCCGATCCCAGCCGGATGGCTCGGATCACCGGGAGGGGCGCCAGCGCCGCGCACGTGCCTGGCGGATCGCTCACCCCCGGTCCCTCGAGATGGCCATGCAGCTGCACGGCATCGAGACCGGTGGCCTCGACAATCGCGAGGATGTCGGCAGGGGCCATGCCGGCAAACACTCCGACCACCACCACGTCTCCCTTCACGCCGCAGGCGATCTCGCGGGCCTGCTCCACCGTCACGCATCGCGGTGAGCCGGGCACGAAGTTGATGCCGATCGCATCGGCTCCGGCGTCGCGCGCCATCCTCGCGTCGGCTGCCGTGGTCACGCCGCAGATCTTCACGTGAAACATGGGTCGCCTTCCGCCGTCGCCGAGCCGGGCCGTCACATCTGATGCCACCGTCACTCCAAGCGACGGTTTCCTGACCGTCAGAGTTTATGGCCGCACATGCTGGTGGAGGAAGCAGACCCCATTCGCCGACATTTCCCTGTGGCGGCCCGGTGTGGTCGCCACGACCAGGCGACGAGGCGACGAGGCGACGACACGCGTGATGCACATCCCCAGCCGGCACCCGTCGAGCCGCCCCTTCATGGCGGCACCCCGCACGCAGTTCTACCACCCTGCGTCGCAGATCGAGGCGACCCTCAAGGGCGTCGAACGATGCATTCGCCGGGGCGAGGGGGTGTCGCTGGTGATCGGCGCCGCCGGCACCGGCAAGTCGCTGCTCCTGGCCAAGGTGGCGGAGCACGTCCGCGACGACTTCGATGTCGCGCTCCTCTCCGGCGCCAGCATCTGCACCCGTCGCGCCCTGTGGCAGTCGGTGCTTGCCACCATCGGCGAACCGTTTCGCGGCATCGATGAAACCGAACTCCGCGTGGCGCTCGTGGAACGCATCCGCGGCCTGGCCGCGACGGGATCGGGGCTGGTGATCCTCGTCGATGAAGCCACCACGCTTCCAACGCGGCTCATCGAAGAGCTTCGCCTGCTCACCAACGTGCCCACGCCGCTGCCGGCCGTGCACCTCGTGTTGGCTGGAACAGTACGGCTCGAGGAGCTGCTTTCGGCGCCGCGGATGGAGAGCCTGGCGCAGCGCATCGCCGTGCGAGGCTATCTCGAGCCGCTCGACCACGCCGAAACGATGGCCTACCTCCGCACGCAGACGAAGGCCGCCGGCCTCGAATGGGACACGCTCTTCGCGACCGGCAGCGATGATGCCGTGTTCAAGGCAACCGACGGCGTGCCGCGACTCATCAATCAGCTCTGCGACCACGCGCTGGTGCTGGTGGCGGAATGCGATCGGCTCGTGACGCCCGCCGACATCGCCACGGCCTGGCGGGAGATCCAGAGGCTGCCCGCCCCCTCGGGGCTCGACCCCCAGCCGGCGATTCCCACCGCCTTCACCGAACCCGATCACCACGACTCCCACACCGGGGCCGGTCTCTTCGACGACGATGAGGGGCTCACGTCGATCGAGTTTGGTGCGGGTGACGACCTCGCCTCCTTCGACGACGATCACCGCGCCCCGGCGCCGGCTGCCGACCGCTCACGTCCCAACGACCCATGGAACGGCCCCGACGTCGAGCTCGTCTTCGATCAGGGCGACGACCCGTTTGCCTCGCTGTTTCACGGCGAAGGCGGCGGCACGGCCGTGGCGGCGGAAACGCCCTTCGATTCCTTCGCCGACCGGCCTCGGGTGACAAGCCGCGACGGTGAACGACTCGGACGACTTCTGGCCAGCCTGACGCAGGCCGCCGACGTGCCAGCCAGCGCTTCGGCCGCGGCGACTCCACCCGCGATCACGCCTCCGGCTGAAGCCTCGACAGACATGGCCACGCCCTCGGCCCGGATGGCGGCCGATCACGACGATGCCGACATGGTGGTGGTGGAAGACGACCCTCCTGCCGAGGATCCGCTTCAGCCCCAGGTGTTTGCCGTGCGGCCGGGCGACTACCGCAATCTCTTCACGCGGCTTCGCCGCGGTGATCGCTGAGCGCCGGGCGGGCATCGCCGCTCGCGGCCGCCACGAAAAAACCCCGGCCCGACGTGCGTCGGACCGGGGCCTTCGATTGATCAAGAACCGCTCGCGGGATGCGAGCAGGGCTCGCGTTCAGAATCCGTGGTAGGTGACGAGGATGTCACCGCACTTCTGGAAGCGGATCACGACCGAGCAGCCGCAGCAGTAGTCGTAGCGCACCTGGCCGCAGCCGAGGATCGTGCACCGCGACGTCTCGCAGGGGCAGCCCTGGCAGCAGGCGGGCAGGCACACCGGCACGCACACCGTCTGGCAGGTTTCCGGGCTCGTGGGATTGAGCACCGTCTCATACGTCGGCTCGGGGCAGCAGCCGCAATCCTTGTGGTGATGGTGGCAGGCGTGCTTGTGGCGATACTTGATGCAGGGGTTCGTGGGGCACACGGTCTCGCAGCCGCACGACGGCTCACAGCCACACGAGGGCTCGATCGAGCAGGCCGGCTCGAAGGCCGAGCAACCGGGCTCGATGGCCGCACAGCCTGGCTCGGCATGGCGGTGACGCAGGCCGGCTTCGGCGAAGGCGGCGGTGAACAGCACCGCGGCGGTCGCGGCGAGCGAGAACACAAGGATGGGCTTGAGGCGAATCATGGAGAGAACCTCCGTGGAAAGACTGGGGACCGCCGGATCCATTCGAACGGCGGTGAAGACGCAGAGGCTTCCGCGGCTCCGATCAACTGTGGCACGCCTGCCGTGCAAGTCAAAAAACCCGCGAGCCGTTCGTTCGTGCCGTGTCGCAACCCGTTTTTCCACAACACCTTACGCCACGCCGGCCCCACGGCTCACGCCGTTGGGCTTTCCGTCCAAGCCCAAGGCCGTAAGGCCTGGGACACGCCGAGCTACCACCCATGACGCCGTTGGGCTTCGACGAAACACACGGATCGAATCAGGCCATCATCTCGCGAAACCGTCCGAATAAATACGCCGAGTCGTGCGGACCGGCGGCGGCTTCGGGGTGATACTGCACGCTCGCGGCGTTGGCCGTTTTGTGGCGGATGCCTTCGATCGTGCCGTCGTTGAGATTGCGGTGGGTCACCTCGACGTCGGCCGGAAGCGTCGCCTCGTCGACGGCGAAGCCGTGGTTTTGGGAGGTGATCTCGACCTTGCCCGTCGTGAGATCCATCACGGGCTGATTGGCGCCGCGATGGCCAAACTTCAGCTTGAAGGTCTTGGCGCCGCAGGCGAGGGCAAGGAGCTGGTGGCCGAGGCAGATGCCAAACATCGGCACCTTCCCCACGAGCCCCTTCACGGTGGCCACGCAATAGTCGAGCACCTCCGGATCACCGGGGCCATTCGACAGAAACACGCCGTCGGGCCGGAGGGCGAGCACCTCGTCGGCGGTCGAACGTCCAGGCAGCACCGTCACATCGCACCCGACGCTTGCGAGATGGCGGGCGATGTTCCACTTCATGCCGTAGTCGAGCGCCACCACCTTCTTGCGGCTGCTCCAGGTTGGCGGCGCGGGCATGTCGCCCCCTTCCGCCGGCTGCGGCAGGGGCGTTCCCCAGGTGTCGAGCGATTCGGTCCACGCCGCTGCCGCGTCGGGCATCACCTCGCGCACGAGGTCGCGTCCCACGAGCGACGGCGCGGCCTTGGCCCGGGCCACGAGTTCGGCCGGATCGAGCACCTCGCTCGAGAGCACGCCGGTCATTGCTCCGCGGATCCGCAGCCGCCGAACGAGCGCCCGCGTGTCGATGCCGGTGATGCCCACCACCCCTGCCTGGGCGAGGTAGTCGCCGAGCGTGCCTTCGGAGGCGAAGTTGCTCGCCATGCGGCTCGCCTCGCGAACCACGAAGCCGGCCATCTGAAGCTTGCCACTTTCGACGTCGGCGTGGTTCACGCCATAGTTGCCGATCTGCGGCGTGGTCATGCAGAGGATCTGACCGCGATACGACGGATCCGTGAGGATCTCCTGGTAGCCGGTCATCGAGGTGTTGAAGCACACCTCGCCAAAAACGGTCCCCTTCGCGCCAAACGCCTCACCCTCATACACCGTTCCGTCTTCGAGCGCGAGCGCTGCGCGTGCCACCGCGGGAACCTCCTCGAGCGAGCCTGTCGCAGCTCCTGCCGCGATCGAAGCCATCATAGCGACGGAATCGGCAACGCCTGCCCCACCCCCGTTCCCTCGCGAGAAACAACACGTTTGGCTCTCGCGGTGGGCGTTTCACTGGTTGCAGGCCGGCCGGTGGCCCGTCACCATGCCGGCATGTATTTCCTGCGTTTCAGATTCCGTCGGGCCATGCCGGCCCTGGTTGGAGTCGCCGTCATGGCGGCATGGCCGATGGGGCCGTTCGTGGGGGCGCAGCCTCCGTCGGCCCCGATCCACGATCCATGCATCGCCCACGACGCCGGCTGGTATGTGCTCTTTGGCACCGGCCGCGGCGTGCCGATGCGGCGGTCCCGCGACCTCGTGTCTTGGGAACGGCTGGGGCGCGTGTTTGAGGAGCCGCCGGTGTGGGCGGTCGATGTTTTCGAACGCCGCCCGCCGGGGCGGCGGCGCGACGACCTCTGGGCGCCGGCGATCGTGCGGATGAATGGCCGCTTCCATCTCTACTGTGCGGCCTCCATCTTCGGCAAAAATGATTCCCGCATCGGCCTGGTCACCAACACCACGCTCGACCCCAACCACGCCGACTACCGATGGGTCGATCAGGGCGTGGTGATCGAGTCGGCTCCGGGCCGCGACGACTTCAACGCGATCGATGCCGAGGTGGCCTTCGATGCCGATGGCAGTCCGTGGCTCCTCTTCGGTTCGTTCTTCAGCGGCATCAAGGCCTGCCGACTCGACGCCGCGACCGGCAAGCCCCTGGAGTCACCGCCGTCGCTCCTCACGGTCGCCCACAGGCCCGAAGAAAAGGCGATTGAAAACGCAGCCGTGATGCGCCGGGGCGACTGGTGGTATCTCTTCGCATCGTTCGACATCTGCTGCCGCGGCGTCGAGAGCACCTACAACGTTCGCGTGGGTCGTTCCAACACGCTCATTGGTCCGTATCGTGATCGCGACGGCCGGCCGATGCTGGAAGGGGGCGGCACGCTCATCCTGGAGGGGGAAGGCACGGTGCGGGGGCCCGGGGGTGCTTCGGTCTTTCAGGATGCCTCGGATGCCGCCGATCCTGGCCGCACGTATCTCGTGCACCACTTTTACGACGCGACCCGCGGTGGTTTTTCGGCGCTCCAGGTTCGGCCGCTCACCTGGGACGACGACGGTTGGCCTCGCGTGGGAAAGCCACTGGCGAAGCCATGACGCGTCGCACCGCCGCAGGAACGTCGCCGCCAACCAAAACCTGCCCGGTGTGCGGCCGTCCATTCTCGTGGCGCAAGAAGTGGGAGCGCGATTGGGAGCGGGTGGTCTATTGCAGCGACCGTTGCCGCAGGGCTGCTCGCGCGAGTGGCCATGCGCGCTGAGATCGTGGGCGGCAAGAGGATCGCTATTTCGCGAAGTCGGAGTTGCCCTTGCTATCGATCTGATGCCGGAGATCGATCACTTCATCGGTGAGTTGATCGATGCTCCACTGCATCTCGGCGAGGAGAGAAAGTTCGCTCATGACATTCTGGCACATCTCGAGCCGGATCTCGGCGAGTTCGAGTTTTGTCTTCAGCCGCTCCATGTTCACCGGGCTGATCGTGCCTGGAGTTCGAGCGTTGGCGGCGACGGCTGCCTCGAGATCGCCACGGGCGTTGTCGCGTGCTGCCTCGGCGGCAGCGATCGTGGCCTGGCGGGCAGCGGTTCGCGGGTGCGCGCAGGCGATGTCGACCTGCCGGCGGGCGACTTCGATGTGGTTGCGCAGCCGCTGAACCTCTCGATCTCCGATGGCTTTCTCACTCTTTGCGTTCGCTTCCAACGCCCGTTCCAAATTGAGTTCGGCAAGCCGGAGCCGCGCGAGGGCATATCGCACCTCGGGCTCGTCGCCGCTGTGAGCAGCTGGTTTGTCATCCGCGGCAATCGCCAGCGGCTGGTCGCTGGTGATCGTCATGATCGTCAGGGCGGCCATCACCGTTGCCGCGACCACCGCAACGGTCCGTCGGATCGACAACACGTGTTCAGAACTGCGTGCGTGGGTGGGATTCATGATGGCTTCCAGAGGCGTGATAGCGGGCGCGATGGTCGTGTGGCTCGTGGGAATTATCGGGAAGGGCAAGGCTCGGGTCAAAACACTCCTGCGGCCCGCTTGCCGAGAAAAACCCAGTTCCACACCCGCCCGCCGGGATACGCGGCAACCCGTTCGGTCGTCACCGTGAAGCCACCTGCCCGCATCCGCTCAACAAACGCCGGGTCGTTGGTGGCCGACCACACGGCAAGGCGACCCTTTGGGGAGAGGGCATCGCGGGCGATCGCGAGTCCCTGTGGCCGATAGAGCCGGTCGTTGCGGGCCACGGTGAGCCCGTCGGCGCCGTTATCGACATCGAGCATCACCGCATCAAAAACCCCCCGGCTCGCGCGGAGCACGGTGGCGACATCCTTCTGCACCACCTCCACCCGAGGATCGTTCAGGGCGTCGGCCGCCAGGCCGTAGGCTGGGGTGCGGTTCCACGCGATCACGGCCGGCATGAGTTCCACGACCGTCACACGGGCATCGGGGGCGAGCACGGCGAGGCTGGCCCGCAGCGTGAAACCCATCCCGAGGCCGCCGATCAGCACGCGGGCATTGGCGTGCTGCCGCAGGTGGGCGCAGGCCAGTTCGGCCATCCGTTCTTCAGAGAGGTGCTGGCGGGTTGACATCAGCTCCACGCCATCGATGCGAATGGTGTAGTCGCCGTCGTGTTCGTGGAGGGTCATCTCACCGCCATCGTCGGTCGTGGCGCGGGCGATGAGGAGCGTGGGCTTCATGACGGGGGCTGTGGGTGTGGGATGCAGCAGGATGACGATCAATCGTCTCGGCTGCGACGGGAGTGAAGCTGATCGAGAAACGCAGGAATCTCAGTGAGGAGCGGGGAGTGGCCAAGATAGCGTTCGGCCAGTTCGCGGCGGCCACGGGAAAGGAGCGTGGCGTACACGTGCAGTTCGAAGTGGAGCCGCAGGCGGAGTTCGGCGGTATGATCCCCCATCGCGTGCAACACGCCAAGCAAGGCTTCGGCCGTGGAGCGATGGGCAAGCGCCGGCTGGTCCCGAAGCCAGTAGCGGCTTTCCTCGCCGTCTGGATCGGGCAGACGCACGCAGCGGCCCGGCCGATCGAGCGACCGCAGCATCTCGCCGGCCTGCTTCCAGGTGCCGTCGAGGAGCAGCACACGCGGCCATGCGGTGTCGGGCTGGATGTCGGCCGCCGCCTCGGCGAGCGGCCCTCCCGACGGATGGAGGATCCAGAGATCACGGCCGTCGCCGCATGCCGATGCCTCGAAGCCTTGGGCTGGAAAGAAACGGGTGGCTCGTTGGTAGATGTGGCAGGTGGCGCCGTGCACCACCCGCGTGATCAACCGGCCGGTGCTCGACGGCTTGTGATGTTCATGGCGATGGATCAGCACCGCCACGGCGAGGCGAGTGTCGACCGGCGGAATCGCCTGGCACACGCACCATCGTGGTGGCAGGCTGCAGGAGGGACAGCGAGCGGCACCGGCGAGAACAACGCTGCGGGCCATGGAAACCGTGCTCCTGCGGTGCCCCTCTGCCGTGACCGAGCCACGCGGCCGCCAGGTGTGGCACGTCGATGGTTATAACGTGGGGCTCCCCCCCTCAGGCCCCCAGGAGATTCAACGCATGATCCGCGCCGTGAAACCCGCCCATGTGATGCTCGTTGCTGCCATCGCCGGCCTGCTGGCCACCGCAACCGCCTCGGCCTGCTCGCGATGCATGCGGGTGTTTGCCGACGGCACCGTCGTGGTGGGGCGTTCGATGGACTGGGTGGAGGATCCGGGCTCGGAGATCTGGTCGTTTCCGCGCGGCATGAAGCGGCACGGCAACGCGGGGCCGGCGAGTTTTGAGTGGACGAGCCGCTATGGCTCGGTGGGCGTGAGCTTTTATGGCGTCGCCACGGCCTGTGGCATCAACGAGAAGGGGCTCGTGGCCAATCTCCTCTACCTCGCCGAGAGCAACTATGGGCCGAGCGTGTCGGGTCGGCCCAACCTGTCGATCGGCGGATGGGGGCAGTTTGTGCTCGATTCCTATGCGACGGTCGATGAGGCGGTGGCGGGGCTGAAGAAGGAGCCGTTTACGATCGTGGCGCCGGTGCTTCCCAATGGTGAGCCTGCGGTGGCGCACCTGGCCATCTCGGATCCGTCGGGCGACACGGCGATCGTCGAATACCTCGACGGCCGTCTCATGGTGCACCACGACCGCCGCTACACCGTGATGACCAACTCACCGCCGTTCGACGAGCAGCTCGCGCTCGACGCCTACTGGAAGCAGATCGGCGGCGACGTGATGCTGCCGGGCACGATCCGTGCGAGCGACCGGTTTGTGCGGGCGAGTTTCTACATCGATGCGATACCGAAGGGCGTCACGGGCGAGAAGGCGATCGCGTCGGTGTTCAGCGTGATCCGCAACGTGTCGGCGCCGCTCGGCATCACAACCCCTGGTGAACCCAACGTGGCGAGCACACTCTGGCGCACGGTGTACGACCAGAAAAACCGGGTGCTCTATTTCGATTCCGCCACGAGCCCGACCGTCTTCTGGATTCCGCTCGAGTCGATCGACTTCTCGCCAACCGCACCGGTCCAGCGGCTGCCCCTGAAACAGGGCGAAACCTACAGCGGCGACGCGTCGAAGTCGTTTCAGCCGGCGGAGCCGTTTGTATTTCTCAAAGCCACGCCGGGGCGGCCGTAGTTACCACTGCACGCTGCACGAGGCATACCAGCCGTTGAGCGTGAAGTTGCTCGGCGTGTGACGCATGCTGTTGGTTGAGAGCGAACCGATGTCGAGCGGAAGCACGTTGGTGCTCGTCTCGTAGGTTGAGAAGGGATTGACGAACACGGCGGCCTTGAACCCAGACTCGAGGGTGAGGATGGATCCCCGTGCCGTGCGTCGCTTGTAGCCGATGCCCAGTTTCGTGTCGCCGTTCCACACCACCTGCGACACCCGCCGGCT
>JAFMIU010000156.1 GCA_017853835.1 Pirellulales bacterium | reverse complement strand
TCACCTTGGCGGCGAGTTCGGCGAGCTTCCGCTCGAGTTGCGCCTGCTCGATCTGAAGGCCCGTCTTCTCCCATTCGAGCTTGAGCCGCTCGAGCTCGACTTCCGTCACCGAGCCACCGACGCGATCGAACGACTGCTTGGCCTTCAGATACGCCATCTCGGCCACGCCCTGGGCCTTCTGCGAGTACCGCACATCGACGTCGCTCTCGGCCTTGGCGAGGGCCTGGTCGTGCTCTGCCTTCGCTCGCAGCCGGGCCGTCTGCGGCTGGTTGTCGTCGATTCGGGCGATCACCTGGCCGTCGGTGACGCGATCCCCGGGCTTCACCAAGATCTCGACGAGCAGCCCGGCTTCCCCCGCCGACAGCTTCGCCTCGTCGATCAGCGACACGAGGCACCGCTCGAGCACCGGGCCCTCGGCCCGAGCCCCCGCTCCGCTCATGGCCAGGACCCCGACCAGCATCAGCATGCGCGTTTTCATCGACACCTCCCAAGCCCGCGGCTGGCGGGACGTTCAGACCCACTCACCACAATCGGAACAGCACCTGAGTCTGGAGAAACGCCAGCACGTCGTGAAACCACACGTAGCCCAGCGAACGCGTGCCGCAGGCGATTCGGGCCGTCACGCTCGCACCCGCGCCGAGTTCTTCCTTGTCGTGCTTGGAGGGGTCGATCTGCACCCGCACGAGCACGGTGTTGCCCTCCTCACCCCGAACCTCCGCCTGCTCGTGGATCTGCCGCACCGTGCCGTGGTGCCGGGTGCCGGGATCAGTCGCGAGGATGTAATCGACCGTGAGGTCGCGGTTTCCCTTCTTCGCCTCGGCAGCCGCCCGGTTCACGTGGCCAAGCCGGTCATCGGGCATGTTGATTTCCAGTTCCCACGGGCCCGTCTTGTCGGCCACGCTCATCAACACCTGCCCCTTCTCGACGGGCCTGAGAAGGAGCAGATCGCGAACCTGCCAGGTGACGATCACGCCCGTGATCGGGCTTCGAACCTCGAGCTCCTTCTTCTTCTGGGCATAGAGCGCCAGCTGGGCCTCGAGGCTCTCCACCTCCCGCTCGAGCTGGGCCCGACGACCCGCCAGGCGGAGCCGCTCGTCGGCTGAAATCTTGTCGTCTTCGAGGAGCGATCGGCGGGTCGACACGAGCTGCTCCTCGCTCGATGCCTTCCGGCCGATGACGTCGGCGATCGCCACTTCGAGATCACGGTTGCGAAGCGTGGCGAGCAGCTGTCCTGCCTTGACGTCGGCGCCCCCCTCCACCCCAGGCTCGATCGACTCGACAACCCCGTCGATCTGGGCGAAGACCTCGCGGCGATGGACCGGTTCGAGGGTTCCCTTGCCCTCCAGTCGGAGCTCGGCCGGCACAAACACGAGCGCCACGAGCGCCGCCGCGACCGCCACCAGGGCGAGGATCGTCTTGGGCAGGTTTCTCGCGGTGGTCAGCGCCCGCGACTTCCCCAGCGCGTTGAGCACGGAATAGAGCGGCAGCCCCGTGTGCGTCAGGGCGTTGGACAGGGCGATCCGGCCGTGATCGGCCACGAGTTCCACACGGGAACGGCGCCCGCCCTCGAACGTGTTGGAAGAAAACCACTCGACGACGAGCACGCCGATCGGCTCGGGATTGTCGGCAGGTGCCGCCTCAGCCTTGGCGACCGCCACGGCGTCTACCCCGCCCGGCTTCACCACCGGCGTGGGCTGCGGCTTCGCGAGCGGAAGGATCGCGAGCGCCGTGGCATGCGACTCGTCGATGTAGTTCTCGAGCTCCTGCTCGATCTGTGGCAGCACCTCGGAGGACGGATCGGGATGCCAGAGCGGATCACCGGCCCGGGCGACCACCCGCGCAAGCGCCTCGATGGCCTGCACGGCCGACGCCCGCCGCTCGACCGACTCCTGGCCGCTCACGGCCTCGAGCCTGAGCGACCGGCCCCGCTTCACGAGCACGCTCACCCGGTCGCACCCGATGATCCGACGCGCCTCGTTGGCGATCACGAAGGCCGTGGCGACGGGATCGAGCGGCTCGTGCACGGCCCTGCTGAACCGCTCCACCTGCGACAGGGCCAGGTGCTGCGCGTCGGATTCCGTGAGTTGCTGCCGCTGGGCGGCCACCTGCTGGGCGGCACGCTGCCGATCGAGATACACCGCGGCCATGCCGGCGATCTGCTCGGTGAAGCGGAGGTAGCCCCGTTGCACGTCGTCGTGGTTGGGCTGATGGAACACCTCGATCAGACCCGCCCGGCCGCCACCGCAGTCGATTGGCGCGGAGATCACCAGGAGCGCGGTGTCGTTGGTGCCCGCGATCGCGCCGTCTGGTCCCGCCACGGAACCGCCCGGGGGAACGAGCAGCCCGGTGGCGCTGCCAAACAGTCCCGTCACCATCGCGTTGTGGGCCTGCGTGCCCTCGGGCGATGCCGACACGCCGGTGGCGTCGATCCCCGCGTGAACAATCGGCTGCACCTGGCCGCCGTCGCCGATGAGCCAAACGACCTCGGCCACCGACTCCATGAGCCGATGCACGCCGTCGCGAACGAATCCAAAAAACTCCCCAGCCGCGACATCGCGGTGGGCCATCTGCTCGAGTGCGGCCAGGAAATCTTGGATCTCCCGTCGGGCCCGCTCGAACTCCTCGGTTTCGTCGTAGCTGCTCATGGCCGGCGTTCACCAGGACGGCGGGCTCGGCGTGAGGCCCGAAGGGCATGCATCGCCACCGGCCCACCGTCCCTTGGTTGTCAGGCCTTCGGCTGCTGGTGAACCACCCGCTTCTGCACGTCGGTTTCCAGGTTGCCAAACGCCTGCTCGTGGCGGACAACCGCCATCTGGAGCGCGTAGGCAAGCCGCTTCGCCGTGAAGAAGTTGACGATGATCCGCTGCGTGAGCTGGATCGGATCGGGGGACGTGCCCGACACCTGCTTGTTGAGGCCGAAGTCGACGATCAACTCCTCGGGGGTGCCGGTGACCCGGCAGAAGTTGGCGTAGGTCGCGACGATGTGCGACTCATCGACGGGCACTTGCACGGGCTGCTGAGACTGGGCTTCTTCGGCCATGATGGTCACTGCTCCAAGGGATGAGGAACGGATGAGGGAAAACCATTCAATCGAACGGGATACGCTACGGAACTCCTCGCCCGAGGGTTCGCGAGTGTACCCTCCAGGGGGGTGATCCGCCATGCGCATGGGCGTTTTCAGGCCCTTTCGTCACCCCGATGGCGTCGCAGCCACTCAGGCGATGCAAACCGTCTGAGCAGCGCGGTCGCAGTGCGGATCGCGTCGCCGTGCCATGCGTGGTCGTGCGGGTCGCCCCCGGCGTGAAGTCCATCAAAACGCAGACGGCACGGCCACCCTCGCGCTTCCGCCACCACGTTGAACCGCTCAGCGATCCGGAGCGTCCACGCGGCGCCGAGCGTTTCGCGCAGTGCAAGAAACGGCGGAGTGATCGCGGCGGCAGCCGGCGATCCCTGCGCACATCGCCCGGCCGGCCAGAGGCACGACTGCCCGATCGCCACGAAAGCTCCTCCCGCCACGAGCCACGCCGCCGTGGCATCGGCGCCGGCGCCCGCCCCCTCGGTGCTCCACGCGAATGGCAGAAAACCTCGAAGCAGAATCGCCTGTCCGGCCGCGATCGCCACGGCAGCCGCTCCATGCCTCGTGCCGATGAAGTTCATGAGCCCCGCCGCCACGAGCACGGGCATGAACCAGCGCTGCAGGAAATGGACGTCGGGCATCGATCCAGGCCTGATGAGCATGGCGGAGGCCGCCGGCATGGCGAGCACCACCGCCAGCGATGCCACGATGAACTGCCAGACACCGTGCTGGGGCCGCTTGGCGCCAAGCAGCGACATCATCGGACAGAGCGACAAGGCCACCACCACGAGCCTGACTGACGCGGCCGCGGAAGGCTCGACCAGCCCGCCGGACGCCCGCGACAGCATTTCGAGGAGGAAGGCGCCGCTCGCCACGGCCGACCACACCGCCGCCGGCACGGCCGTCGACCCACGCGCCATCCATCCACCGCACACCGCCGCCACCACCGCGATTACCGCGGCGAAACACGTGACCGAAGGCGATTGCATCGGAACCATCTCCTCCAGCCTAGGCTCTGTCTGAAAAGCCTACCGTTGGCCCGAGAGCGAGCTGCTTTGGTCTCTGGCAAGGACGGCGAAGCAG
>JAFMIU010000155.1 GCA_017853835.1 Pirellulales bacterium | reverse complement strand
GGCAAGAGCACGTTCGTCAACGCGCTGGCCCGCGAGGAGCGGGTGATCACGAGCCCGATCGCCGGCACCACCCGCGACAGCATCGACGTGCGGTTCGAGGTGGACGGCAAGACGTTTCTCGCGATCGACACGCCGGGATTGCGGCGGGCCAAGAGCCGCACCTCCGACATCGATTTTTATTCGACCCATCGCGCCCAGCGGAGCATCCGCCGGGCCGACGTGGTGATGCTGTTCTTCGACGCCACGGAGCCGATCGGCAAGGTCGACAAGCAACTCGCCGAAACGATCACGGAAGACGCGAAGCCCGTGGTGTTCGTCGTGAACAAGTGGGATCTCTACGCGGCCGACGTGAAGAAGCGGGAGTGGACGCAGTACCTGCGTGACACGTTCCGCACGATGCCGTGGGCGCCGGTGGCGTTTGTGACCGCCACGGAGGGGCGAAACGTCAAGGCGGCGATCGATACCGCCCAGCGGCTCTACCGCCAGAGCCGGGAGCGGGTGTCGACGGCCAAACTCAACACGGTGTTGCGTCAGGCGGTCGAGGCGAATCACCCGCCGGCCGACTCTAAGGGGCGGCCGGTGCGCCTCTACTTTGCGACGCAGGTGGAGGTGGGCCCCCCCACGATCGTCATTTCGGCAAGCGCCCCGAAGAGTGTGTCGGATCCGTATCGCCGCTACCTGCTCAACGCGTTTCGCCGGGATTTGCCCTACAGCGAGGTGCCCATTCGGCTCTACCTCCGTGGCAAGTCGACCGACGAATAAGAGGAGGCAACGGTCCTTGATCCGCCGAGCGCGTCGACGTGACGCGGCAAAAACGGCACTGGTCCCGTCAGCAACGCGGGGTCGGTGCGTTCTTCGGGCACGAGCCGATCGACGATCGCCGCGATGAGGGTGTCGAGGCCCATCCCGGTGACGGCCGATGTCACGATGGCCCCGGGACAGGCTGGAGCCTTTCCGAGGTCGCATTTGGAAATCACCACCAGGGTGCGTTCCATGGGCGGAGGTGGTGCGAGCGGCGGCTGGCCATCGGCCGGCACGATCCGGAGCACGAGATCGGCCTCGTCTTGTGCCGTGAGAGCCCTCGCGATGCCGTCCCGTTCGACGGCCGATGCAGGCGCGCCAGCCGGCCGAGTCCCCGCCACGTCGACGAGCTGCACCGGCCATCCGGCCAGGACCGTGGTCGCCGTCAGCACGTCGCGGGTGGTCCCCGGCTGCTCCGAAACGATGCTCCGGCCGAAGCCGACCAGCGCGTTCATCAGGCTGCTCTTTCCGGCGTTGACCGGTCCGGCAAGCACCACCCGCCAGGGCCGGGTGAGCCGAAGGCCGACACGAGCCAGCGCCACGAGGCGACGGGCTTCGGCGAGGCTCGCCGCCTCATCGCCGGCGGCACGCAGCATCTCGATGCCTGCGATCGCCTGATCGAGCACCCCACTGGCCTGACGGCAGAGGATCATCGCCGGCTTTGGTCCGACGGCGAACGGAATCGCCTCCCTGGCTTCGCGAGCACACGGGCCGCCGTCGAGCCATTCCTCCCACCGGGACGGCATCCCACCCGCCGACTCCAGGCTCGCCAGCACCGCCGACGAGGCCGCCACTCCACCGTGACAGTGCACCTCGACCCGATCGGCCGCATGACGAACCACGACGACATCCTCACCCGTGGAACGCCATTGGCCGAAGGCGATGGCTCCATCGACTCGTGCCGCCACCGCACACCCCCGTGCGGCAAACAGACGATCCACGATCGCGGCGGCGTGCTCTCCTGCCACCCCAACCACCGCCAGAGCCCCACGGCCCTCCGGCGTCAGCAGGGCGATCCGCACGCCCTGACCGATCGGCGCCTGCTCGTTGTTCATCCCGGACAACACCCTGATGCTCCGCGGGAAACCCCATCGCCGATCGATTTAAGCTCGCCACCACTCCGCCCGACATCGTGCTCGTGGCACACGACCCGAACACCCTCATGCGGTCGAGTTATTGGATCACGTCGAGCGACACGATCGGCCCGATGCGATCGCCCGCACCGGGATGATCGCCCAAGGCGATGCCTTTGTGGTGAATCCGGGCACTTCCGCCCGGAATGAGCGCGCCGGCGTCTCCTTCGATCATCACGCGACACGGCGGCGTGGCGGTGGCCTTCGGCTGGCCATCGGGGCCAAACGACACGGCTTCGTAGAGCAGGGCTTCGGCGGTCCGCGGGTCGACCATGTCGAACACCAGGCAGCGGTAGGCCGCGGCCGCGGTTCGCCGATCGACCTTGAGCCAGATCACAAGCCGCTGTCCGGCCTCGAGGGATGACACCACGACCTGGCCCACGCCCGACACCGGTGGACGGAAGTCGACGGTGCGGGTGACCTCGGGGAGCGCCGCATCCGCCTGAGGTGGCGGTAACGATGCGGGGCCGTCAGGCACCGGTTCGCCCGCAGAACCCGCCGCGGGCTCGCTCGGAACCGTCGACGCGGTCACCGACTGGCCCGCCTCCGACGTCGATGCCGCCACGGGCACATCGCTGGCATTGAGCACCTTGAGGCCTCGATCGGCCAGGCGACCAAGGTCGCCGGTCAGGGCAAATCCCCCGGCCACGAGGCCGACGGCGGTGCAGCGGGCAAGGATGTTCGACATGGCGGCGGGTGCAACGACGAGACCGTGCGTTCCCCTCGGAACGATGCCTCCAAGTATGCCTCCCGCCGGCGGCGCGGCGGCCCCGCGTCGACGAAACGCCCGTGATCCTGGGTGGGCCCGTGCCGGTCGTGCCGGTCACGGGAACCACGCCGTCCGTTCAGATGGCCCGCGCCACCCCGAACGGAATCACATCTCGGGCTCGCCCTCGGCTGCTTCCCGCTCGGCCGACCAGCCAACCCGCTTCTTCGAGAGGCCGATCTTCCGCTCGTCGGTGTCGACGCGAAGCACCTTCACCTCGACCTGATCGCCCACGTTGACCACGTCCTCGGCGTTCTCGACCTTGTCGTCGGAGAGTTCCGAGATGTGGAGCAGGCCCTCGAGGCCGTCTTCCAGGCCCACGAACACGCCGAAGTTGGTGATCTTCGTGACGGTGCCCTTCACGACATCGCCAGCCTTGTACCGCTTGGGAATGTCGGTCGTCCACGGGTCGTCGGCCATCTGCTTCAGGCCCAGGGCGATCCGGCGACGCTGCTGGTCGACCGAGAGCACCTTGCACTCGACTTCCTGTCCCTTCTCGAGCATCTCGCTCGGGTGGGTGACCTTCCGCGTCCACGACATGTCGGTGACGTGGAGGAGGCCGTCGATGCCGTCGTTGATCTCGATGAAGGCGCCGTAGTTGGTGAGGTTGCGGACCACGCCCTTGACGATCGCGCCCGGCGGATAGTCGGCGGCCACCTTCTCCCAGGGATTCTGCTGGGTCTGCTTCATGCCCAGCGAGATTTCCTGCTTCTCCTTGTTGATCGCGAGAACCACGACCTCCACCTCGTCGCCGGGCTTCACGAGCTCGCTCGGATGGCTGACACGCTTGGTCCAGCTCATTTCGCTGATGTGCACGAGGCCCTCGACGCCGTCTTCCAGCTTCACGAAGGCACCGTAGCTCATCACGTTCACGACCGAGCCCTGGCAGACCGTGCCCACCGGATACTTGTCGGCCACCTTGGCCCACGGGCTCGCGGTCCGCTGCTTCATGCCGAGCGCGATCTTCTCCCGCTCGCGGTCGATGTGGAGCACCTGCACCTCGACCTCCTGGTCGATCTGCACCATCTCGCTCGGATGGCCGATGCGGGCCCAGCTCATGTCGGTGATGTGGAGCAGGCCGTCGATGCCGCCGAGATCGACGAACGCGCCGAAGTCGGCGATGTTCTTGACCACGCCGCGGCGAATCTGGCCGACCTCGAGGGTCTCCATGAGCTGCTTCTTCCGCTCCGACCGCTCCTGCTCGATGAGGGCACGGCGGGAGACGACGATGTTGCGACGAGCCTCGTCGATCTTGAGCACGAGGCACTGGATGCAACGGCCGCAGTAGTCGCCGATGTCTGCGGGGCGGCGGATGTCGACCTGGCTCGCGGGCAGGAACACGTTGACGCCCGAGATGTCGACCAGCAGGCCGCCCTTGATCTTTCGGGTGACGAAGCCGGTGACGACGTCGTTCTCGTGGACACTCTCCATGACGCGGAGCCAGTCCTCGATCCGACGGGCCTTGCGCTTTGAGAGCG
>JAFMIU010000154.1 GCA_017853835.1 Pirellulales bacterium | reverse complement strand
CAGATCGAGCAGGCGCAACTCGAGCGGAAGCTCGCCGAACTCGCCGCCAAGGTGAAGGAGGCGGAGGTGACCACGGCCGACATCGAGATCCGCCGCCGCCAAATCCGGGCGCCGCTCGATGGCGAGGTCGTCGACGTGCAGGGGAATCAGGGGGAATGGATGCAGGTTGGGGCTCCCTTGGCCCACGTCGTGCGCACCGACAAGCTTCGCGTGGAGGGCTATATCGACGCGTCGAAATGGGATCCCGAGCAGGTTCGTGGCCGGCCGGTGACGATCGAGGTGCCGCGGGCCAACGGTCGCACGGAGACCTTCACGGGGACGATCGCCTTCGTGAGCCCGCTCGTGGAGAGCGGGGGCGACTATCGGGTGTTTGCCGAGGTGGCCAATCGGAAGGCCGGCTCGGGAGAGTGGCTGCTGCGGGCCGGTCAGACCGCCACGATGACGATCCACTCCGACCAGCCGGCCCAGTAGCCGCCCCATGGCCACCGCCGACGCGTTTCGATCGAGCACCACCCGAGGCGTCACGCTTCGCCGCCGCGGCGATCTCGTCGTGAATCGGCAGGTCTACCAGGGGCAGGCCTGGTGGGTGGTGAAGGATCCGATCTCGCTCCACTACTTCCGGTTTCGCCCTGAGGAATATGCCCTGCTCGACATGCTCGACGGACACACGAGCCTCGAATCGCTCAAGGAGCAGTTCGAGGCGAGGTTTCCGCCGAGGCGGATCACCGTGGAGGAACTCTCCCGGTTCATCGCCACGCTCCATCGCTCCGGGCTCGTGATCGGCGACCGTGCGGGGCAGGGGCCGCAGCTCTTCGAGCGGCGTCGCCAGCGGATCTGGCGGGAGTGGATGGCGTGGCTCTCCAACATCATGGCGATGCGGTTTCGGGGGATCGACCCCGACTGGATCCTCGAGCGGATCGACCCGTGGTTTGGCTGGCTCTTTTCGCCCCCGGCGATCGTGGCGGCGATGATGTTCGTGTCGACCGCCCTCCTGCTCGTGCTCGTGAATTTCGACGCCTTTCGGGCGAAGCTCCCCGAGTTTCAGCAGTTTTTCGCCGCCGGCAACTGGCTCTATCTCGCCATAGCGCTCGGCGTCACCAAGATCCTGCACGAGTTTGGCCACGGGCTCTCCTGCAAGCACTACGGCGGCGAGTGCCACGAGATGGGCGTGATGCTGCTCGTGATGACGCCCTGCCTCTACTGCGACGTGTCTGACAGCTGGATGCTGCCCAACAAGTGGAAGCGGGCGGCGATCGGTGCGGCGGGGATGTATGTGGAGGTGATCATCGCCTCGATCGCGACCTACCTCTGGTGGAACTCGCATCCCGGCATCTTCAACCAGCTCTGCCTCGACGTGATGTTCGTGTCGAGCGTGTCGACGATCCTGTTCAACGCCAATCCGCTCCTCCGTTACGACGGCTACTACATCCTGTCTGACGTGCTCGAGATCCCGAACCTTCGTCAGAAGGCCAACACCATCCTCGGTCGCCTGGCGTCCCGCTGGTGCCTCGGGATCAAGCAGCCGGAGGATCCCTTCTTGCCGCAGCGGCGGCTCGGGCTTTTCGCCCTCTATGCCGTGGCGTCGAGCCTCTACGGCTGGGTGGTGACGCTTTCGATCTTTTTGTTCGTCTGGAACGTCTTCAAGCCGTATCGGCTCGAGGTGCTCGGGCAGATCCTGGCGATGGGGGCGGTGTGGGGCTTGGTGATCAACCCGCTTCAGGGGATGATCAGGTTTCTCAAGGTTCCCGGGAGGCGTGACGAGGTGAAGCCGGTCAACGTGGCAGTAACGGCGGTGGCGGCGGCGGCGGTGCTCGGCGGCATCGCCTTGGTGCCGTTTCCGCAGCGGGTGTGGTGTGCCGTGGAGCTGCGTCCGCGCGGCGAGGAGACGGTGTATGTCACCGTGCCTGGCACGCTCGAGACGCTCGCCGTGGCCCCGGGCGACCGGGTGAAGCAGGGGGACGAGATCGCCCGGCTGGCCAACGTCGACCTGGAACTGGAGATCGCCGAGCTCGAGGGGAAGCAGCGGCAGTATGAGTCGCGGCTGAAGAGCCTGGAGCGGGAGCGGTTTTCAGATCCGGCGGCCGGCCTCGAGATCGGCACCGTTGAGGAGTCGCTCGCGAGCATCGTGGAGCAGATCGCCCGGAAGCAGCAGGATCGTCACGAACTGGTGCTCGTGGCGCCGCACGACGGCGTGATTTTGCCGCCGATGAGCGTCAAGCCGTCGAGGGAGAATGGCGGCATGCTGCCGCGGTGGTCGGGCAACGCGCTCGATCGGGAAAACCTCGGGGCCACCTTCTCCGAGGGCACGGTGCTCTGCATGATCGGCGACCCCGACCGGTTCGAGGCGGTGATGGTGATCGATCAGTCGGAGGTTGAGTTCACCACCGCGGGGCAGCGTGTGGATGTGAAACTCGACGCCTTTCCCTGGCAGACCTTCACGGGCACCATCGATCGGATCGCGGAGACCCACATCGAGGCCGGCTCCGAGCGGCTCTCGGTGAAGGCGGGAGGGAGCGTGCCGACCGAGACCGACGCCTCGGGCCGCGAGGTGCCGATTTCGACGAGCTACGAGGCGCTCATGGAACTCGACGACACCGAGGCGGTGTTCGTGCCCGGCATGCGGGGCACGGCCCGGATCAAGGTCGGCAGCCGCACGGTGGGCCAGTGGCTCCTCCGGCTCCTCTGGCAGACGTTCAACTTCCGGATGTGATCGGCGACGAAGTGCCATCGGAAGGGACCGGATGCCCACGCTTGACCGCATCACCGTCTATCCGGTCAAGAGCCTCGACGGCGTCGATCTCGACGAGGCCCGGGTGCTGCCCTCGGGGGCGCTCGAGCACGACCGGCGCTGGCAGCTCGTCGACATGGATGGCGTATGCATCAACGCCAAGCGAACGCCGCTCGTGCACGTGATCCGGGCGGAGTTTGACCTCGCCGAACCGGGCGATTCTGGCACGGCGAGCATGATCCACCTTGCCATCGACCCTGCCGCCCTCGCGGCCAGGGAGGTGCCAGGCATTGACCGCCTTGCAACGCTCGGCCCGGCGTCGTTTCCACTCGTGCCCGGTGCGGATGGGCCGTGCGGCTGGCTGGCCGAGGTGTTTGGCCGTGCGGTGCTGCTGCTGGAGCGGCGCGAGGGCGGGTTTCCCGACGACCGGGAGGCGGCCGGGCCAACCGTGATCTCGACCGCATCGCTCCACGAGGTGGCCCGGTGGTTTCGGTTCGATGTCGGGGAGTGTCGCCGGCGTTTTCGGGCCAATCTCGAACTCGGTGGCTGTGAGGCATTTTGGGAAGACACCGTGGCCTCGCCGCTTCGGCCTGGCCTCGAATGGCCCACGGGAAGCGACCCCCTGGCCGATCTCATTGACCCTTACGCCGACCTGCCGCCGCCGGAGCCGGGTGTGTTTGCGATCGGTGAGGTGCGGCTCACAGCCACCAATGTCTGCCGGCGGTGCGTAGTGCCGAGTCGCGACAGCCGCACGGGGGCGGTCACGGGGCAGTTTCGCGAAATCTTCGAGGCCTGGCGGGACCGCACGCTGCCGGCCGCCGTTGACGCGTCGGCCTGGAGTCACCGCTACCGCCTGGCGGTGAACACGCGGGGGAGGACCGGCGACCCTGCGGCAAAGATAATTGCCATCCGGACGGGCTCAAACTTCATCAATCGCGAGAGTTTTTATTGACCGACGTTACGCGCTCAGGAGCGTAAAGGCTGGGGGGGACACGCGAATCCTGAGTCAGAGTCTTCGGCCCTTAGGGAATTTCAGTGGCAAGGTAGGTCCGAAGAGGAGAATGCGGCCTTCCGACAAAACTTGGTGAGCGCCCACCACAATTTTGATGGCCCAGATAGCCTCGCGGGTGGACCTTGTTCATCCCGTTTCAAAGGAGGCTGGCGATGGCACGGCAGGTGGATCAGAGGAAGTGTTCGGAGTGGCAGCAGCGGCTGAGGGGGTTTGAGAAGTCGCGACTGACAGTTGCACGATTCTGCGCCCGTGAGCGGGTGTCCGTGCCGGCGTTCTGGTACTGGCGGCGGAAGTGCGCGGGCGGGGCTCCTGAGCCCCAGACGCCTCCCGCGGCGTTCTCGCCGGTCGAGGTTGTCGGTGGCCGGTCTGTCAGCCTGCGGTTCCCGATCGGTGCGGTTCTCGAGATCCCCGAAGATCGGCCGGACCTCGTGCGTGTCGCGATCGAGGCTGC
>JAFMIU010000153.1 GCA_017853835.1 Pirellulales bacterium | reverse complement strand
TGTCGGCCATCTCCTTCGGATTGAAGGTGATCGCCGTCCAGAAGTAGCAGAAGAAATAGATGAGCGCGATGTAGCACACGTTGTAGATGTACGACTGCCCACGCATGAAGGAGTCGTGGAGCGCACGAAGGATGTCACTCGTCGGAAACGCATTGCTCAAATACTGAAACAGCAGCTGGGGAAACAGCAGCAGCGAACTGGCGAAGATGATCGGCATGACGCCGGCCTGATTCACCCGGAGCGGCAGATACTGACGCGTGCCGCCATACACCCGGCGACCGCGCACGTGCTTGGCACTTTGGGTCGGGATTCGCCGCTGCCCCTGGGTCATGAACACCACCCCGGCCACGACGCCGACGAACAGGAGCGCCAGCACGAGAAGCGTCTCGACGCCCATCTTGCCGCCGCCCCCACCAAGTTCCCACGTGGTGTCGCTGCCCAGTTCGATGAGGGCGCTCGGCATGCCGGCGAGGATACCGGCCATGATCAGGAGGCTGATGCCGTTGCCGATCCCGAACTCGTCGATCTGCTCGCCGAGCCACATCAGGAAGATCGTGCCGGCGGTCATCGTCATCACCGCCACAAACTGCCACGACAGCGGAAGCCGCCCATTCGCGTCGAGAAACGCCGGTGAGATGAGCGACTGCTCGCCGACTCGCTGCGACGCCAAAAACGCCACGTAGGCCCAGCTCTGAACCATGCAGATCACCACGGTCGCATACCGGGTGTACTCGTTGATCTTCTTCCGGCCCGACTCGCCTTCCTTCTGGAGTCGCTCCAGCGGCGGCCACACGGTGCCGAGCAACTGGAAGATGATCGACGCCGAGATATAGGGCATGATCCCAAGGCCGAAGATCGTCGCCTGCGACAGCTGGCTGGCCGAAAACACGGCGACGGTTCGCAGCAGGTCACCAATGCCACCTGACTCGTTGGCAAACTGGCTCATGGCCTTGGCGTCGATGATCGGCAGAGGAACCTGCCAGCCGACGCGATAGATCGCGAGCAGCCCCAGCGTCAGCAGGATCTTCTGACGCAGTTCGGGAATCGTGAAAATGACGCGAAGTTTTTCGAGCACGGACGGGACTCCTCCGAGGAACGCTGCGGCCGGAAGCCCATACCCTACCCGGCGGTCGGCTTTTTCCGCGATGCCTTCTTGACCTTGCGAACGACAGGGGCCGGCCCGGCGAGTTCAGTCACCGTGCCACCGGCCGCCAGGATCTTGGCCTTGGCCTGCTCGCTGAAATGATGGGCCGACACCTTGAGCGCCTTCCCGAGATCACCCTCGCCGAGGATCTTCAGGTGCTGCCAGATGCCCTTGGCGAGGCCGGCGGCACGAAGCGTTTCCGGCGTGACCTCGGCACCAGCCTCGAAGGCTTCGGCGATCCGGCCGACGTTCACCGACTTCACGATGAACCCGTGGGCGTTGTGGAAGCCTCGCTTGGGAATCCGGCGAATGAGGGGCATGCAGCCGCCCTCGAAGATGGCCGGCGACGACCAGCCCGCGAGCTGCCCCTGCCCCTTGTTGCCTCGGCCCGCCGTGCGACCGCGGCCCGAGCCCGGCCCGCGTCCCACGCGGAGCCGCTTCGTGTGCTTGTGGATGCCCTTGTTGACGTCGTTGAGGTTCATGATGGTCTGCTTTCGTTGCCGACGGGCGGGCCCGCGGAAAGGTGGATGATCAGGAGAGGGTCACGCCGCGGAGCCGCTCGACATCCTCACGCGTGCGGAGTTGCTTGAGCGCTTCCAGGGCCGCCTTGACCAGGTTCACGGGGTTGGTCGAGCCGTGCGCCTTGCTGAGCACGTCATGAATCCCGGCCGACTCACAGACCGCTCGCACGGCTGCACCGGCGATGATGCCCGTGCCAGGACCGGCGGGCAGCAGCACCACCTTGGCGGTCTCGTAGCGGCCTTCGACCCGGTGAGGAATGGTGCCCGACTGAATGGGCACCTCGATCAGGTTCTTCATGCCGTCCTTGATGGCCTTCTCAACGGCCGGCGGCACCTCGTTGGCCTTGGCATACCCGCAGCCCACCTTGCCGCGGCCGTTGCCGACGACCACAAGGCCGGCGAAGCTGAAGCGACGACCGCCCTTCACGACGGTGGCGCACCGACGCACCTTCACGACCTTCTCGACGAACTCGCCCGAGCGGGAATCTTTGCCAGTGGTGGACACGAGGAACTGCCTCCGAAGATCAGCGGTGAGAGCGGGTGGTGGTGCGTGGGGAAAGGGGATCAGAACTCGAGGCCGGCGGCCCGGGCGGCATCCGCGAGGGCGGCAACCCGGCCGTGGTACTTGAACGAGCCACGGTCGAAGCACACCTGGTTCACACCGGCAGCCTTCGCCCGCTCAGCCACAGCCTTGCCGATGGCTTCCGCAGCCTGCTTGTTGCCGCCGAAGCCGACGGCATCACGCAGCGACTTGTCGCGGGTGCTGGCCGAGGCGAGCGTCTTCCCGGAGGCGTCGTCGATGACCTGGGCGTAGATGTGCTGGTGCGAGCGAAACACTGCGAGCCGAGGACGCTCGGCGGTGCCGCGGATGGAGCGACGCACGCGAAACCGTCGCCGCTGTCGCTGCCTGAGAATGGTGCGTGAATGATCCATGACTGTTGTCCTTACTTCGTAACCGCTTTGCCGGCCTTGCGGCGGACCTGTTCGTTTTCATAGCGGATGCCCTTGCCCTTGTAGGGCTCCGGCTTCCGGAGGGCCCGCACCTCGGCGGCAAACTGCCCCACGAGTTGCTTGTCGATCCCCTTGATCGTGATGTGCGTCTGGTCCGGGCAGGCCACCGTCAGCCCCGCCGGGATCTCGACCTGCAGTTCGTTGGCAAAACCAACTCGCAGCTGCAGCGTGTTCTTCTGGATGGCAGCGAGGTAGCCCACGCCGACGATCTCGAGCTTCTTTTCGAAGCCCTTCGACACGCCTTCCACCATGTTGGCCGCCAGGGCCCGCGTGAGCCCGTGCACGGAACGAGCCAGCCGCCCGTCGCCGTCACGCGTGACGATGATGGTGGATGCCGCAGCGTCCACGTTCAACGCCACGGAGGGGTGAACTTTATGCTCCAGCTTGCCGAGCGGACCCTCCACGGTGAGCGTGCCGTTGTTCACGGCCGCCTTCACGCCCTTGGGGATCGACACGGGTGCCTTACCGATTCTCGACATCGCCTTCCTGACCTTTCCGACTACCAGAGCTCACAGAGGACTTCGCCGCCGAGTTTCTTCTGCCGGGCCTCACGATCGCTCACGACCCCGCTCGAGGTCGAAAGAATCGAGATGCCAAGGCCACCAAGCACAGGACGCAGACGGGCCGACCGGCTGTAGACCCGACGACCGGGCGAACTGACACGACGGATATGACGAATCAGCCGCTCACCGTTGGGACCATACTTCAGCTCGAGTTGGAGGCGTGGCACGGGGTCGGCCTCGACCTCGCGCCAGTCCCAGATGAAGCCTTCTCGCTTCAGAACTTCCGCCAGGCCACGCTTCACCTTCGAACTCGGCACCTCGACGGTGGCGCGTTCGACTCGCACCGCATTGCGAATGCGTGTCAGCATGTCGGCGATAGGGTCGGTCATCATGTCAGCTGGGCCCTTTTCTGAAATCTCGCTGTCTGAGTTCTTGCGTGGGTTCGTGCGTCTGTTACCAACTCGCCTTTTTCACACCCGGAATGCAGCCCTGGTCGGCCAGCTTCCGGAAGCAAATCCGGCACGTGCCGAACTTCCGATACACGGCTCGCGGCCGTCCGCAGAGCATGCAGCGGCGGACAATCCGCGTGGAAAACTTGGGCTTGCGATTCGCTGCCGCGATCTTTGATTTGCTTGCCATAGTCTTTCGTGTACCTACAGAATCCGAATCGTTTCGTTGTCGCTGGATCGCGGGCCCGAAGGCCCGGGCTCGCCGCTACGCTGCGGCGTCCCCTTCCTTCTTGAGAGGCATCCCCATCGCCACGAGGAACTCACGAGCGTCATCGTCACTCCGCGCCGACGTGACGAAGGTGATGTTCATGCCCTGGGGACGGGTGAACCGGTCCGGGTTGATCTCGGGAAACACCATCTGTTCCGACAGGCCGAGGCTGTAGTTGCCATTCCCGTCGAATGCCGTGCTCGACAGGCCCCGGAAGTCGCGCACCCGGGGAAGCGCGACCGACACGAGGCGATCGAGAAACTCGTACATCCGCCGGCCACGCAGCGTGACCTTGCAGCCGAT
>JAFMIU010000077.1 GCA_017853835.1 Pirellulales bacterium | reverse complement strand
CGCCGTCCTGAGTTGCCATTCACCGGATCGCCGCCGGCTGCGATGTCGCTGGTGGGCACGAAGGCGAAGGTGTCGTTCGAGGCGGCGAGGGCTCGCTGGGCGTCGGTCGTGGTGATGCGAGCGGCCGTGCCTCCGCTGGCGGCGATCTCTCCGATCACGGTCTTCATGCCCGTGGTCGTGCCGGGATGCGTGGCCTCGATGTGGGCCGTGAGATGGGTGGCCAGGTCGGCCAGTCGCTGCCCGGCCACCGCCGCATCGCCGGCCGTATTGCTCTCACCCTGCAGAAAGAGCAGGCCTCGGATTCGAAACGTGTCGCCCGGCGTCGCGGTCACCGCCGCGAGCGCCGCATCCACCGTGTCACGGAGATGGCCCCACATATGACCGGCATCGTCGAACGCGTCGAAGGTTGTCTTGTCCCAGAGGGAGTTCGACCCGCCGCCGCGCGAGGCCTTGACGACCAGCGTGTGGGTGGCACCCAGCTCGACGAGTGTTCGGCCGAAGCCAAACTCCGGGCCCCAGAACGTGGCGTTGGCGCCGCCGTCGCCCTGCTGGAGTTGGAGCGTGGTGAGGGTGGTCGCCATACTCACGGGACTGCGTCGGTGCAGCACCCGCCAAAGGGCTTTCAACAAGGTCGTTCAACCATGAATCAGTCCAGCCTGTCACGCCAACTCGTTGCCGAAGCATTCGGTACGTTCTGTCTGGTGTTCGCCGGAACCGGAGCGGTGGTCGTCAACGAGGTGACCGGGGGCGTCGTCACGCATGTGGGCGTGGCGCTCACGTTTGGACTGGTGGTGATGTCGTTGGTGTATGCCCTCGGGAACGTATCGGGATGCCATATCAACCCGGCGGTGACGCTCGGGCTGTGCGCCGCCGGGCGATGTGAGCGGGTTCTGGTGGCGCCCTTCATCGCCAGCCAGTGCGGTGGAGCATGCCTCGCGAGTGGCATGCTCCGCATGCTGTTTCCGGAGAGCACGACGCTGGGGGCGACCATGCCCGCCGGGAGCGAGGTTCAGTCGCTCGTGCTCGAGTTCGTGCTGACCCTGATCCTCATGGTCGTGATCCTCAGCATGTCGTCTGGAGGCCGTGAGGAGACGCTGATGGCGGGCGTCGCCATCGGCGGTGTCATCGGCCTCGAGGCCCTGTTTGCCGGGCCAATCAGCGGCGCGTCGATGAACCCGGCCCGCTCGTTGGCGCCGGCACTGGTGACGATGCACTTCGACCACCTCTGGATCTATCTTGTCGCTCCGATCGCCGGGGCGCTGGCGAGCGTGCCGCTGGACCATCTCATGGATTCATCACGGACATGACGGTCGGGTGACGTCGAGAGGAGTTCATGAGAACGGTGTCGTTTGTCCGCGTCGAGAACTCGGATCGTCGCCAGCTGGCCGAGGCGTTTGCCCGAATGCACGGTCGAGGCGGGGTTCTGGCCGCGATCCCCTTCACGGAGGCGGCATGCTGAGCGAGAATCTCAACACGTTCGTCAACAAGGGAGGTCTCCCATGCACCTGATCTGGTCCGCGCTCGTGGCGATGGTCGTCTTCTCGGGCACGCTTCCCGCTGCCGAGACGGTCTCAAACGACGCGTCGTCAGCCCGCCTCGAGCCTGACCGGCCCCTCCGGCTCTACGACCTGCGGGTGTATCAGGCGTCGCCTGGCAAACTCGCAGCGGTGCAAGCCCGTCTCCGCGACCATCAGATTCCCCTTCTCCAAACGCATGGTGTTTTCACGCAGGCTGTCTTCGTTCCGGTCGGTGAGAATCCCGAACAGCGTGTCATGCTCCTGACCGCCGCTGAAGGAGTTCAGGCCATAGACGAGGGGTGGGCCCATCTCGGCCAAGACCCACGGTGGCTCGACGTGGTCGCAGCGACGGACGGGGACGGGGAGATTGTCGCGAGTCACGATGGTCAGCGTCTCGTCGCGACGTCGTGGTCGCCTGCGCTTGCAGCCGAGACGCCGCCGACGCCCCGGGTATTTGAACTGCGGACCTACTCGTGTCCAGACGCCACGAAGCACGCGGCCCTTCTGCGGCGATTTGAAGACCACACCATGGCCATCTTTGCCAGGCACGGGATGCGGAACATCATCTACTGGGTTCCAGACGAGCGTCCCGAGTCGCAGCAGCGACTTGTCTACATCCTTGCCCACGACAGCGTCGACGCCGCCAGGGAGAGTTTCGCGGCGTTCAGGAAAGACCCTGACTGGCTCGCCGCCAAGGATGCATCGGAAAAGGCGGCTGGCGGGGCCCTGACCAACAAACAGGGGGGCGTGGTTTCGGAGTTTCTCGTTGGGACCGAGTTTTCGCCGCTGCAATAGCGTCGCGGGAGGTGGACGCGGTCAGCGGTTGGCTCGGCAGCGAGCAGCACGCTTCCGACGAGAACCGCCTGGAATACGCCGCCCCATGCCGCCACAGATCGAGAGGAGATGTGCATGACGCCGCTCCTGAAGAGTGGGCTCAACGCGATCGTGCCTCATCCGCACGGGGCATGATCTTCACGTCTCGGAAGGATTACGCCTGGGAGGGGGGCACCCGTGAACGCCGGCACGAAAAGTGCCTCGTCGTCGGCACACGGGCACTCACTCGGCCCACGACGGCCAAGCCGTCTCGTTCTGTCGACGCGCGCGATCGGGGCCTCGCTCGAGGACGAGTCGCCAGGCATGAAGGCACATCGGCGGATCCGTGGGAGCGAGGGTCTGGCGGGCGCCCAGCTGCCTGCCGGGCAGGTAGACGGGATCACCCACGATCGGGTGCCCCAGATCCCAGAGATGCACCCGGATCTGATTCGTGCGCCCCGTGTGCGGCACGGCCTCGATGAGGGAGTCGCCCGTGGAAAACCTCGTGAGCACACGAAACTCGGTTTCGGCGGCATCGCCGCCGTCGGGATCGACGATTCGGCAGCCGTTGGCGGAGCGGGTTCGGGAGATCCGCTGGCAGGACGTGACGGTGTTCCAGGCAGGGTGTCCCACCACCCGGCAGAGATAGGTCTTCGCCGCCGTGCCATCCTCAAACTGCAACTGCATGGCCTTGGCCGCATGTCGGCTCCTCGCAAACACCACGAGCCCCGTCGTGTTGGCGTCGAGTCGGTGCGCCGGGGCGAGGTATTCGCCAGGAAACGCTCGGGCCAGCATCTCCGTCATGGTGTTGCGATGAAATCGACCGCACGGGTGCATTGGCAGCGGCGCCGGCTTGTCGAAGATGACCAGGCCGTCTTCCCAGGCGACGATTCGGATCGCCGCGTTCACTGCCGGTTCGATGGTGTTGGGTTCGAGTCGCACGAGACGATGACCGCCCCGAACCACGACGTCGGCCGCCAACGGGCCTTCGCGGTCGCACAGGTGGCCCTGCTCGATCACTGCGAGCCATTCCTGACGGGCGATGTGAGGATGGTAGTCGCAGAGAAAGTCGAGCAGTGTCCAGCGGTCGTAGCGGGCCGGCACATTGAGGGGCCGCTCGTTCGTGGCCGGAACTGAACCTGGCAGCGGATCGCATGCGGCGGCGAGCATCGCCTCGCGGTCGGCGAGGGAAACCTCCCGGAGCCCGGCCGGCGGTCTCCAGCAGGAAGGGCATGACACCCCGGGGATGTACCGCTCCGACTGCTGGTCTTCCACGGTGAGCGGCTGCTGGCAGGCGAAGCACTGGGCGGCGGCGGTTTCTTCGAGCTGCGGATTCAAGGCGACCCGATGGTCGAAGACGAAGCAATCGCCCGTGTAATGGTCACCGCCGCAGTCCTCGAAATACTTCAGAATGCCTCCGTCGAGCTGGTAGACCTGCCGAAAGCCTTCCTGCGCCATGAACGGCCCTGCTTTCTCGCAGCGGATACCGCCGGTGCAAAACATCACGATCGGCTGCTGCTTCAGCTCCGGTGGAAGTTTCCGCACCGCCGCGGGAAAATCGCGAAAGTGGTTCACGCCGATCGGCAGGGCGTTGTCGAACGTGCCGAGCCGCACCTCGTAATCGTTGCGGGTGTCGAGGAGCGTCACGGGGCGCCCCTCATCCAGCCACTGTTTCAGCTCCTTGGCCGGCAGTTTCGGCGACGCGGCATCGCCAGGCCTTACCCCATCGACGCCGAATGCGATGATTTCCTTCTTGATTTTGACCAGCAGTCGACTGAACGGCTGACGGTCGCTGAGGCTCTCCTTCGGATCGAGGCCGGCCAGCAGCGGGTCGCTGCGGAGGTGTTGCAGGAGCAGGTCGATGCCTCCTCGCGACCCTGCGAGAAAGAGGTTGATGCCCTCGGGGCTCAGCAGGATCGTGCCTTTCAGGTGCTGCGACCCGCACAGCGCCCGCAGGTCGGTACGCCGATCGGGCAGCCGATCGAGCGGCGCAAAGCGGTAGGCGGCGATGTTCACGACCGGTGTGGGCATGGAGAGAGACGGGCGGAGGGTTTGGCCAGCGGAGCTTTGCTCCATCGTACCGAATGAAGGAGGGCTTCACGGGGCCATGCGGCCGCCGTGGTCGGGTCGCGGGATGTCGCCCGGGCTGTATATAACCGGGCTGTCTGAAAATGGTGTCGTCGAACGGCGGCACCCAGAGAGTGGCCCGCCGGGCTCTGGCTCGCGGCCGGTCGTCGAGACGGCCGCCGTGGGCCGACTCAGGCGTGGCAAGGGGCGGTGTGATGACGTCACCAACGATACGGGCCCTCGGCGGGGTGATGCTCCTTGCCGTTCTTGTGGCACTCGCCTACCAGCCGGCATGGCACGGCGGGTTCCTGCTGGACGACGACCTGCTCCTCACGGAAAACGCGATCATCAAGTCGCCAAACGGGCTGGCCGAGTTTTGGTTGACGGATCATGCCACCGACTACTGGCCCGTGACCAACTCCGTGCTCTGGGTCGAGTGGCGGCTGTGGGGGATGGATCCGACCGGATATCACGCCGTCAATCTCGCGCTCCACGTGGCCGACGCGTTGCTGCTGTGGCTCGTGCTGCATCGCCTCTCGATTCCTGGAGCCTACGCCGCGGCGCTGCTCTTCGCGGTGCATCCGGTGAATGTGGAATCGGTGGCGTGGATTTCCTCGCTGAAGAACGTCCTCTCCCTGTTCTTCTCCCTGGTGGCCGTCGCGTGCTATCTCACGGCCGACGATCGAGGGATGGGTCGTCGTTCCTGTCGCGATGCCCTCCCCGACGCTCGGCAGGGCTCGCCCGCCTCACCCCATGCCGTGTGGTATGGCCTCAGCCTTGCGGCCTTTTTGCTTGCCATGCTGAGCAAGGGATCGGCGGTGGTGGTGCCTCTGCTGCTCCTGGCGATCGTGTGGTGGCGGCGGCCGGTGGCGTGGCGCGACCTCGTAGGGCTTGCGCCATTCTTCGTGGCAGCAGCCGGGTTGACGGTCGTGAACGTGTGGTTTCAGACGCACTCGTTCCATGCGCCCATTCGCGACGTCACCGTCTGGGATCGCGTGGCGGGGGCTGGAGCCGTCGTCTTGTTTTATCTTTCGAAAGCCGTGCTTCCGATCCGTCTCACCTTCGTGTATCCGCAGTGGCATGTTCAGTCAGACAGCCTGCGATGGTGGCTTCCGTTGACGGCGGTCGTGGCTGTCACGGTGGGGCTCTGGCGATGGCGGGGCCCGTGGGGGAGGCCACTGACGTTCGCCTGGGTGGTGTTCTGCGTGGCGCTTCTGCCCGTGATGGGATTCGCAGACGTCGGCTTCATGAAGCACTCGCTCGTCGCTGACCGGTATGCCCACACGGCCCTGATCAGCGTGGTAACGCTTGCCGCCGCCGCGTGGGCAACGTGCATGCACCGTTGTGATTCGTCGCATCGCTTCATGCTTGGCATGGCTGGGGGCATGGTTGTGGTCGCCTTGGCTGGGATGACGTGGCGGCAGTGCGGCATCTACCACGACGCCACGACGCTCTACACGGCCGTGCTGGCCGAGAACCCTCTATGCGCCATGGCACACAACAACCTGGGGAATGAAATGCTCAAGGCTGGTCGAGTGCCTGAGGCCATGCAGCGCTACCAGGAGGCACTTCGGCTGGACCCCTCCTATCAAGACGCCCAGGTGAATCTCGACACGGCTCGGCATCATGCGGCCACCGTGCTCTGCAGCCGAGGTCTTGAGCTCGCGAAGGCCGGAAGGTTTGAGGAGGCCATCGAGCCGATGCAGCAGGCGATCCATCTTCAGCCAGATTTCGCCGAGGCCTCGTGCAATCTCGGGAACGTGTTCGCGTCGCTCAATCGCCATGCGGAGGCGGTCGAATGCTATCGCCAGGCCCTTGCCAGTAGCCCCGGCTCGTTCGTCGCGGCATCCAATCTCGCGATGGTGCTCGAGACCATGGGCCGACGGGACGAGGCAATGGCCGCGGCCGCCCGTGCCATCGACGCGGCGCGAGCAGACGGGCGCGACGACGACGTTCAAAAAATGGAGGCGTGGATCTCCGCCACGCGTGATGCCCGATGAAGGTGAAGGGCGGGCGATCGTGAGCCGTCTCTACGGCTCGACCAGGAGCCCTCGCGTGGTCACCTTCGTGACGCCGAGGCCGTCGCGCTTGGCCGGATCGATGATCCTGGACGGAATCGTGACCGATTCGAAGAAGGCCGGGTTTGGCTTCTGCCACCGATCAACTTCCGCCTGCACCGTCTGCCCCTCCTTGAGCATCACGACCGAGGGCGCCCCGCTGCTCGTACCCGCCTGCCAGGCTACCGTGTCGCCGATCAGGATTCTGGCCGACGAGATGAACGGCTGGATCGTCGCCGTTTGGGTCGACTCCGGCTTGCCAAACCCTCCGAAACGGTAGGTGATCGTCTGCTGGTCGCCCCGCTTCATCTCCGCCACGAGCACCGCCGTGGCCGACGGCGCGAGGAGCCAGCCGTTTTCCTTGATCTTCTTCTCGAGCGCGGCCCTCACGTCCGAAGCGCTTTCCACTCCCCGAACGTCCAGCCGCACCGGCGTGCCGGGCTTCACCACCAGCAACGACTCAGGATCGACCGAAGCCTCGGTTTCATCGACCTTCGGGCCGGGGAGCTTCACGGCGCCGACGGCGAGTCCGGACGTGCCTCCCTCCCGAAGCGTGGCGCCATACACGAGATGCCGGTCGATGATTTCGTGCACCCGATGCCCGCGGGTGGAGGGAACGGCGCTCGTGTCGTAGTCGTACCGCCAGAGCGACATGGCACGGCCGAGGCTGAAAAGCACCTCGGCTCGCTGGCCGTCGTTGGCCAGAAGCCGGTCGTCGCCCACCCAGGCGAGGCTTCTCGCAAACGGCGTGCCGATCGTTTCAGCCTGAACACGCGTGGGATCGGCGGCGGCGTCGGTCAAATCCCAGATCGTGAGCATCGTCGAACCAAGCACGGCAGCCCGTCGGCCGTCGTCGCTCACCGCCACGCCTGCCACACCGCCCTCCACCGGCAAGGACGAGACCTGCCGGCCCGACGCCGCGTCGAACACGCGCACGCCCGAATCCTCCGGCAGGCAGAGATACCGTCGGCCCGGGCTCAGCGTGGCAACCGGTGCGAAGAACGACTGCTGCGCGATGCGATAGCGTGCCTCCCTGGCCGTGACGTCCCAGCCCACGTACTCCGTTTTGCCGAAACGCTGCAGCACGACGTCGGTGTCGATGATCCGTCCCCAAGGCTCGTGGAGGCCGCCCTCTTTCGAGTCGGCCTTCCATCGAACCACGGGCTTCGGCTTTGCGTCGGCTGGGAGCACCTCCCAGAGGGTGAGCGTGGCCACCTCGTCATCCCCCTCGTCATCCGCCACGTTCGAGAAGGTGAGCACGCGATGGCTTGGGCTGTGGTAGTCGAGCACCCGTTCGGAGGGAGGCAGCATCTGGCGACCCTCTGCCTTCGAGCGCGCGAGCGATGCCCAGACGAGTCGCGTGGGAATCGCACCGCCGGGCTTCTCGTTTTCGATGGCGGCCAGCACCCACACATCCTTGCCCCCCACCGGCAGCACGGCGCCGAGCCGGTCGAAGAAGTCGTCGACCGGAAAGCCCACGCCCCCCTGCTGCATCTTCAGGTACGACGGCAGGGGATCGGCCTCGAGGGCCGCCCGGCCGGATGCCTCGGAGATCATGGAGATCGACATCGTCGCAGGATCGCCGAAGTCGATCGTCTCAGGCCGCTTCGGCGGGCGGGCAAGGCCTCCACCCGAGTCCTTGCGCAGCTTGTCGAGAAACTTCTGATCGGCTGGAGAGAGTTTTGCAATCTCGAGATCGATCTCCGTCAGGTCGGGCTTGCGAAGCCGGATCGTCTCGTCGTCGATGTCGAGGAGCGCGGCCTTTTCCCGGAAGGTTCCCTCGGCGTCTGCCCACACCCGGCCGCGAATGATCGCGCCCGATTCGTAGGCATGCCGCACCTCGGCATTCTTGAAGACCCGCTTCACGGAACTGCTGGCAAAGTCAAATTCCGCCATCACGTCGCCGCGAGCGTTGGTGTCAACCACGACGCCCGGCCGCCATTCATTGAGGTGCAACACCTCGATCTCGTCGCCGGGTTTGTAACGCTCGGCAGACACGGCGGCGGACGAGAAGGCGAGGCAGATCGTGGCCCATGCGACACATCGACTCGCGATGGCAGGCAGGCTCATTTGTGGCTCCACAACCGAGAGGTGCCGAAGCGGCGGGGATGGATTTGGTGATTCGAGAGTGGCTATCGTATCGTGTCCGCTTCTCGGCGCCGCGGGGCTCGGCACCGTCGCTCCTCGAGTGGCCCATGAAACCGATCGCGATCGCACGCTGGCTCACGCGGGAACTCGACGCGATCGCGTTTCGTTCCCCCACCGCCTGCACCTACAACCCCCTCATCTACGCCCGGCGGAGCCATCAGGCGTTTCTCGAGCGCTACGCCAAACAGGGCGTCGACGCGATTCTGCTCGGGATGAATCCAGGGCCATGGGGCATGGCTCAAACAGGTGTGCCGTTTGGCGAGGTGGCACACGTCAGGGACTTTCTCGGAATCGAAGCCAAGGTCGATCAGCCGGCGATCGTGCATCCCAAGCGGCCCATCGAGGGCTTCGCATGCACGCGGAGCGAGGTGAGTGGCCGTCGGCTGTGGGGATGGGTGAAGGAGCGGTTTGGAACGGCCGACTTTTTCAGCGACCGGTTTCTCGTGGCCAACTACTGCCCGCTCGTGTTCATGGAGGAGTCGGGCAAGAACCGCACGCCCGACAAGCTGCCAGCCTCCGAGCAGGCGAGGCTCTTCGAGGTGTGTGATGAGGCGCTGCGACGACTCGTGGCCTGGTGTGATCCCGCCCGGGTGATCGGCGTCGGGAGCTTCGCCGCGGGGCAGGCCCGGGAGGCGCTCGCGGCGAGCGGCCTTCCGATCACGAGCATCCTTCATCCGAGCCCCGCCAGTCCGGCCGCCAACCGCGGCTGGGCCGCCCAGGCGGAACGGCAGCTCCAGGCGGCAGGAGTTGCGCTGCCCGATGGCGGCTCCGCCCGGCCGCCACGCCGCAGGGCTGTGCGCCCGCGGGGCAAGGGCTGACAATCGCCAGCCGAGGCGCCGCCACGCGGGGCGGCCTCCAGTGACGCGCGGGAGAGACCATGGCCCAACTCTACTTTTATTACTCGGCGATGAATGCAGGGAAGAGCACGACGCTTCTCCAATCGGCCCACAACTACCAGGAGCGGGGCATGCGAACCCTGCTCTACACGCCGGCGATCGACAACCGCAGTGGCGCCCATCTCATCCACTCCCGGATCGGCCTTACCGCCGAGGCAATCGCCTTCGGCGAGGCCTACGATTTCTTCGAGGAGGTGCGACGAGCCCAGCAGGCAGCGCCCGTGCATTGCCTGCTCATCGACGAGTCGCAGTTTTTGAAGCCACTGCAGGTGCTGCAGCTCACGCGGGTGTGCGACCAGCTGTCGGTGCCCGTGCTCTGCTACGGCATCCGTACTGATTTTCAGGGCGAGCCTTTCGAGGGGAGCAAGTATCTGCTCGCATGGGCCGACAACATCATCGAGATCAAGACGATCTGTCGAAGTGGCAAAAAAGCCACGATGAACGCCCGGCTCGATGAACACGGCAACCGCGTCACCGAGGGAGCGCAGATCGACATTGGCCACCACTATGAGGCCCTCAGCCGCAAGGAGTTTCGGCTGGAGGAGGTGTCGCCGATCGCGCGGCAACGCCATCGCTGAATCGGCGCGCGGGTGGCCCACCCGGCTCGGGCCGACGCGTGTGGTGCGGCTCGCGCGTTGCGGAGTCGAAACGGAGGCGGCAGCCTGATCGCCCGGGCACGGCCCCTGCCGCGATCATGCCTTCCGTGGGATCGATGTTTCGAGGAAGTAGTTGATCCCCTCCGCATCCTCGGCATGGAGGATGTCGTAGGCGTGGGCGGCGCTTCGGGCGTGATAGAGCTGTTCGCGGAGGCTCTCGTCGCGGGTGAGAGCCCTGGCGAAGGCGGCCAGAACCTCGAGATGCCGCTTGCGGTCGGCCTTTGGCGTGGCCAGCAGCAGCACGGCATGCACGGGCCGTCCATCGGGTGTGTCGAGGTCGATGCCCGACTCGCTGATCCCGAGCACGCCGGTGATCTCCTGCCCCTCGTCGAGGATGGCATGCGGAATCATGAGCCCCTCGCCGAAGGCCGTGCTCGCCTGGGCCTCCCGGTCAAACACCTTTTCGACGAACTCGGCCTGCGGAATTTCCGGCGGTCGACCGCCGGCATAGAGGTGGGCAGCCAGCGTGCGCACGAGATCCTCCTTCGTGGCCCCCGTGAGCCGTACGGTGATGTGGCTCTCATCGAGAAAATCGAGCAGCCGCGGCGCCGCCATGCCCGCCTCGCCCGCCCGTGACAACGCCAGGCGAAGCCCGCTCGGCCCCACGAGCTGATTCACCACCAGGGCCGCGAGCCCCACGGCCGCGACGGTTTCGGAAACAGCCGCGAGTCGTGGGTCGGTTTGCACCATCAGGAGAAGGCCCACCGCCACGCCGCCGTGCGGCAGCATCGAGAAGCCGAGGTTGGTGCGGACCCGGTCGGGGGCGCCGGCAAGCGTCATCGCCGTGAAGGAGGCGGCATACTTTCCCGCCGCGCGGGCGAGGAAATAGATGGCGACGAGCCCTGCCACCCGCACCACCATCGACGGATTGAGGTTCATGCCGGCGAGGGTATAGAAGCCGCTGAAGAGCACCGCGCCGATCGAGTGGAGATAGGCCTGCGTCGACGTCACGGCATCGTGGCGAAGATTGGAAATCAGGATGCCGGCCATGGTGCAGGCCAGGATGCCCGACGCCGAAAGGCCCGTCGCGCCGCCCCAGGTGCCGAGGATCACCGCCACCATCGTGGCGCCAAGAAAGGCAGGGCTGACGATCGCGCGCACCAGCCCGAGCGCGATGATGGCTCCGGCGGCCCCCGCGGCGAGTGCCACGCCGAACTCGCGGCCGACCGACACGAGTGCCGACGGTGCGGCGTCGAGCCAGGCGGCGCCGCCGCTTCCCACCTCGGCGAGCGAGTCGGCGACGAACACAAACACACCGACGGCGATCATGTCGATCAGCGCGATGGCTCCCAGCAGGGTGCGGGTGAGGATGCCCTTGGCCCGAGCCTCCTGGATCACGAGCACCACCGTGCCGGGAGCCCCGGCGATCGCGATCGTCGACAGCAGCAGGGCCGCCCGCGTCGAGATCCCGCCCGGAGCGAGCCACCATCCCGCGAGCAGCAGGATCCCGAGCGTTACCATGGGCGTGACGATCGCCTCGCACGCCAAGAGCCATGCGACCCGCTTGCCCGCGTTGCGCAGGCTGACGAAGTGGAGGGCTGCTCCCACCGTGAACGCGATGTAGCCGAGCACGAAGTTCATGAACGGACGCATCTGAAGCGTCGTGCCCGCCACGAGGCCGGTGGCGGAGCCGTGCCAGTCTGACGTGGCGCGGATCAGGATGCCGGTGGCGATCCATCCAGTCACCCGCGGGAGGTGGAGTCGGCTGAAGACCTCTCCCCCCACGATGCCGGCGATCAGCACCATGGCGAGTTTGAAGAGGGGATCATCGGGCGAGAACACGACGGCCATGTTGGTTCCCCGAGGGAATGATCGTGTGCGAATGAGCGAGGGATTCGTAAAAAAGCCGCCGCCCCCGAAGGGGCGACGGCCGACGAATCACATGGTGGGCTGCGTCAACGGCCCGCCCGTCGACTGGCCGCTATCGGCGCAGCCCTCCGGTACAGTCTGGTTTCAAAAGACCACCTCCTTTCGCACGAGGATTCCCAGCCGTCACGATCACTGTGAGACCGCCGCCGGGTTCTTCTCTCCCGGGCCGTCGCCCGGGAACACATGAGGAATGATAGTGCGTTCCTGCCTCGGAGGTCGAATTGGGCCGTGCGCTGGGGGTGGGATCGGCTTCTCGGTATTCTCGTGGGCCACGGTCCTCGCGCGCGTGTTCCCGTCCCCGAGCCCGATGGAACGGAGTGGCCGCATGCGTGTGGCATCGGTGTTTGTCGTGATCGGCCTCCTGGTGGGGCCGTGGCCCGCGGCGGTGGCCGTCGAACGGGTCACGTATGACTTCGATCGCGACTGGAAGCTGTCGCGAGGGGACCATCAGAACGCCGCCGACCGCGGGTTCGACGACTCCGCCTGGAAGGCGGTGACGCTCCCCAGGGCCTGGAATGAAGACGACGCTTTCCGCGTCGACATCACCGAACTTCCCACCGGCGTGGCCTGGTATCGAAAGCAGTTTGTCCTGCCGCCAGGGGCGGCCGGGGCGAAGGTGCTGCTCGAGTTCGAGGGGGTGCGGCAGGCCGCGGAGGTTTTTCTCAACGGCGAGGCGATCGGGCTCCACGAAGACGGCATCACGCCGTTTGGCTTCGACATCAGCGCGCGGGTTCGGCCCGCACCCGAGGTGAACGTGGTCGCCGTGCGCACCGACAACGCCTGGGACTACCGCGAGCGAAGCACCAACCAGCGGTATCAGTGGAACGACCGCAACTTCTTCGCCAACTACGGCGGTATCACGAAGCATGTGCGGCTGCATGTGGCCGATCCACTCCATCAGACCCTTCCGCTCGTCAACGGTCTTGGGACCACCGGTGTGTATGTGACCGCCAGTGAATTCGACCTGCCGGCTGGGGCCGCCCTGATCCGTGCCGAAGCCGAGGTTCGCAATGACCGCTCCGAGCCGAGGGTCGTCGGCTTCGAGGCCATCGTCACCGACCTCGAGGGCCGCGAGGTGGGGCGGTTCGAGGCCCCGGAGTCGGTGACGATCCCCGCCGGCGGGGATGCGGTGCTCACGGCCGAAGGGAAGGCGCATGGGCTGCAGTGGTGGACCTGGGGCCGCGGCCATCTCTACGACGTCACCACGCAGCTGGTCGTCGATGGTCGCGTGGTCGATGCGGTGACCACCCGTACCGGCTTTCGGCAGACGCGGTTTGGCCGCGGGCGTGTCGAGCTCAACGGGCGCACCCTCCATCTCAAGGGCTACGCCCAGCGGACGACCAACGAGTGGCCCGCGCTCGGTCCATGCGTGCCGGCCTGGGTGAGCGACTTCTCCAACGGCCTGATGGTGGAGAGCGGCGGAAACCTCGTGCGATGGATGCACGTGGCCCCGTGGCGGCAGGACGTGGAATCCTGCGACCGCGTGGGACTCATGCAGGCCATGCCTGCCGGCGATTCCGAACGGGATGTCACGGGCCGGCGCTGGGAGCAGCGGGTGGAGGTGATGCGGGCATCGATCGTGGCCAACCGCAACAACCCGTCGATCCTGTTCTACGAGTCGGGCAACAACGGCGTCTCGGAGGAGCACATGACCGAGATGCGGCGGCTCCGCGACACGCTCGATCCACGCGGCGGCCGCGCGATCGGCTCCCGCGACATGCTCGGCAGCGCGGTGGCGGAGTATGGCGGTGAAATGCTCTATATCAACAAGAGCGGCCGCAAGCCGATGTGGGCGACGGAGTATTCCCGCGACGAAGGGCTCCGGAAGTATTGGGACGAGTTTTCGCCCCCCTTCCACAAGGATGGCGACGGCCCGCCCCACAAAGGGGAGCCCGCGCCCTCCTACAACCGCAATCAGGATTCCCACGCGATCGAGAACGTGCGCCGCTGGTACGACTACTGGCGAGAGCGTCCGGGCACGGGTGATCGCGTCAACGCCGGTGGCGTGAACATCGTCTTCTCCGACTCCAACACCCACCATCGTGGCGCCGAAAACTACCGCCGGAGCGGCGAGGTCGACGCGATGCGGCTTCCCAAGGACGGGTTTCATGCCCATCGCGTGATGTGGGACGGCTGGGTCGATGCGGAGCATCCGCGACTCCACCTGATCGGCCACTGGAACTACGCCGAGGGCGTGACGAAGCCCGTGCACGTGGTGTCAAACGCCGACGTGGTCGAACTCTTCCTCGACGGCGTGCGTCGTGGTCGACGAGAGTCGCCCGAGCATCGGTTCTTGTTCACGTTTCCCGACGTGGACTGGAAGCCCGGCGTGCTCGAGGCGGTGGGCTACGACCGGTCGGGCCGGGAGGTGTGTCGTGATCGACGGGAAACGACCGGGCCGTCGGCCGCGGTGAGGCTCGTGCCGCACACGGCGGGGGGCGGTCTGCGGGCCGATGCGGCCGATTGTGCGCTCATCGACGTGGAGGTGGTCGATCGAAAGGGGCGCCGCGTGCCCACGGCGCTCGACGCGGTGACGTTCACGATCGACGGCCCCGCCGAATGGCGAGGCGGAATCGCCCAGGGGCCCGAGAACCTCATCGGTGCCGCCACCATCCCGGTGGAGTGCGGCGTGAACAGGGTGATGGTGAGATCGACCACGTCTTCCGGCAGGGTGACGATCCGCGCGGCAGCCGAGGGGCTCGCGCCGGCGATGATCGAACTCGACGCCGTGAAGGCGGATGGGCCGCTCGCGGCCGGTGTGCATCCCTTGCCGCCGATACCCGCCATCGTGTTTCGTCGGAGTGAGCCACCCGCGGGGCCAAGCGAGCAGGCCACGCGAGTGCCCGTGGCGATCATGTCGGCCACGGCCGGGGGCAACGCCGACACCATCGCCCTGGCCTACGACGACAACGAGGAGACCACGTGGAAGAGCGACGGCGGCCAGGGCACGGCATGGGCCGAGTTCACGCTGGTGAGGCCGGCCACGCTCACCGAACTGACGCTGAAGATGCCCGGCTGGCGCACGAAGACCTATCCGATCGCCGTGTCGGTGGATGGCCGGCGCGTCTATCAGGGAATCACGCCCGTGAGCCTCGGGTATGTGACGCTTCCGCTCAGGCCGGTGCAGGGACGGGTGGTGCGGGTGCAGTTGATCGGACGAGAACGCGCGGATGAAACGTTCGGGGGTATCACCGAGGTGGCCGACGCGGCCAACGCCGCCGATGGTGCGACCGTTGCCAAGGGTACGCTCGGCATCGTCGAGGTGGAGCTGTATGAGCCTCGCCATGATCCGGCGGCCACGATCGATGTGTGGCCGGGCGGGACGATGCCCGGAAACGGGGCGAGGGAGCCCGAAGCCGACCTGCCCTCGCGGGGCGACGGCGTGCGTCGCATCACGAATGTCAGCCGGCCGACACTCGCTCTGTATCCCGTGGCGGGGAAGGCGACCGTGTCGCCCGTGCTCGTCGTCTGCCCTGGCGGTGGCTACTCCTATGTGACCTTCAACAAGGAGGGGGAGGCGGTGGCTGCATGGCTCAACTCCCACGGCATCGCCGCGGCGGTATTGAAATACCGCACACCGAACAATCGCGAAGGGGCCCTTCAGGATCTGCAACGGTCTATCAGCCTGCTGAGATCACGGGCGGCGGAGTGGCGACTCGACCCGAATCGGATCGGGGCGATCGGATTCTCCGCCGGTGGCAACATGGTGGCCAAGGCCAACGCCCGTGGTGACGAGCGGGTCTCTGCAGCGATCGACGAGATCGATCATGCGAGGTGCGGCCCCGATGTGGCCGTGCTCGTCTATCCGGCCTACCTCGGCAAGGATGGCGAGGTGGCCGACGACGTGCGTCCGCATGCGGCCATGAAGCCGACGCTGATCGTGCACAGCGACGACGACCGGTCGTTCGTGCCCGGCACACGGCTCTATGCCGCCGCCCTGGCCGCGGCCCATGCCCCGCATGAGATGCTCCTCTACCCGACCGGCGGCCATGGCTATGGCCTGACGTGCACCCGCGCCGCCCGGGCGTGGCCGGACGCCTGCATCACGTGGTTTCGGGCCTCCGGCATCCTCCCGCAGTCGGAAGTACCATCAGAGTGAGTTTCCCCAGCCGTCCTCGAGGACCATGCCATGCTGTCGTTCCGTCGTGTGATGAACCGGGTTGCCGTCGTGCTGATGGCGATCGTGTGCATGGCCATTCCGAGGGCCGGTGCCGATGAGGTCGCCCCTGAGGCGATCCTGGAAGGGCGGCTCGTCGAAGTGACCGTCTATCAGGGGCAGGCACTCGTGACACGCGAGGTGGCCGTGCCCGGAGACGAGGCCGGGCTCCGCGATATCGTGGTGACCGACCTTCCCGACCAGATCCTGCCGGGCAGCATCTATGCCGAGCCGTCCGACGGTCTCGAGGTGCGTTCCGTGCGGTATCGCACGCGGCCGGTGGAGGAAGACGTGCGTGAAGAGGTGCGCACGCTCGATGCCCAGATCCGCGCGCTCGCCGACGACAAGGCGGCCGTGCAGCGGGCGCGACAACTGCTCGGGCAACGAGAGGCCTATCTCCAGGGGCTTCAGGGGTTCACGACCGCCACCGCCAAGGCCGAGCTGGAAAACGGCGTGCTCGACGCCGACACGCTCATCGAGATCACGGAGTTTGTCTTCACCCAGCGGGAGACTGACGGAGCCCGCGAGCTCGAGCTCGCCAGGGAAGAGCGGAGGATCGACGAGGAGATCGACCTCCTCAACCGACAGCGGCAGAAGATCACCCAGGGCTCGGCCAAAACGGTGCGCGAGGCGGTTGTCTTCGTCGCCGCGGAGCGGCCGGGCGCGGTGCTGCGGCTTCGCTATCTCGTGGCGGGCGCTTCGTGGTCGCCGTCGTACAACCTTCGCGCCGGCACCGATCGCAAGGATCTCGTCGTGGAATACAACGCCTCGGTTCAGCAGATGAGCGGCGAAGACTGGGGCGACGTGGCGATGACGCTCTCCACCGCCACTCCGTCGCTGCTCGCCACGCCGCCCAAGCTCGAACCGCTGGCGATCAGGCTCGGCGACGGCCCGGCCCGAGGCGGCCCGAAGGTGGCGGTCGATGCCACGGAATACGAACGGCTCAAGCGGGAACTGGGTGAGAACCGTGACAAGCTCTCGCGGAGCCGCAGTCAGCTCGCCCAGGCCGACGCCTCGTTTGCAGGTGTGGTCACCGAAGCGCAACCCCAGGCGGCGGCCACGGGCCAGGTCGGCGGGGGCATGGGTGGCGGAGGCGCTCGGGCGAACGATTCCTTTTTTGATGTCGATGGCAACGGGGTGGTGGATGCCCGCCTCAACTACTTTGCCAACGAGCTCCAGATTCTCGATTTCAACTCGGGAACGATCATTGCCGGCAAGAAGCTGGCGGCACCACCGTCGGAGGGCGTGAGCGTGAGCTATCGCCTGGCCGGGAAGACCTCGCTTCCCAGCCGAAGCGACCAGCAGCTGATCCAGATCGCGAGGCTTCCGCTCACCGGCGAGTTCTATCGGGTGGCTGCGCCGGTGCTGTCGAGCTACGTCTATGAGGAAGCGAAGCTGGTCAACACCGGCAACGTGGTGATGCTCGCCGGACCGGCATCGACGTTCATCGGTGAGGAGTTCGTGGGGCGTGGTGCCGTGCCGACCGTCGCCGTCGGTGAGTCGTTCACGGTGGGGCTTGGGATCGACTCCTCGCTGCGGGCGACGCGGGAGCTTGTGAGTCGTGAGGAGACGATCCAGGGCGGCAACCGGATGGTCGACTTCGTGTATCGGCTCGACCTCGAGAACTTCGCCGACGCGGCAGCCGAGGTTCAGCTCGTCGATCGCATTCCCGTCGTTGGCGAGGACGACATCAAGATCACAATGGTGAAGAGCGACAAGGACCTGGCGGAGTATGAGGGGCGTGCTGCCGACCGGAAATCTGGCATTCTCCGATGGGGCGTGGAGGTGGCGCCGGCGAAGCGGATGGCGATGGAGTACACGCTCCGCATCGAGTACGACAAAGAACTCTCGATCGTCGGGATGCCCGCCCGCCAGTAGCGGGGGCTTCGGTTTGAGCCGCGGTCATTCCGGTGGAAGCCCGACGGCGTGAGCCGTGGGACCGGCGTGGGGCCACGCGAGGAGTGTTTGGCCGTCCCGGCGTCGGCTCCGGCGTGAGGGGGCGCTTGAGAGTGGCAACGCTTCGGGGTTGCC
>JAFMIU010000152.1 GCA_017853835.1 Pirellulales bacterium | reverse complement strand
CAGGTCACGAACGCCCCTGAACTCCTCTGGGGTCATGTCACGCGGGTCAGGAATCTTCCAGTCCACTCGCTGGTGTGCTTGAACAAGCGGGCATTCGTCGCCGCAGCCCATCGTCACGGCGACGTCCACGTTGTGCCCATTGAACTCGTCCAGTCCCTTCGAGGTGTGCGAGGTCAGGTCGTAGCCACGTTCCCTCATGGCCTCCACGGCTTTCGGATTCACCCGTCCGGACGGCTTCGATCCGGCGCTCGCGGCCTCGACCCGGCCAGCACCGTGCATGTGGGCGAACGCCTCTGCCATCTGGCTTCGATTGGAGTTTTCGACGCACACAAAAAGAACACGCTTCATTCTCGGCTCCAAACGGCAGATGGACCTTCACCTCATCTTACCGACCTCGCTGGCTGAATGGTTCGCTCACCTGTCACGAAAACCCTCCGTCACAGGTTCACTCGCCATGACCTTCGCCAGCGTCACGAAAGCCTAGGGCAGCAAGCAGGGCGCGAGGTGCGCCGGACGCTGCGCCGGGCCCCAGCCATGGGATCACGAGACGAGCCAGCCGCGTGGCAGCGATTCGAGCAACCGTCTGGCCTCTCCGCGATGGGCCGCCGGGGATGGGGGCGGTCACGTGGCGATGGCCAACGCCTTGCCCGTGCCCGTGCTGGTTCGTGAGCTCATGCACGGCGCTCGGGTCTTCACCTCCCTGTTGCCGCTGACTCGTCCAAGCGATCCACACATTCGACCCTCAATCTGCCCGATTCGCCACGTTGCGGGTTTCCCCGATTGCACAACCAGGGACGCCGCGGTAGGAAGGGACGCTCGGAGAAGCATTCTCTGCGCAAATCCACCCAGCCACGCGGAGATATGACATGACAGGCCAGCCGTTTCACGTTGGGATGCCGCGGTCCCGAGAAAGGGTGCTGCAAGCGGATCGACACGGACTTGGGCTGAACCTGATCGTCGCCGGCCTTGCCATCGCGCTTCACGCCTGGCTGCCCGCCGCCCACGCCCAAGCTGTCTACAACGACCACAATCTCTCGGCACTGATCGATCAACTCCCCATTCCCGCACCTGGTTCCAACGGGCAACGCTTCACCGTCCCCACGAACGCCACCGCGACGATGGCCTTGGCCGGGCACAACACGCTCACTTGGCTCCAGAGCCCGCCGAGCGACATCGACTGGCAGGGTGCTGACCTCGTCGGAAATACCTTTCAGTATCTCGCATTTCAGTCGGCAGACACGACCGTCCGCAACGCCTTCATCAGCGCAAGCGACGGCAACGGCAATCTCACCAATGCCTTCTCGGCCAGGATCGCTGTCGAGCAGTTCAGGCTCGACAACGTGAATCTCGATCCGCGGAACAACGTGATAGCCCTCACCGGAGCCCAGCACGTCTGGACCATGAACAACTCGTCCTACAACGGCGCTTCGGCGAAGCCGCAGTTCACGGAGACTTTCCCGCTCACCTTCACGGCAACGGGCACCTCGACGCTCGACGGCTGGTCAGGCAATATTCCATCCCGCACCGACCTTTTCGTTTCCGGCGGAAGCACGTTGAGGATGAGCCAATGCGGCGACGACAAAAGCCAAAACCCCGTTGATTCCCTGCGATGGGATAGCACCGATGGCAATACTGCCGACATCAATGGCAGCACACTCTCCATCGAGCACTCCTTCGTGACGTTTGCCACCAGCGAAACACCAGCAGTCACAGGGGATGTCGTGACGGCTGGGATGGTCGTCCGCAACAACGGCGTCCTCAATATCGGCGGCTCTGACGGCACCCAGCACCAGCCCCGCCTCCGCATCGAAGGGGGCATGCTCATCGATGGATCCACGCTCCAGGTGGCCCAGCGCGGGCATCTCACCGTGACCACCGGCAAGTTGGTGCTCAAGAACGCCACCGTGAACTTTCTCGACAGCGTCCCACTCGCGGCGATCACGGCGGACTTTGCAGAGTTTCAAGGAACGACCACGATCAATGCGAACAACCCCGATGCGTACACTGCTGCCGGGTTCGCGGCGGGCTTCGGCCTTGCCGACAGCTCAGCCGTGGTCAACATCGCCGGAACGGGCCCCACGTTTGCGGACGACCTCTTCGTGCTGAATGGTGGCACGGTGAATGTCGCCGCCGGGGCCTCGCTCGAGCTTCGTTCGACGACTGGATTGGGCGCTGCCGAACCCGTCGGCACTGTCAACGTCGCCTCCACCGGCCAACTGGCCATTGGTCCGAACTTCTTCCTCTACACCGACAAAATGAGTCTTCACAACGAAGGCGTGGTTTCGGTCATCGGTGACCTCCTGGGAGGAGGCACGCTTTCGGGGCCAGGCGAGGTTGTGGTGGATGGAACGAACGCGCTGTTGGGAGTAGCGTCGAACAGGTCCTCATTCACGATCGACGGCAATCTTTCGTTCTTGACCGGCAGCACGCTCTCGCTGACCGTTGACCCCTCGGCAGGAACGTCGCAGCACGTGAGTGTGAGCGACCTCTCCATCAGCACGCCGTTCAACATCCCGACCACGAACCTGTTGCTCACGCTCAAAAACGACACCGTGCTCGCCGACGGCACCACGTTTCTTCTCGTCGACTACGACACGCTGACACCCGGCGAGTACTTCGATGGATTCGCCGACGGATCGATCTTCACGCAGGGCCTCAACAGCTACCAGATTCGCTACTCCGACGCGGCCTACAACGCCCTGAACCCATCGGTCATCACCCTCACGGTCGTGCCCGAGCCCACCACCTGCATCACCCTTGCGGCTGGCCTCGCCTGCGGCGGCTGCGCAATGTTTCGCCGTCGCAAGCGGGCCTGACGCGCACCGGCCAACGTGATTCCGACGCGAGGGGAGGAGGACTCCGAAAGGGCCTGCGCACCCCGATGGTTTCATGGCGTCGCGGACTGTTGGCATGGTTGGAAAAATCACGTGGCTGGTGCCGCTTTTCGGCCGCCGTGCGCGAGCAAGGCCGCTGGCTTCCTCAATCCGCCCGAAAGACAGGACTGCTCATGAATCCGCTCTGCCGTATCTCGACCACCGCCCTTGTCGCGTTGATGCTCGCATCTCTTGTCGTACCGCATGCCCGCGCCGTAAGGATCGACATGGCGGCGGGCTAATTCGCGACGCTTGACGCCACCTCCGGCTCTACCAGTGCCGTACCCGTGCCGTCTTCTCCACGGCGTGAACGCCCCGGCGAGCGTGCAGTTTTCGGGCGTGCGCGCCCGATTCGTCCCTGCCCGTGCCCGATTCGTCACTTTGTGGGCCAATACGACTCGTTGGTCCGCCGGGGAACCCGTTACGATCCCGATGTCGAGCTGTTGGCGCAGTTTGTGATCCAGGTTGCGGGACATCTCGACAGCCTGAACGTAAGGGAATGAATCATGGCGTTCACGAGATCTGTTTTTGCATGCACCATCGGGCTGGCGCTGACGTTCTGCGGCACGGCCCAATCGGCAACCATCTTCGACAACCCGGCCAACCAGTTGGCGGATCCGGCGATTACCGCGAGCCAGACGCCCCACAGTGCCGCCTACGTCGCATCGAACGTATTTGACGGGATATTCGGAACGGGCAGCGGCGAGTACGCGACCACCAATGCGGTTTCTGGTGATGCATTCATCGATTTTGACTTCGGTGTGCCGCAAGCGATCGGTGGATTCGTTTTCTATCAGCGCCTCGGCGGCGCGGATGGGGTCACCAGCTTTCAACTCGTATTCGACGACAATAACGACTTTTCATCCCCCCTGGCGACGAAGTCTTTTGCTACCAGCGGGGTTCGTGACTTCACGCTTCTGAACGACACCGCTGGTAGCCGTCAGCAGTTCGAGTTTCCATCCGGTGTGAACGCCCGATACGTCCGCTGGGACGTCATTTCCGCCGTCGGTAACGGATATGACGGCGCCGCCGAAATGGAGTTTTGGACGGGCGTTGCTGTTCCCGAACCTGCCACCTTCGCCATGGCCCTCGCGGGAATAGCATGCGGCGGCTTCTCGGTGTGGCGGCGGCGGAAGCGGGCCTGACGCGCACCGGCCAACGTGATTCCGACGCGAGGGGAGGAGGACGCCATGACGTACCACTCTCCTGACCAGCCCGCCACACAGCACTTCTGTCTGCGAAGACGGGCAAGCCCCATCAGCCGACCCCCACCAACCACACGCACCGTGGCGAAGGGCCTCGAATGTGTCGCCCGCAGTGACAGCCACGGGTAACACGCTCGGCATGGCCTGAATCAGCGACCGTCGACCAACGCTCGCCGCCGATT